>JBNJGG010000257.1:0-2503 GCA_051747545.1 Halobacteriota archaeon | reverse complement strand
AGGCGGGTCGGGTCGAAACCCGTCTCGACACGAGCCACGGGATGCGCCGGACCGAGGTGCTCTGTGCGACCTGCGGTGGCCACCTCGGCCACGTCTTCAAGAACGGACCAGCACCGACTGGTCAGCGCTACTGCATCAACTCCGCCGCCCTCGACTTCGAGAACGAGTGAGATCCGGCCCGAGGACGTGAACAGTGCGGTGTGGAGAGAGGCGAGGTTCTGCCGGCACCCCCTTCGCCGAATTGGGGCTGACGCTCCTCACGGTCGGCGTTAGCGTCTCCGGGGCGTATCGCCGAGAGCGTCGCGCTGTGCGGCATCGCCGGTACACTCTCGATCGAGTCGACCCGGATCCATTGCGGCGCGCTGTTCGTGTTGACGGGGAGCGGGCTCACCGTCGTCCTGGTCGATCCGAGCGATGGCTACCCTCGTCGACTAACGGCCGCTACAGGGCCGCTAGTGTGGCCACAGCGGAACCGCTAGAACTGGCGCAGGTGGATTTCGTCGTCGCCGATCTCCTCGACGTCGTCGGCGTCGAGGGCGTAGGTCTCCTCGTCGGCGTCGCCCCAGCCCAGTTTCGACTTGATCGTGTCGGTCATGTCCGGGTCCGGGTCGACGTGGGCCTGTCCGCCGGAGACGGTCTGTATCATGCCGATCTCATCGCCGTTGGCGTTGACGACGCGTTTCCCCTCGTCTTCGTCGCTGAAGTGTGCGCTCATCGCTTTCTAGCCAACCGCGTGCCGTCGGGTGTAGTTCACACCTGCGACTGCCGGCCGCTGTCGGTGGGTGGATTCGAACGCTCACACCGACGGGAGTCCCGATGCCTACCGCGTTCGTCCCCGGGCCAACTATCTTCTGGGATCACGCGCCTAGCTTCGACGTCGCCACCCCACCACGACGGTGTACGCCGCGAGGACCGCCGCGAGAGCGCCCGCGAGCGCGGTCGTGCCGAAGACGAGGTCGGCGTCGAGTTCGAGGAGAACCGGTGAGGCCGCCGCGCCGACACCGAGGACGACGAGCAGGCCCGACACCGACAACGACGGGGCGTGACCGGCGGCGCCGCGATACGCGTTGACCGCGGCGAGGAAGGCGATCCCCCCACCGAGTGCCGGACCCGTCAGGAGGATCCACCCCGAGCCGGTGAACAGGAAGGGTGCCCAGAAGACGAACGCCCCGGCGACGGCGACGAGCCCGTACGCCCGGAGGAGTCGTCGCAGACCGGGGTCTCCTCCCGGCTGGCCGTCGGTCGCCGTCGACCCGTTTGCTGGTCCGTGTGCGCTCTCCCGACTCGCTATCCCACCGTCCGCCGCCGGTCGTCTCGACCGGTCGCGTCCGACGGTTGAACGTTCGGTCCCGATCTGGCTGTGCCTGGCCGCCTCGGTCCTCGGTGCGCTGTGGTCGGCGTCGCGCATGTCCGGTGGTACCACGGCTACCACCACGAGTCTTCCGCCGTGGCGGGGCCACTCGCCCCGTTCACGCCCCGGCTACCTATGGTGCTCGACGGTGGAGGACCCCCATGGTGACGGACGAGTCGAGTACGGGCCGATCGCCTCTCTCGACGGACGACGCGAGTGGCTACGGCGTCACGCTCACCGTCGTCGGTGCCGTCTTACTCGCCCTGAGCTACTACGGCTTCCTCGCGCTCGACAGTGGCCGGGAACTCGGGGAGGCGCTGCCGACGCCGTTTTACCTGCTGGCATTCGCGGTGTTGTTCGTCGTCGAACTCCTCGCTCGCGGTCGCCTCGACCTCCTGACGGTCGCCCGGGCGGTCGCACTCGCGGTCGTCTACGGCAGTCTGTTCATCCTCGGCGTCGAAGGCGGGGCCTACATCCTCGACGAACCCGAGGTCGCCCTCGATGGCTTCGCGGGCGTGACGGTGTTCGCGGCCGCGCTGGTCCTGGCGGCCCTGCTCTACGTCGGCTATCTCACCGTCGTGAATCGGACGCGAAACGGCACGACGTAGGCGTTGTCCGGCCCCGTCGGCGCCGCCGAAACGTACCCTTACGTACCAGCGGTGCCACCCTCGACCCGTGATCGAGGCCACGCTCTGTTTCGTCGTCCGAAACGATGCGGTCTTGCTCATCGAGAAGCGCCGCGGTCTCGGCGAGGGCTGGTACAACGGTCCCGGCGGGAAACTCGAAGACGGTGAGACGCCCCGGGCGTGTGCGATCCGCGAGACGCGTGAAGAGGTCGGCATCGAGGTCCACGCTCCCGAGAAAGTCGGCGATCTCACCTTCGTTCTCGACGGGACGAATCACACCCACTGTCACGTCTTTCGGACCGACGCCTACGACGGGGAACCGAGGGAGAGCCCCGAGGCCCGGCCGGAGTGGGTCCCCATCGACGACGTCCCCTACGACCGGATGTGGGAGGACGACCGGTACTGGCTGCCCGGCGTCCTCGCGGGCGACACCGCCGCTGGCGAGTTCCGGTTCGAGGGCGGGCGGCCGCTCGACGAAGCCGAGTTCGTCGACCACGATCTGGAGTGGGGCGTGTCGTTCCACGAG
>JBNJGG010000256.1:0-2522 GCA_051747545.1 Halobacteriota archaeon | reverse complement strand
GTCGCCTCCTGCGGGGTCAGGTCCGAGACCTCGAAGACCGCGGGCTCTCGAACCTGCTCGACGACGACGCCGTCGGACTCGAGTTCCTCGTCGAGCGGGGACTGACGGGTCGAGACGGTGAACGTGTCGTTCACGCTCTCCTCGGTGAAGTCGAACTCACCGGAGAAGGCGCCGTCCGACTGGACGACGACCCCCTCGGCGTTCTTGATGAAGTCCGTCGACGCCTCGTCGCTGCGGACGCGGAGCGCGAACTCCGTCCCGGGCGCGACGTTCATCTCACCGGAGACGCGCTGACCGTCAGCGTTGGCGACCTCGACGGGGTCGAGATCGAAGGACCCGTCGGCCGCCTCGAAGCCGAACGTCGCGCCGACCGACTCGTGGGCGTCCTCGATCGCCTCGTCGCCGTCGTCACTCTCTGCGTCGGTCAAGAGCGGGGTCTCGACCGTGAACTCGACCGCGTACTCGTCGCCGTCCTCGCCGCCGATATCGCCGGCGTCGACGAAGACGTAGTAGTCGCCGTTCTCGTCGTCGTACACGACGTCGACGTCGTCAGCGGTGACCTCGTCGCCGAGTTCGGCCTCGTCGGCGTCCCGGTTCGCACCGGGGTCCTGCTCGGTGAACGTCAGCGACAGGGCGTCAGCCGAGGCCAGGTCCGCGAGCGCCTCCGCCTTGCTACCGCCCTGTGCGGCGAGCGCGCCTTCGAGACCGGTCGCGCCGATCTGGTGGACCAGCACGTCGTTCGGGTCGCCGAGCGCGGCCGTGTCCGTCCGCGTCACGACGTCGTTCTCGACGCCGTCAGTGACCGCGGCGACGGCGTCGTCGTCGCCGTCGTCGCCCTGCACCTCGACGACGTCGCCGCGGACGTCGTCGGTGGTGCGCCAGAGGACCAGCTCGTCGGTCGAGCGCTCCTCGATGACGAGCGACCCGAGGGCCGTCGCATCGTCGAGCGCGTCCGTGGCGTCACCGTCGTCGAGCCCGGTCGGGCTCACGGAGACGGCGTAGTCGCCCGTGTCGAGCAGGTCGGGCAAGTCGCCCCGCTCTCCTTCGAGCGTGGCGTCGTCGGCAGCGGCGGCGGCTTCGACGACGGGGGCGTCTCGGCCGGCGGTGTACGTGTTGAACAGCACGGTGACGTCGCCGTCACCGTTGCCGTCCTCGACGCTGACGTTGGCCTGGTAGCTGTCGTCGCCGAAGTCGCCGATCACGACGGTACCGGAGTCGCCCTCCTCGTCGAATTCGACCGTGATCTCGGCCACGTCGCCCCGCGCGACGGTGGTCGAGCCCTCGGCGAGCGAGAGGTCGCCCCCGCCCGCGCCGCCCACGGTGATCGAGGCGGTGTCCTCGGCGGACGTGTCGGTCACGTCGAAGGTGAATTCGTACTCGCCCGTCGACAGGCCGTCGACGTTCGAGAAGGTCGCGTCGAACGTGCCGTCGCTGACGTCGTTGAGGGTGACCTCGTCGTCGTCGCCGACGTTCGAGACGTCGAAGTCGTCCTCGAAGAGCCGCTCGAGCTGGTCGTCGTCGAGGTCGCCGTCCGCGCTCACGTCGAGCGAGTAGGTGCCGCGGTTCGAGTCGATCTCGAGGGCCGCCGTCTCGTCGGACTCCACCGAGTCCTCGTCGAACTCGACGTCGAGGTCCTGAACGACGACCTCGAAGGTGTTCTCGGCGTCCATCGCGGAGCCGCCGCCCGCGATGAAGTAGTCGCCGGCGTCGAGGTCTCCGGTGTCGATCTCGACGGTCCCGTCGCCGGTGTTCAGCTCTTCGACGAGGCGAGAGCCGTCACCGGTGGACTCGCGAAGGGAGACGTCCGTCTCCGGATCGAGACCGGCGACCTCGACGGTCTCCCCCTGCCAGAGGAGTTCGCCGATGAGGTCGTCCGTGTCGTCGTACGATGCGTCTTGTGCTACCGCGGGGGCGGCCGCGAACCCGACGGCGACCGCGGAGACGACCGCGATCGCCGCGAGGAAGACCGCGCGCGCCGTCCCGCGATAGGGTGTGTCGGTTGTCATGAGAGTGGTGTCCGTGTCGCGGTGGTCGCGGTCTCCCCCGGCTCGCGCCCGGTCGCCGGAGACCCGCGCCGCGTCGAGGGCGCGACCGGACTCGGCCGCGGACAGTCACGTACCACGCTTGGTAGGGTTACGACGTCCGAAACACACGTTGGTCCTGCTAAATACTTTGCGTGTGACATAATCGGGAACTCGTTTACATAGCGGCACGCGCCCGTCAGGCGCCCGACATCGGTCCGGTCAGAGATGTCGTTCGGGACCGACCGAGTCGATAGCGGCCGTCAGGACCCGTCGGAAGCGCTTCCGCTACCGGGCTGGCGGAGTCGAGTCGGATAAAGAAATACCGCAAGGGTCGGCCCGCGAGGGCCGATGGTTAGCGAGTGTGTGGTATCGCTGCTGCGTTACTCGTTACGCCGGGTAGCGAGGAGCGCAGCCGCGATGAGGGCGACGAGCGCGACGAGCGCGCCGAAGCCGGGCGTGCTGTCGTCGGTGCCGTCGTCGCCGTCGTCACCGTCGTCG
>JBNJGG010000255.1:0-2534 GCA_051747545.1 Halobacteriota archaeon | reverse complement strand
CCGACGGCTGACGCGGGCGCGGATCAGACAGTCGACGAAGGCGACTCGGTCACGCTCGACGCGTCCGGCTCCGACGACCCGGACGGCGACCAGTTGGGCTACACGTGGACCCAGACGGCGGGTCCGGACGCCGGGCTGAGCCAGAACGACGGTGAGACGACGACGTTCACCGCGCCCGAGGTCGACAGCGAGACGACGCTTACCTTCCAGGTCAGCGTCTCGGACGGCGAAGACAGTGACACCGATACTGTGAACGTCACGGTACAGCCGACAGCGGACGAACCGCCGACCGACGGTGAGGTCGTCCACCGAATCAACGCCGGCGGCTCCGAACTCGCCGCGGTCGACGATGGGCAGGCCTGGTCGGCTGACACGGACAGTGACCCGTCGCAATTCACCAACGTGGACGAGAGCGGGAGCAGCTCCTACGATACGACTGACACGATAACGCTCAACGACTCCGTCCCGTCGAGCACGCCTGCGTCTCTGTTCCAGACAGAGCGCTGGGACCCCAACGCCACTACCGGCGAGACGGCGGACGCGCCCGAGATGGAGTGGAACCTCCCCGCGCAGTCGGGTCAGACTTACGAGGTCCGGCTGTACTTCGCGGAGATCTTCCTAGAGGAGGGTAACAACCTGGAGAGCCAGGGGCCGCGTGAGTTCGACGTCGTTCTCGAGGGACAGACCGTCCTCGACGACTACAACATCCACGACCAGTACGGCCACGACGTTGGCGCGATGGAGTCCTTCGAGGTGACGCCCTCGGACGACGACATCAACGTCACGTTCCTCCACGAGGCGGAGAACCCGAAGATCTCAGCCATAGAGGTCGTCTCCGTCGGCGAGGACGAACCGCCATCCGACGACACGATGACCGTCGCCGAGGCGGTCGCGATGGGCGGCGAGGACGACTCGCTCATCGAGAACGCGGAGATTCAGCAGGCCATCAACTGGTGGTCGACCGGGAGCGAGGTTCCGAACACCGGCGGCGAAACCATCAGCAACGCGCAGATTCAACAGCTCATCAACTACTGGTCGACGGGCGCGACCGTCGGCGACGACAACGAGCCACCGACGGCGTCGTTCACCTACAGTCCGGACTCGCCCGTTGTGGGCGAGGAGGTGTCGTTCGACGCCTCCGGTTCCAGTGACGACGGCCCCATCGCGAGCTACGAATGGGACTTCGACGGCGACGGTGACGTCGACGCCACCGGTGAGCAGGTGACTAGCACCTTCGACACCGCCAGCGACTACGACATCACCCTCACCGTCACCGACGACGACGGTGCCACAGACAATACCACCCAGACCGTCACGGTCGGCGAGTCCGCGGTGGAACCCGGAGCCACGTCGGTGAGCGTCAATCCGGACAGCGGTCCCGAAGCGAGCACCTACAGCAGTGGCTCGTTCACGGTCGAGAACACCGGCGACCAGCAGATCTCGTCGGTCACCTTCGACCTGTCCTCGGGCGCGATGCCCGACATGGTCTGGGACCCAGATGGCACCGCCGGCGACCAGGCGGCGAAGGGCCTCGTGATCGACTCGGAGTCCGGTGACGGCGTCGGCGTCGTCAGCACGGCGGACGGCGACGTGTTCAGCCAGCCGCACAACGGCGTGAACGGCTCGGACGGCTACGACGTCCTGACCATCGAGTTCGACGACTTCGAACCCGGCGAGTCGATGTCGTTCTCAGCGGACAACGACCCGACGAGCATCAAGAACGCGAGCATTTCCTCTCAAGAGGCGGGACCGGTCTCCGGTCTCGAACTCGCCCGCTCCGACGTAAACGTCGGGTACGCGGACGGAAGTGCCCAGGAGACGCAACTGTTCGGCGACGGCAGCGCGGGCGGCGCACAGGCGACGCTCGACGAGTCGATTGCGCCGGCACCGAGCATCGGCGTGCAGGATGTCAGCCTCGACGATGGCGCGCTCCGCGACCACCACAGCGCGGCCACCGTGAACGAGGCAGACCAGACTGTGACCGTGACGGGCGAACCCGACGAGACGGTTACGCTGCTGCACTTCGAGGCCGAACTTGAGCTCGACAACGTTCCCGAGTACGACGGCACGCCCGGCTACGACATCGAGGCCTACGAGGCCAACAAGATCGAGCAGGTGAACTACGAGACGGTCACGCTCGACTCGAACGGCGAGGCCGAGGTGCCCGTCACGCTGCTCTACACCACCGATGTCGGTGGCTACAACTACTTTGTGGCCACTCACGGCGAACCCGGGGGCGACACCGGCCTCGACTCGAACGTGGTCGTCCTGAAGCTCGAAGAGAGCGACACCGGCGACACTGGAGCCACCAGCTTCGCCGCGAACGCCGGCGGCGACGCCTACACCGCCGCGGACGGTACGGAGTTCCAAGCTGACACCAACTTCGACGGCGGCACGACGTTCACCACCGGAGAGGCCGGGACGCCCTCGGATCCCGAGATCTCGAACACGGACGACGACGAGCTGTACTACACCGAGCGGTACGGCAACTTCAGCTACGATACCCCGCTCGAAGACGGCGACTACGAGGTCAC
>JBNJGG010000254.1:0-2548 GCA_051747545.1 Halobacteriota archaeon | reverse complement strand
ATGACGTTGCAGTTGCGTACGAGACTGGGGACGTTGGCGAACTGGTGAGTCGCGTGGACGACGTCGACGGTCGCCTCACCGCTGTCGTCGTCGCGAGGGACACCGTTCCACTGACTCTTGGCCGGGCACTCGGCCTCGCCCTCACAGCATGGTAGCTCAACTCCCTGGTCGTTCCGCTCGGCGAGGAAGGCGTGTGCGGTCGAGAACGGCACGCCACGTCCGTCACACACCGAATCGAACCATGCCGATGCGGGGGATCCGTCCATCGTAATGACGACGTCCGGGTCCTCCTCCTCGTCATTATGGGCTGGGTTGTGATCGCCACGGGCGACAGGGCACCGCTCTTTGCGTCCCTTCAGCGTCGCTGCTGTAACTCCCATCACGTTCCGGCTACTCGCTGCGGCGTCGTCACGGGCTTCTCGGGTCTCAGAGAAGTGCACGACGGGGGAGTCGTCGGTAACATCGCTATGATTCAACCACGGTTCGGTGGCGACTGTGTAGGTCTTTCCGAGGGCGGTCGGCGCGTCGATGACGATGTCCTCCCCGTGACGCATCGCTTGGAAGATGCGGTTTCGAAGGCGGGTGCGAGCTTCGGCGGTGGTTGGCCAGTCGAGCCCCCGCTTTCGCGCGGCCCGCTTGCGCTCGGATGGATCGAGCGCCTTGAGTCGGGCGAGAGGTAGCGCCGAGACTGGCTCGCCTTCCTCGGGTTCGTACTCGGGAATGTGCGCCCCGCGTTGCCGTAGAGCGTCGACGGCCTCCCAGAAATCCTCACCCGTCGGATACTCGTCGACACGAGTGATGATACGCTCCTCGAGCGCAACGACCTGCAGAGCGCCGAGGCCGTGCATCCCCTTCCGGTATACCCAGCCGTCACCGACTTGTGCGAGTCGGGTACCCGATTTCGACTGCGCCCACGACGGGTCGAGCGACTTCGTCCCGTCGCCTCGTTCGTGAGTGACGGTTGACTGGAGTCGGATGTCTCGCGGACCGGTGTGCTGTATCGCGTCGAATACGTCCTGGATGTCGGTGGTTGTCTCGACGTCGGCGAGTTCGTCTTTCGACTTCTCCGGTTCATGCAGCAGTTGGTCGGGCGTGCCCTCGGCGACAGTCGCAAACTCGTCAGCGAGCTCGTCGATGAACGATTGGCACTCTCGCGTGGTTCGGGGGGTACCGACGATGTGGTCACCGGTCATCGCCGAGTAGCGCCCAGAGTCGTACACCTCGATCTCCGCGCCGGGGAACCGCTCGTCGTCAGGCAACTCGGCCCCGATAGCCTTCACGCTCTCGGGGAGTTCGCCCCGGCAGAAGATGTGAACGCCCGTCCCCGACGTCGAGATGTCGGTATACGAGTCCGCTCGTTCGATGTGCTCGCGAACAACCGGATGTATTTCGTCGGTATCGGGGTCTCGCGCGTCGTCATAGTCGACGAGTACGAACTGCTCGTCCGGGTAGTCCTCACGGTTTCGGATGGTAAACGCGAGGTCGTATCCGCCGAGCTTGTCGGACCAATCGGCAGCGGTGTCGAAATCACGCCATACGTCGGGGTCTTGGGACGACACGAACTTGTCGGGCCAGTCCGGGTTCTCGTACGGTGCGCGGGGGACCTTCCTCCCGTCCTCGGTGGCCTTCCACGTCAACCACTGCGCGACACCTTTCAGGTCATCGGGGAATACGCCTGTCTCGACCTCGGATGGCGTGTCGAGTTCGGCGTTATTCCGTATCTCGTCATTGTTTGCCCTATTCGGAGCCGGTTTATCGGTGTCGACTCCTGGGGTATCGTTCCCGGTATTGGGTTCCTCGTCGTTGGTATCACTGACCGTATCGTCGAGTACGACTCGCGGTTCGTCGAGTGTCCCGACGTTTACCAACTGGTCGCTGTTGCGGTGACTCTCGCGGAACTCGCGTTCCGACCAGCCGTTCGCCTCGGCTGTTTCGCGAAGTTCGTTGAGCGGGACCGGGTCGTCCTCACCGAGACCCAAATACCCGCGGGTTTCCCACAGAAGACCATCCCAGTCGGGCTGTGGGGCTTCGCGCGTCACCGTGACCACCCCGTTTGCGAAACAGAGACGTCACTCGGTGGTTCGGTAGTGGTCGACCCGTGCGTATGACATCGCCCAGCTGCTACGCCACCGTAGTCGACATTTAAGAATACGAGATTTAACCAAAACGCAGTAAGCCTAGGCCGGGATTTGAACCCGGGCTCTCGTCCTTACCAAGGACGCGCTTTACCGCTAAGCTACCCAGGCAGGCACTCGGTGGTAAACGGCCGCCCCATTTGACCGTTGTGATTTCGAGTCGGTCGCCCTCCGGCGGTTGCTCTGCGATCACTTACTCGAGTATCGCGTTTCGGCGGCGCGAACCGTCATCTCAGGTCGGATCTTCGGCGACGACGTCTCCGGACTGTTCGAACGGTTCGTGTGTCACTCGATACCCACTCTCTGTCTTCTCGATCTCGTCGGCGACGTAAAATTGGATCGGCACTTCCTGTTTCGTGGTGACGGGCAGCCCGTAGTGTTCGGACTCGTATTCGAATTCGATGCCCTCGGAC
>JBNJGG010000253.1:0-2561 GCA_051747545.1 Halobacteriota archaeon | reverse complement strand
CTTCGCCGCACCAACGCTCGCGGCGGGAAACGTCGGCCTCCTCAAGCACGCCTCGAACGTCCCGGGGTGCGCCCTCGCTATCGAGGACGTGTTCGTCGACGCCGGGTTTCCCGACGGGGCGTTTACGAGCCTCCTCGTACCGTCCGACCGCGTCGCGGACATCGTCGCCGACCCCCGAGTGACCGCGGCCACGCTGACGGGGAGCGAACCGGCCGGCCGCGCGGTGGCGGAAGCGGCCGGTCGCAACCTCAAGAAGACCGTCCTCGAACTCGGCGGGAGCGATCCGTTCGTCGTCCTCGGCGACGCGCCACTGGACGAGACTGCGTCGACCGCGGCGTGGGCACGACTCCAGAACTCCGGGCAGTCGTGTATCGCCGCCAAACGGTTCGTCGTCGTCGAGGACATCTACGACGAGTTCGTCGACCGGTTCGTCGACGAGATGGATTCGTACGCCGTCGGCAATCCGATCGACGACGACGTGGACGTGGGGCCGCAGGCGCGTAAAGACCTGCGGGACACCCTTCACGAGCAGGTTCGCGGGACTCTCGACGCGGGTGCCGAGGCGGTCCTGGGTGGTGAAATCCCCGACGGAGAGGGAGCGTTCTATCCGCCGACGGTGCTCACCGACGTGCCGCTCGACGCCCCCGCGGCGACCGAGGAGACGTTCGGTCCGGTCGCCGCCGTCTTCGAAGTCACAGACGAGGCGGAGGCGATTCGGCTGGCGAACGACTCGGAGTTCGGCCTCGGGGCGAGCGTCTGGACGGCCGACCTGGAGCGAGGCGAGCGCGTCGCGCGTCGGTTAGAAGCGGGATGTTGCTTCGTCAACGAAATGGTCAAGTCGGACCCGCGGTTGCCGTTCGGCGGCATCAAGAACTCGGGGTACGGCAGGGAACTCGGTCGGCAGGGCATCCGCGAGTTCGTCAACCGCAAGACCGTCTGGGTCCAGCACGGCGTGGGTTCGGGGTCGCTGTCCGAGTGACATGAAGGCATCAGACCTCCTGATACGTTGTCTGGAAGCGGAGGGCGTCGACACCGTGTTCGGACTCCCCGGCGAGGAGCTAGAGGACGTCCTCTTCTCGCTCAGGGATTCGACCATCGAGTTCGTTCCGGTGCGGCACGAGCAGGGGGCGGCCTTCATGGCCGACGTTCACGGCCGACTCACCGGGGATGCGGGCGTGTGCCTCGCAACGCTCGGCCCCGGCGCGACCAACCTCATCACCGGCGTCGCCGACGCGGAACTCGACAAGTCTCCGCTCGTCGCACTCACGGGACAGGGCGGCCGCGAGCGCCTTCACAAGGAGAGCCACCAGGCCATCGACGTGGTACACGCCTTCGAACCGGTCGTGAAGTGGAACACGCAGTTGAGCGAACCAGCCGTCATCAACGAGTCGGTTCGAAAGGCGTTCAAACTCGCCGAGTCAGAAAAGCCGGGTGCGACGCACCTAGAAATCCCCGAGGACGTGGCTCGCGCTGCCGTCGACGCGGAGCCGTTGCCGACTCGGGACCGAGTCCGGCGGGGAGCGCCGAACCGGCACGAACTCTCCCGCGCAGCGACCCACGTGACCGAGGCAGAGCGACCAATCGTCCTCGCGGGCAACGGGGGCGTCCGGACGAACGCGGCGTCCAGTCTGCGAACGTTCACGGAGGCGACCGGCATCCCGGTCGTAGCGACGTACATGGGAAAGGGTGCGATTTCTGACCGCGACGAGCGGTCGCTCATGACGCTCGAATCGGGACCCGACGACGAGTCTGCCGCCGCCGTCAGCGCGTCGGACTGCGTCGTCGCCGTCGGCTACGACATCGCCGAACACGACCCGATGCGGTGGAACCCCGAGCGAGAGAAGACGGTGATACACGTCGACACCGAACCGGCGGAGGTGTACGCTCACTACAACCCCGAGGTGGAAATCGTCGCTGACGTGTCGACGACGCTCAGCGCGTTGACGGAGGCCATCGACGCGACGTGGGACCAGTGGTGTGATGCCGAACACGACGCCATCCTCGATGACGCGACCCGCCCGCCAGCGGACGACGAACCGTTCTCGGTTCGCCGGACGCTCCCGCTCCTCAGAGAAACGCTCGCCGATGACGACGTGGTCGTCTCCGACGTGGGGAGTCACAAGATGGCCATCGCCAGACACTACCCGGTCTACGAGCCGAACACCTGCATCATCTCGAACGGCCTCGCCAGCATGGGCATCGCGGTTCCCGGTGCCGTCGCGGCAGACCGCGCGGTGGACGCGAACGTCGTCGCGGCGACGGGCGACGGCGGTTTTCTGATGAACGCCGCCGAACTGGAGACGGCGGTTCGACTCGGCTGTGGGTTCACCGTCGTCCTGTTCGTCGACGACGACTACGGACTCATCTCCACGCACCAGCGCGAACACACCGGCGAGTCCTTCGGCACGCGAATAAGAAATCCAGACTTCGTCGCCTTCGCAGAGAGTTTCGGCGTCGAGGCGTCCCGGCCGACCTCGTGGGACGAACTCGCCGACGCGTTGGACGACGCCGTCACCAGCGACACCGTCTCACTCGTCGAAGTGCGCCTCCCCGGGTCGTCA
>JBNJGG010000252.1:0-2592 GCA_051747545.1 Halobacteriota archaeon | reverse complement strand
GGGTGATTTCGACCCCGTCTCGCGCGTCGAGAGCGACGACGACACCGGGGACGACGAGAGCGAGGACCTCGGCGACTTCGACGCCGGCGACGCTGATTCGCTCTCGTCGTCGGGTGAGGATTCGATAGTCACCGACTCGACAGTGGCGACGGATGCCACCTCGGAAATCGAGTCGGAGGACGCCGATATCGGCGAAGACGGGATGTACGAACTCGACGAGGAGGAGCGGCAAGCCGTCGAAGACGAGTACGGGACCGAGTTCACGACGGGAAGCGAGGTGTCAGAACCGGGCGAAGCCGACATCGACGTGCCGACGGCGGACGAGGTCACCGAAGCGGTCGTAGACGGAGACGCTCCGGCGGCAATGGACGAAGATACCGGTGTCGAGGCTCCCCCGGACGACGAGCGCGAGGCTTCCCCGGACGACGCCACCGGGGTGTCCTCGGACGACGAAGCCGACTCGAACGAGGCGAGCGGAGACGTCGCCCTCGACGACGCCGTCGTGGACGCGATGAAGGAACTCGACGACGGCGACGGGGCCGACCGTTCGGCGGTCGTCGAATCTGTCGCCGACGAGTTCGGCGTCGACGAAGCCGACGCGTCCGACGCCATTCAGGAGGCGCTGATGAGCGGGCAGTGTTACGAACCCGCCGAAGGGAAGTTGAAAGCCATCTGATGGCGCTGGTCGAACCTGTGGCGGACGAACCGGCGGCCGTAGCGGACCTCGACGGGGAACGTGCGCTCCTCGTCGCCGACTTTCACGCCGGTATCGAGGTCGGCCTCAGGTACGAACGCGGGGTGGAACTGGCGAGTAACGCGGACGAGCGACGCGAGCGACTGCTTGACCTCGTGGAGCGAACGAGTGCACGACGGGTCGTCGTTCTCGGAGACCTCGGCCACCGAATCGGGTGGTCGGACGATGTCGAACGCGACGAACTGGCGGCACTCGTCGAGGCCGTGACGGATCGCGTTCCACTCACGCTGGTTCGCGGGAACCACGACGCGGGCCTCGACGAGGTGCTCGGCGACCGCGTCGATATCGCACCTGCGACGGGCGTTCGCGTCGGCGACGTCGGCCTCGTCCACGGTCACACCTGGCCGGCCGACGAGGTGCTCGAAGCCGAGACGGTGTGCATGGGCCACGAGCACCCGCGGGTTCGACTGACCGACGCCGTCGGCGGAAGTCGACGCGAGCGGGCCTGGCTCCGCGGTCGACTGCGCGCCGACCCTTTCGCCGAAGCACGCGGTGTCGACGCCGACTCGCTGTCTTTCGGCACCCCGGACCTCGTCGTCTTTCCGGCGTTCAACGACCGTTCCGGTGGGGCGTGGGTGAACGTCCCCGGACAGGAGTTCCTGAGTCCGTTCCTCCCGGGGGCACTCACCGACGGCGAGGTGTACTTGCTCGACGGGACGCGCCTCGGTGACTACCTGGCGGTCTGACCGAGAAGGACACCGCTCACACATCCGTACGACGGTTGCCACGGGGTCGAACGGAACGGTGCTCTTAATCTGCTCGCGCCGCTAGCGGCGGCAATGTCTGACGGTGGGGTTGCGGGGGGGATGGACGCCTTCACGCACCTCGGAGAGAGGGTTCGGGCGGCGCTCTCGGATCGGGGTTTTTCACGGCCGACCGAGCCACAGCGCCGCGCAATTCCGCCACTGGCCGCAGGGCGCAGCGCCCTCGTCATCGCGCCGACGGGAACGGGCAAGACGGAGACGGCCATGCTCCCGGTCTTCGACGCCATCTCGGAAGCCGAACCGCGGGCGGGGTTCTCGGCGCTGTACATCACGCCGCTGCGGGCGCTGAACCGAGACATGCGGGAGCGACTCGAATGGTGGGGTGAGTACCTCGAACTCGACATCGACGTTCGCCACGGCGACACCACGAGGTACCAGCGGACGAAACAGGCCGACGACCCGCCGGACGTGCTGGTGACGACGCCCGAGACGCTCCAGGCGATGCTCACGGGGCGAAAGCTCCGGAAGGCGCTGTCGGACGTCGCCCACGTCGTCGTCGACGAGGTCCACGAACTGGCGTCCTCGAAGCGCGGGGCGCAACTCGCTGTCGGTCTCGAACGACTGCACGAACTGGCTGGGTCGTTCCAGCGAATCGGCCTGTCGGCGACCGTCGGGTCACCCGAGGAGGTCGGCAGGTTCCTCACCGGCGACCGGCCGTTCGACGTCGTCGAGGTCGACGCCGGAAGCGACGTCGACGTGTCGGTTCGGACGCCCCGCGTGGGGGCCGAAGACGAGCGCCTCGCCGGAACGCTCGCGACAGACCCGGAACTGGCGAGTCACGTCCGCGCGATACGTGACATCGTCCACGGCAACCAGTCGACGCTCGTCTTCGTCAACACCCGACAGACCGCAGAGGCCCTCGGCGCTCGATTCAAGACGCTCGGCGAACCCATCGGCATCCACCACGGGTCGCTCTCGAAAGCGGCGCGAATCGACGTCGAAGACCGCTTCAAGGCTGGCGACATCGACGGCCTCATCTGCACGTCGTCGATGGAACTCGGTATCGACGTGGGCCGAGTAGACCACGTCGTCCAGTACGGCAGTCCCCGGGAGGTGGCCCACCTCCTCCAGCGG
>JBNJGG010000251.1:0-2609 GCA_051747545.1 Halobacteriota archaeon | reverse complement strand
CGTCGATCAATCGCTACTGACGATTCATTTCGACAGAACAGGTGACTCAAGTCAGGTTAGCTGACGATGCTTTGTGAGGTACTGAGGTTCACTCAGTGGGTTCCATCCAAGAGGAGAATGAGTCGCTGCGAAAACGAGTGAGTGACTGGGTGCTCCTCGAAGGAGACCGCAGAGTGGTCGCGGGCGCCATTGTCGTTTGGTTCATCGGGAGTATCGGCTTCCTCATATGGGCCGACGTGCTGGCCGTCGGAGTGAGTAGCTCCGCGCCCAATCTGTTCGGTAGCGGTCTCACCGCCGGGGTCGTGACGGTCGTGACGATCACACTCTCTATCAACCAACTCATTCTCTCTCGCGTGTTCGGGACGCCGGACGTGTTATCCGATCGGCTCAACGGGGCGCGCGATCTCCGTCAGAACGTCGAAACGCTCGCCAGAAAGCCATCCAGCCCCACCGACCCGTCCAGGTTTCTTTCGATGATCGCGACGACGCTGAGTGACCGTGCGTCCGACCTGCTATCTATGAGCGACTCGACTGATTGGCAGCCGCCAGCCGAGGTCACGGACGCACTCCACGACTTCGTCTCGTACGGTCGGAGTATCGACGACTCCCTCGGGGAAGATACGACGGCTACCGACATACTCAGCGTCGTACTCGGGACCGAGTACGCACAGAACATGGCTGCCGCCCACCACCTTTTAAACAAGTACGAAGCGTCCCTCCCGGAGGATGCGAAATCGGAGCTCGAAGCGATCGACGAACTCCTCGAATCCGTCGCGATCGTCCGCCAGTTCTACAAGACGACGACCCTCCAGCAGGATTTCGCAGCACTCGCCCGCCAGATAGTGTATTCGGGTTTGATCGCTCTCTTGGCCGCTGTCTCGATCACACTCCTCTACCGGACGAACTCGGTTACGCTCTCCGTCTCGATACTTCCCTTCGTCGTCAGTCTCGGCGTCGGCGTAACCGCCGCTCCGGTGGCGCTGTTAGTCGCATACATCCTCCGGGCTGCGACGATCGCTCGCCGAACCGTCTCGGTCGGACCGTTCATTCCTCCTCAAGAACAGTGACGGGGACGTGAACCCCGCCGTCGACACCGAGTGATGGGTAGGTACGGCCCCCGCGGAGAGTGTCCGATCAGCGGGCGAGCCCTTCATCGGGTGTCAATTTTCACTGCAGGGCGGTAGTCGAACGACCGAAAGCCAAAACTGCTGGAACGACTTGACGACCTCGATGAACTCAACTGGGTCGACCGGTTTCGTCAGATACGCATTCGCCTGCAGTTCGTAGGACTTAATGATATCCTCCTCGGCCGACGAACTCGTGAGGATGATGACCGGGAGGTATTTGAGCCTCGGATCGGCGCGGATCTCCTTGAGTACTTCATCACCGTCCTTCCGCGGGAGGTTAAGATCGAGCAACACGATATCGGGGAACGGCGCGTCCGCGTAGTCGCCGCGCTGGTGGAGGAAATCGAGCGCCTCCGTACCGTCGGTCGTGACGTGTAGCGTATTATGAATCTGTCCTTCTTTGAACGCCTCTCTCGTCAGTCGAACGTCGCCGGGATTGTCCTCGACGAGTAAGATGTCCGCCGGACTGCCGAGAGAACTTTGATCGCTCACTATCTACCTCTAGGCTAGCAGCGAGAATGAAAATTTCGGTCCGTGGATAGGCGTAGAGTCGACTCGCATCTCCCCGCCGTGCCGCTCGACGATTCGCTCACAGATGCCACTCCTTCGATCCTGGGGACATCTAGTCTCAGTCGCCTCGAATCGAACGTCGCTGCATCGTAGTGGACGTCACTCAACAATATGGCCACGCTGAACGGCATCGAGCCCCAATAGTAGCTACAAAGGCGTTAGCGAATATCCGTCTTCGAATGGAACCCGGAAGTGATGTGCCGCCAGGTGCCTCGGTGATGGGGAGATCGAAAAATGTGTCCGACTCTGCAGTGACGTGGCCGATCTCGCCTCGCTGCACGCCCGATTTATGGCTCGCAGTTCAACCTACACCGCTCAGTAACATGGTTCGCGCCTGCTGGTCGTCCGAATAGCACCCGAATCGGCGATCGGTGTGACGCTGATTTTTCGCGATTATAACTAGTGCAGTAAGGGGGCACCGGAACCCCTCTCCCCGAACTGGCGACTGTTTGACGCGGTTAGAGTTCCGGAACCGCAGTAAATAGGAGAACAAACGCGTTCACGGTCAGCAGCGCCAGCACGACCCACTGGAAGATCCGCTCGGGGATGTGGTCGAAGATGTACACGCCGATCCACGCACCGAGGAACACCATCGGAATAGCGACGGCAGCCTCGATCATCAGCGGCGTCGTCACGTCCCCCGTGTAGGTGAGACTCCCGAGGCGGTACAGCATGAGCGTCCCGAAGAAGGCGGTGAACGTGGCCTTCATCTCCTCGTCACTCCAGAACCCGCTCGCCGACATAAAGGCCCCGTAGACGATCATCGGCGGCCCAGGAACGGCGACGGCGCCGCCGAGAATCCCCGCGAGAAGCCCGGCCGTCGCGCCAATTATCTTCCCCGGTCGGTAGTCCTTCTCCTCGATCCAGTCCGTGACGACATCGAGTTGCTGGGTCGCGCCGACGACGATGACC
>JBNJGG010000250.1:0-2650 GCA_051747545.1 Halobacteriota archaeon | reverse complement strand
GCCACGGAGCCCAGTTCTCGCTGTCCGAGCGGCGTCGAACCGGCGATCCGAGGGGGCGAGCGAACCCACGGCCCCGCGACTTTATGCACGAAAGCGGCTAATCGAAAGGTATGGAGGTCCGTGACGCTGTCGAGGAAGATGCCGAGGGACTCGCAGCCATCGCAGACGCACCCAGTGAAGTGATGCGGAACCTCATCCACGACCGGACGGTCAGGGTGGCCGAACGCGAATCAACGGCGACAGACCCCAACGCGAACATCGTCGACGAGGACCAGTCGGGACTCCTCGGATTCGTGAGCTACGACGCAACGACTGGAACCGTCCACGTCACACAAATCGGCGGGACCGTCGACGCGTGTGTGCGCCTGCTCGAAGAGCCGATACGGTTCGCTCGAGGCGAACGGATGGCCGTCGAAGTGCTGATTCCGGCCGACGAAGACGACGTGCGTGAGGCCGTCGACCGCGTGGGCTTCGAAAAGCAGGGTTCGGGTCCGATGTTTCGAGGGACGCGAACGGTTCGGTATCGGATGAGACCGAGGGGCGAGTAGCTCACGCGGACTCGGGTCGAGTCTCCAAGCTCACGCAGAGTCACGCGAACTTTCGGACGGTCATATCGAGCGTATCGAGGTCGACGATTGGCGCATACCCCGAGTCGGGGTCGATGTTGACGCTCTTCTGGAAGGCGGTCTGAGACTGCCAACAACCGCTGTTGACCGCGAGAACGTTGTGGTACTTACCCCAGCCGAGTTTGTGGACGTGTCCGGTGTGGAAGATGTCCGGAAGCGTCTCGATGACGAGGTAGTCCTTCTCCTCTGGAGCGAGACGCATGTGCCCGCCATACTGCGGTGCGACGTGACGCTTCTTCAGCAGTTGGTACATCGCGCGATGCGGTTCGTCGTAACTCGCCTTCTCGCTCGGGAGTTCGGCGATGACCTCGTCAAGCGAGACGCCGTGGTACATCAGCACCGACACGCCCTCGATGTGACTGTCGACGGGTTCCCCGTGATTTGCGCGTCGTGAGCCGACATGATGTCCCGGAGTTCCTCGTCGAACCCGGGTTGCGGTTCGGCCAGTCGTACCGCGTCGTGATTGCCCGGAATCATCACGATGTCCAAATCTCCCGGTACTTCTTTGAGATACTCGGCGAACCGTTCGTACTGGTCGTAGATGTCGATGATGTCGAGTTCTTCGTCCTGGTTCGGATAGACACCGACTCCTTCGACCATGTCGCCAGCGATGAGGAGATACTCGACTCGCTCGGCCTCCTCGGTGTACAACCAGTCGGTGAAGGTGTGCCACGCGTCTGCCATGAACTCCTGACTGCCGACGTGTACGTCCGAGATGAGCGCCGCCTGCACCGGTCGATCCGCCGTCGAGGGTCTGAACGTCCGCGGTACGTCGGGGAAGTGCATGGTGTCCACGAAGACGATTCCCGAATCGTCCGATAACGTCCCCTCGATTGCGATACACTCGTCCATGAGCAGTTCGTCGACGAGTTCCGCGATGTCCCGGTCCTTCATCACGAGACACGGGAACGTCCCCGTCGTGTCTTCGAGTTCGATTAGCCAGTGCCCACTCGCCGTCGATCGCACGTCGTTCACCAGCCCAATCATCGCCACGTCACTCCCACCGACCATGTCCTCGATTGCCGTCGCTGGGCGGTGGTTGACCCGACCTCGAAGCAGTTTCGAGAGGCGTTGGTACCGGTCGCGGAACGTCGTCACGAACTGTTTGTACTCGCCCGTTCCGGTACTCTGCCCGGTGATATCACCGGCGATGGCGACCGACCGAAGACTCGTGTCGGAGTTCCGACTCGACCATGACCCCCCCGTTTCGTCTGCAGCGTCGTCGCCATAATCAACCGACGACTCCCCTGACTTTCCAGTGGAAACGGGGGGGTCTGCAGAGCCGGCGGGAGTCGAGTCTGGGACATCCGTGGCAGGGGACGACCGAGGAGCTGATTCGGGGTCCGTGGCAGAGGGCGACGGACCAACACGCTCCGAGGGCGACGGTGAAGCCGAGTCTTGATGAACGGAGTCGGAGACGGCGGCATCGGTGGCGACGCTGGCTGACGCGTCGAGAACGGCCCGCACGTCTGCCGCCGTCAGACGGAGTGCATCGTCCGACGCGTACTCGACCGCCTGGTCGAGAGTTTGGGCCGGGTCGCCAGCACTCGCAATCAGCGTCACGGCCTCCCGTTCGGCGTTGTAACCGCGTATTGCGAGTTCGTGAACGATGCGCGCCGATGACTCCAGAGGCACAACCAACCATCTTCGAGGCGAGGCAAAAGGATGCCGGAACGGAGAGTGGACCGCAGGGTTCAAACCCGCCGCGGGCAAACGAGCGTCAATGAGCCCCGGTGATAATCGGTCGCCC
Organism: Halobacteriota archaeon; assembly: GCA_051747545.1. GTDB lineage: Archaea > Halobacteriota > Halobacteria > Halobacteriales > Haloferacaceae > JBNJGG01. Next base: position 274 of record JBNJGG010000250.1, on the reverse strand, counting down.
TCCGAGCGGTCTCCGCCCGAAGAACCGGGGCCCTCACAGAGCGGTCCTGGTCGAGGACCCGGGTCGTTCACACAGTTTCGCCGGGACCACGCGGAGACGTTCCAGTTCTTGCGTGAAATCGTCACCAGCGTCGCGTCGGTGGTGGTTATCGGTCTCTTACTCTTCGCTATCAGCGGCGTCTGGCCACCGATGGTCGCCGTCGAGAGCGGGAGTATGGAGCCACACATGGAGCGTGGAGACCTGATATTCATCACCACACCGGACAGGTTCACGC
>JBNJGG010000249.1:0-2683 GCA_051747545.1 Halobacteriota archaeon | reverse complement strand
TACCCCCTTAACTACTATACAATTATTTTTTTATAATACTATTATATATTTTATTAATATATACATTAAATAATATGGGAAATCGCAATGGGTCATGAACCATACGTTCGATATCTATTATAGAAACCGACCCCTACCCGCCGCTGTCGGTCCAGAACGGTCGGACTAGTCGACGCCAACGGGGCGGCCCACGGCCAGGTGCGTCGGAACACACGCTTCCGAGTAGGTTTTCCGGCGTCCTCTCACCCGGCCCGTTAGCGACGGCGTACCCGCGCGCTTGATACGTACAATCGCCCGTTCATCAACGGTCAGCGATTCGTCGCCGTCACACCCCTGTCCGGTTACGTCACGCCTCCGCACTGGTAACTCTGTTTCGACAACGTCGCTTCGTGGCACCGCCGTGACATCCACGCCGGTTTCGTCGGTCATCCACGTCGGTTCCGTCGGTCATCCACACTGATTTCACGGTCGAAAGTGCGTGTGCGAACGAAAAATGAACCCACGTAGTTTTTAGTACCCGGGTGTGTACGAAGAATCACCAGCGAAACCCGCGGGTAAGTGCGACGTGCTTTCGGCCGGGCGTCCAGTGGGTGTCCGGCCCCCGTCGCACGCGGGGATCAGCGACGCGCCGTAAGACGCCGGGACAGTTGACCCTCGTATGCGGATTTACGTGAGCACCAGTTGCCACAGAAGTGGCGTTTCAATGCTCGGAAACCATGGAAATCGAAATCGCAACAATTGGCGGATACGAAGAAGTCGGGCGGCAGATGACTGCCGTCCGCGCCGGTGACGACGTCGTCGTCTTCGACATGGGTCTGAACCTGTCGCAGGTTCTCATCCACGACAACGTCGAGACCGAAAAGATGCACAGTCTGGACCTGATAGACATGGGTGCCATCCCCGACGACCGGGTGATGAGCGACCTCGAAGGCGACGTGCAGGCAATCGTGCCGACGCACGGGCACCTCGACCACATCGGTGCCCTCTCCAAACTCGCCCACCGCTACGACGCGCCCATCGTCGCCACCCCGTTCACCATCGAACTGGTGAAACAGCAGGTCGAGAGCGAGAACAAGTTCAACGTCGGTAACGACCTCGTCAAGATGGAGGCCGGCGAGACGATGTCCATCGGCGACCAGTGCGAACTCGAGTTCGTCAACGTCACCCACTCCATCATCGACGCCATCAACCCGGTCCTGCACACCCCCGAGGGCGCCGTCGTCTACGGCCTCGACAAGCGCATGGACCACACGCCGGTCATCGGCGACCCCATCGACATGAAGCGGTTCCGAGAAATCGGCCGCGAGGGCAACGGCGTCCTCTGTTACATCGAGGACTGCACGAACGCGGGACGGAAGGGACGAACGCCCAGCGAGTCCGTCGCCCGACGGCACCTGCAAGACGTCATGTACAGCATGGAGGACTACGATGGCGGCATCGTCGCCACGACGTTTTCGAGCCACATCGCGCGCGTGACGAGCCTCGTCGAGTTCGCCAACGACATCGGTCGCCAGCCAGTCCTGCTCGGACGGTCGATGGAGAAGTACTCGGGGACTGCCGAGCGACTCAACTTCGTCGACTTTCCCGACGACCTCGGGATGTACGGCCACCGAAAGTCTGTCGACCGGACGTTCAAGCGCATCATGAAAGAGGGCAAGGAGAACTTCTTGCCCATCGTCACCGGTCACCAGGGCGAACCGCGGGCGATGCTGACCCGGATGGGCCGCGGCGAGACGCCCTACGAAATCGAAGACGGTGATAAAGTCCTCTTCTCGGCCCGCGTCATCCCCGAACCGACGAACGAGGGGCAGCGCTACCAGTCCGAGCGGTTGTTGCGGATGCAGGGCGCTCGCATCTACGACGACATCCACGTCTCCGGCCACCTCCGCGAGGAAGGGCACTACCAGATGCTGGACGCGTTGCAGCCCCAACACGTCATCCCTGCCCACCAGGACCTCAGAGGGTTCGCTCCCTACATCGACCTCTGTGAATCGCAGGGGCACACCCTCGGCCGGGACCTGCACGTGACGCGCAACGGAAACATGATTCAACTGGTCGAGTAATGACATCGAACGCGTCGGAAGAGCGGGTGTTGGGTGCCGTTCGAGAGCGGCGCGAGCTCGTCAACGAGGCCATCGACGAGGACCTCCCGATGGCCGACCCCGAACGACTGTACGAGGCCTCGCGCTACTTGCTCAAGGCGGGCGGAAAGCGACTTCGACCGACCGTCTGCCTGTTGGCCGCCGAGGCGCTCGTGGACGTCAAACCGCTATCGGTCGATTACCGGGAGTTCCCGTCGCTCGGTGGTGACCCCGTGGACGTGATGTCCGCCGCGGTGAGCCTCGAAGTCATCCAGTCGTTCACGCTCATCCACGACGACATCATGGACGACGACGATCTCCGGCGCGGGGTGCCGTCAGTCCACAAGGAGTACGACACCGAGACGGCCATCCTCGCCGGCGACACGCTCTACTCGAAGGCCTTCGAGATCATGATGCAGACCGGCGCGGAGGCGGCGAACGAACTCGGGGCGACACGCATGCTCGCGGAGACGTGTACCCGAATCTGCGAAGGACAGGCTCTCGACGTCTGCTTCGAGCGCCGAACCGAGGTGTTGCCAGAGGAGTACCTGCAGATGGTCAAGTCGAAGACCGCCGCGGCACCGTACAGGACGGCGGTCTTC
>JBNJGG010000248.1:0-2683 GCA_051747545.1 Halobacteriota archaeon | reverse complement strand
CTCAGCGACCTCGCCGTCGGCGGGAACCGAAGCACCGGGACGAACGAGTACGACGTCGTCCTCGGAGAGTTCGGAGACTGGCACTTCCTCGGTATCCCCACTCTCGGTGACTCGCTCGGCGGTGTCGGGCATGAGCTTCGCCAGTTCGTCGAGCGCACCGGAGGCCTGTCGGACCGACCGCATCTCCATCCAGTGGCCCAGCAGCATGATGTCGATCAGCGTGACCAGTTCCCAGAAGAACGGCGTCGTCCCCTCGAGAAACAGGCTCGCGATCGAGTAGACGAACGCGACGGTGATCGCCAGCGAGATCAGCATCATCATCCCTGGCTCACGGTTCTCGAGTTCCGTCCGGGCCATCGAGAGGAATGGCACGCCACCGTACGCGAAGATCACGACTGAGAGGACGGGTGTGATCCAGACGCTTCCAGGGAACGACGGCGCCGTGTAGCCGAAGACATCCTGAATGAACTCGCTGAAGAAGATGACCGGTACCGAGAGCACGAGCGACACCCAGAACCGCCGCCGGAACATCTGCTCGTGGCCCGTGTGATCCGTGTGAGCGGTGTGATCTTCGTGCCCTCCCTCGTGGACGTCCGCGCCTTGGTCGTGTGCGTCGTGATCGTGTTCGCCCTCTCCAGTATGGGCGTGGCTGTGTCCGGGCTCGGCTTCGGGATCGTGGTGTGCGTGTTCGTCGGTGCTTCCGGGTTCCGTGGTAATCTCGCCCGTCCGGTCGTGGTTCGTGTGCTCGGAGGAGTGGGGAGGCTCCGTGGTGGATGAGGAATCCGTCGCTCGCCTCCCTCCATCTGCTTCTAACTGGCAGATACGGCAGCAGTAGACGGATCCCTCGGAATCAGTTTCCGACGAAGAATCCCGGATACGCTCGTGGTCTGGATGGTTGCTCATGGGTTGGGTGTTGGTACCGCTCCCCATTATTCTGTCCGGAGACTGATACTGCGCGGGACGATCAGGGCAAGCGGACTCGGAAGAGAACGACGGGGCGGTCGTCCGCGAACGTTCTGGATGCTCTCAGGCGTGGGCTGTGTATCCAGCGTCTTCGACGGCTGCACGAGGGCCGTGACGTCGGCGTCACCATCGACGCTCGCCTGTTCGGCCTCACGATCAGCGGTGGCGTCAGTCACACCAGACACGTCTTGAAGTGCCTCTTCGACTGTCTGTTCGCAATGGCCGCAGGTCATCCCCCTCGACGGTGATCGTTTGACTCATTCCAGTGAGAAATACGGGCGGCTCCTCTTTGTCGTTTGCTGCTTCGATACTGCGGTTCGAACGGCCGTGAAACGACGTATTCCAAAGTATCTGCTGGGGAATCGTATTGTATCCTGGGTCCCTATCGCATCGTATGCGGGACTTGGACGAAACCGACATGGAGATTCTCTCGCTGTTAGCCGAGAACGCCCGTCGCCCGTTCAGCGCGATCGGCGAGGAAGTTGGCCTCTCGGGGCCAGCCGTCTCAGATCGCGTCACACGACTCCAAGAGACCGGGGTCATCAACCACTTCACTATCGATGTTGACCGTAGCCAACTCAGAGCTGGTGTGCCGGTACTCGTCCAGCTAGATATCCCATCTGAGTCGTTCGACGCGGTTCGTGAGCGGGTCAGAAACGACGACGCCGTCGAACACGTGTTCATTACGTCGGAGGGTGACCTCTGGTTCTATGGACGTGCAGAAGCACAGAACGTCAGGGCGTGGGTGAACACGCTTCTCGATGGCGCTGACTCGGTTGATTACACAGTCACGTTAGTCGACGAAGTCGAGTGGACGCCATCGATCGACGGCGTCGAGTTCGCACTCACGTGTGCCGAGTGCAGTAATACTGTGGATTCTGAGGGGGAGACGAGTCGTATTGGCGGAGAACTCTATCATTTCTGTTGTCAATCGTGTCAGAGTCGATTCGAAGATCGACACCAGCGTCTCGAAGAGGGCGTGTAGCGCTGACTTCGGTTTGGAACCGAAAGTAAACGCCGTTGATTACCCCTACTATCCAAGTAGAAACTCACCTAACGGAGTAGCCCCTATAGTATGACAATGGAAACACGCACAGCACATCTCGACATCACAGGGATGACCTGTGCCAACTGCTCGGGGACAGTTGGCGACGCCCTGGAGTCACTCGACGGCGTCATCGAAGCGAACGCCAATTTCGCCACGGACGAGGGCTCCGTCAAGTACGACCCCGACGAGGTATCGCTCGCAGAGATCTACGAAGCGATCGATGAGGCCGGCTACGGTGCGGTGTCTGACACGGTGACCATAGGCATCTCCGATATGACCTGTGCCAACTGTGTGCAGACGAACGAGACCGCACTCGACTTCGCCACCGACGAAGCGCAGGTCAGGTACAACCCTGCGGACACATCACTCGACGCGCTCTACGATGCTATCGAGGACGCTGGTTACTCGCCGGTTCGTGAAGACAGCGACAGCGGTGAATCGGGTGAAGATGCTCGGGACGCTGCACGACAGGGTGAGATTCGAAAACAGCTTCGTCTGACGCTGTTCGGAGCCGCGCTGTCGGCCCCGATGCTGTTCTTCCTCGCAGAGAAGTTTCTGCTCGGCGGGGGGATCCTCCCGGAGACGATCTTCGGCGTCGAATTCGGGTGGGTCGAGTTCCTGCTGGCGACGCCCGTTCAGGCCGTGCTCGGCTGGCCGTTCTACAAGAACTCG
>JBNJGG010000247.1:0-2684 GCA_051747545.1 Halobacteriota archaeon | reverse complement strand
GGCGTCTCGGTCCTCCCGTCGGTGATGACCGCGCTCGACCCCTCGATATCGCCTGGGTCGACGTCCGCGAACCAGCCCCGCTCCGCAGCAGTCCCGTCGTTCATACCGTGACCGTACACGCAGGCGATGTATATCGGTCTCGGTTGCGACGGGACTGCCCTCTCCAGCACGAGTGCCGCGGGGTTGCCGTGTCCGCGTCGGGGCGAGTCAGACTACTCGCCGAGATTTTCGAGGACGTTCATGACGACCGAATAATCGTGCTCGCCTTTGCCGGCGGCCGCGGCCAGTCCGTAGTCCTCCTCGACGGCGGCGGCGGCGTGCATCGCGAAGTCCTCCTCGAAAGCGAGTTCGAGCGCGTACTTCACGTCTTTTCGCGCGTTGTGGATGGGACTGCCGTCCTCGGCGTCGAAATCCCCCTGCAGCGCCTTCCCAATTTTCGCTCGCATGATGTCCGAACCGCCCATCCCCGAGTTGATGACCTCGAACATCTGTTCTTGATCCATCCCAGCGACCTTCGCCAGCGCGAGAGCCTCGGCGGCGATGACGACGTTACCGTGCATCACCGTGTTGTTGATGAGTTTCGCGCGGTGGCCGTCACCAACGTCGCCGACGTGCCAGCGGGTGTCACCGAGGGCAGACAGAATCGGTTCGGCCCGCTCGAACGCCTCGTCGGGGCCGCCGACCATGAGGGTGAGGTCGGCCCGCTCGGCGACCGGTGGGGTTCCGATGACGGGCGAGTCGATGAGTACCGCACCGCGTTCGTCGGCCGCGGCGGCGACCCGTTCGGTCGTCGAGGGCGTAATCGTACTGAGTTCGATGAGCAACTGGCCCGCGGTGACACCCGCGAGTACGCCGCCGTCTCCGAGGTACGCTGTCCCAACGGCGTCGGCGGTCGGAAGGCTCGACATCACCACGTCGACTGCCGCGGCGAGCGCCTCCGGAGAGTCCGCCGCCGTCGCGCCGTTGTCGACCATCGCCTGTACTCGTTCTTGGTTCAGGTCGAACACGGTTACGTCGAATCCCGCGTCGAGGAGATTAGTCGTCATTCGCGAGCCCATGTTACCGACACCGACGAATCCGACAGTTTCTGACATCGTGCGTCTCAGTGACTCCCACGTGACGATAAGTCTCTCCCCACCGTGGCCGGAGACGAACGCCGAGGGGCTCGCGAACGGTTCGCCTCTGGAAGGAGTTCGGCGGTGTACTTTCTTGACCCTCCTACACGAACAGTTACCCAGTCACTCATGACAACGAGCCGATTCACCCATACGAGCATTCTGGCCACGGATCTCGAGGAATCGACGGCGTTCTACGAGGACATCCTCGGCATGGAACGGGTGCCAGCGCCGAACTTCCCCGAAGTCGACGTGGTGTGGCTTCGGTGCGGCGACCGCACGCTACACCTGTTCGACCGAGACATCGAACCCGCAGACTACTACCAAATCGGACTGCACGTCGACGACTTCGAACGCGTCTACGATGCCGCCGAAGAACTCGACCTCGTCACTGATTTCGACCGGGGCGAGGACCTGCCAACGGTGTACGAACTTCCGGAGGGCTCGGTCCAGATGTACATTCACGACCCGGCGGGGAACCTCGTCGAGATTAACTACCACGACGTGGACGCCCTCCCGGAGTACATCCAGTCCGAGGTCGTCGCGCGCGCCGACCAGGTGCCGCAGACCGGGACCGCTGCCGAAGCCCGTCTGTACTTCGACGAGTTCCTCGAGGACATCGGCGCGACGCAGCCGTCGACGCGCTAGTCGACCACGTCGACGCCGGTGATTTCGAAGCGGGCCCCGCCAGCAGTTCCGTCGGTGACCGCGACGTGCCAGCCGTGGGCGTCCGCGATACACTCGACGATGGCGAGGCCGAAGCCGGTGCCCGATTCGCCTCTGGAGTAGCCGCTGGAAAACACCCGTTCGTGCTCGTCGACCGGAATGCCCGGTCCGTCGTCCTCGACGTAGAATCCGTCGTCGAGTTCGCCGACGCTCACGAGTACGTCTTCGCCACCGTGTTCGACGGCGTTCCGGAACAGGTTCTCGAGGAGTTGCCGAAGTCGCTCCTCGTCGGCGCGATACGTCCGCTCCGTGGCAACAACTAGACGCGCGTCTGCGGTGTCGACGGCGTGCCAGGAGTCGGCGACGACCTGTGAGCCGTCGACGAGGACGGTATCGTCGACTACGTCACCCTCTTTCGCCAGCGTCAGCAGGTCGTGGATTAACGATTCCATTCGATTCGCTGCACGCTGGCACCGGTCGAACGCCTCGTCATCGCCGGTCGCCATCGCGCAGTCGAGAGAGCCCTGCAGAACGTTGAGCGGATTCCGAAGGTCGTGAGAGACGAACCCCGCGAACTCGTCGAGACGGTCGATCTGTCGTTGCAGTTCGCGCTCGCGTTCGATTCGGTGCGTGATGTCTCGTGCGACGGCGATGACGTACTCGTCACCGTCGATGACGACCGACGAGGCGTTCACCTCGACGGGGAACGTTGTCCCGTCCTTTCGAACGTGTCGCACCTCGTAGAGGACCCCGTCTTCGATGCGGAGGCGGTCGATGTGACCGTCCCACGTCTCTTCGTGCGGTAGTTGCGTGAGGATATCGGGGATTCGAAGCGAGAGCAGTTCCTCGCGCTCGTAGCCGAGTTCGTCACACGCGGTCTCGTTGACATCGACAATCCGTGCC
>JBNJGG010000246.1:0-2696 GCA_051747545.1 Halobacteriota archaeon | reverse complement strand
CCTCATTCAGATCCTTGATCAAATATGGCGACGATTTGAGTTTTTCCAGATTCCCGTTTTCGACGATTCCGTCGTAGGCTCCCCCGTTTTTGATAATCGTATAGTAGATGTCACTTGGGGGTGTAGTGCCAAGTCCATCGTTGAGTAGGTATATCTCTACCGCCGTTTCGTCGTCCGCACACTGTACCGCACTGGCGGTCCCGACCGGCGAGAGCGCCGGGACGATCGCAATCGCCGCGAGGACGACACCCACTGCGAGGAGGAACCCCACGAAGCGCGTGTGTTTCATCGGTGCCTCCGGTCGGCGGTCGATCCCGCCGCGCCGATCTGGCGGTCGTTCGCTGTCTCTCGTGTCCTCGCCCGTCCGTGTCGTTCGTGTTTGCCCATGTGCGTGCTCCCAGCGACCGTCGTCGGAAACTGCTGGTCACTGTCCGTTCCTGGTAGCACCTCGTCTGTATCGCGTATATAGACGATACCAGCCCATGGTGGTATGGCGGGTCTCCTCCCGCACGGACTGACGGTGTGACCCGTCTCGACCGCCAGAAATGACTGTGGAAAAATGGAAACATTAGTGACTCTCCGAGGACGAGAGAGGTCAAGAGTATGTCAGTGTACGGGCTGGCCGCGTACGCTGCCTCGGCACTCGTCGGTGGCGTGGTGGGGATCGCACTGGTCACCAGATACGACCGCCGCCAGCCGGCGTTCACATTCGGACTGTTCGTGCTGGCGATGAGCTACTGGTCGGCGTCGTACGTCGGCTACCTCACCGCGTCGTCCCCGCGATGGCTGCTGGGGTTCAAACAACTCACGTATTTCGCCGCCGTTGCGGCGCCCGTTCTCTGGTTCGTCTTCGTCGTGCAGTACACAGACCGGAGCGACTGGCTCTCGCGGCGGCGGCTCGCGCTCCTCTCAGTGTTCCCCGTCGTCGTCCTCGGCTTCGTCTTTACCGCGCAGTTTCACTCGCTGTTCTACGCCGAGATACAGTTCTCCACTATCGCCGGGAACCCGGTCGTCGAGACCGAGGCCGGTGTGGTCCACAGCCTCAATCTGGTTTACTCCTACGCCATCCTCGTCGTCGGCAACGGACTCATCGTCGGCGAACTGTTCACGAACAACCGGCTCTACCGCCGCCAGTCGCTCGTCTTGCTGGCCTGTCTGGCCGCGCCGTGGGTCGCCAACGCCGTCTTCCATCTCGGGTTCAACCCCGTCCCGACCGCGGACCTCACGCCCGTCGCATTCGTTGCGAGCAGCCTCCCGCTCGCGGTGATCGTCCAGCGCGACCAACTGGCCGAGTTCGTCCCGGTAGCCCACGAGCGAGTCTTCCACACGCTCGACGACCCCGTGTTCGTCCTCACGCCCCGAAATCGCGTTCTCGACGCCAACCGTGCCGCACGCGAGGTCGTCACCGGCGACGGCAGGACCGTCGTGGACGGGAACGTTACCGAACTACTTCCCGAAGTGCTGCTGGACGACGGCGAATTACACCCGGAGCTGGAGGCGGCCATGGAATGTACTATCGACGTCGATGGCGTGTCGAGGCGATACGTCGCCCGCCTCCGAAAGACCAGCCCCGACACGGAGCGGGCGGGTCGTGGGTACATTCTCTCGTTGATCGACGTAACGCTCCAGAAGCGCCAGCAAGAGCAGTTGGCCACGACGAACGCCGAACTGTCCAGACAGGCCACACGACTCGAACGGAAGAACGAACAGCTCGAACGACTCGCGGGCGTTATCTCCCACGACCTGGAGACGCCGCTGGCGACGGGCGAGACCCTCCTCCACCTCGTCCAGACCGACCTGGACGACCCCCATCCGGAGGTCCAGCAGTCGCTCGAGGACCTCGAAACCGTCCACAGCCGACTCCGGACGTTCGCCGAGGCACTCCCGACCCTGGCCCGCGAGAGTACCGACGTCGAATCGCCGGTCGAGTGCGACCTCGAAACCGTGGCGCAGGCGGCGTGGGACGTCGTCGACACGGGCGAGCTTGTCCTGTCGATCCCGTCTACCTGCACGCTCGAGGGGGATGCGAGCCGCCTTCAGCAGGCTTTCGAGAATCTGTTTCAGAACACCGTGGAACACGGCTCGACGAGCCCTGACTCACAGGTTCGTCAGAACGCCGTCGAACACGGCAACTCACGTGCGGACGACGCTCCCACCTCGACGGGTGAAAGCGATGTGACGACAGTGCGGGTCGGGACGCTGTCGTCGGCAGACGGGTTCTACGTCGAAGACGACGGCCCGGGCATTCCGGCCGACCGTCGTGGCGATTTGCTCGAGTTCGGCGTCAGCACAGGGAGCGGATCCGGATACGGTCTCGCTATCGTCCGGACGATTTTCGAAGCGCACGGCTGGCAACTCTCACTCACCGACGCAGCTAGCGGCGGCGCACGGTTCGAGTCACGACCGACGATCAAGCGCACTGTCGGTGAGGTGCGTACCACCGCATGGTGGTGTATGATTTAGTATGGATGCGCTAGAACAGGACGTACCGACATGATACCCGTACTCGAGATCGACAGCCTCCCGACTGCCCCTCGACGAGTCACGGAATAAGACAGTGCCTGCAGAAACGACAGAGACGGCACTCGGGTCACGTTCGCGAGCGACTCGCCCGATCACGGTCCTGTTGGTCGACGATGACGAAACCTGGGCACGGACACAACGCCGCCTGCTCGAACGCCACACCGACAGCATCG
>JBNJGG010000245.1:0-2699 GCA_051747545.1 Halobacteriota archaeon | reverse complement strand
GACCTCGACCTGGACGTGTTCGAGATCGTGCGCAACGGCCGCAGCATCGTGCGCGGCCTTCCCACCGAACGGATCCGCGCCGGCGACGTCCTCTCGGTGAGAGCGAGCCAGGAGACGCTCGAACAGGTCATCGGGGACGACCACCTCGATTTTCTGCCGGAACTCCTCAACGCCGCAGAGGACGGGCACGAACCGCTCCCCGACGGGTTCGTGCCCGAACACCACGCGTGGAGCCGACCGTCAGCGACAGCCGACCCGAACACGAACGACGACGAGAGCACGGATAAATCGGAGGAAGTCGAGGACGAAATTTCGCTCACAGAGATCGTGTTGCTCCCCGGGGCGTGGTTGAACAGACAGAACGGTGTTTCCGGATTCGAGCGCGACTACGACGCGACAGTGCTTGCCGTCCGCCGGGGGAACGAAGTGATTCGCCAGCGCCTCCGGGACGTGCGCCTGCAGGGCGGTGACGTGTTGCTCGTCCAGACGAGCGAAGATGTTCTCGACCGACTCCGGGCAGACAACAATATCGTCGTCTCCAGTGACAGACGCTGGGAGGAGTTCGACCGGACACAGATCCCCATCGCACTGGGCATCGTCGCCGGCGTCGTCGGACTGGCCGCCCTCGAGTACCTCCCGATCATGGTCAGCGCGCTCGCGGGCGTCGTTGCGATGCTCTTCTCGGGTATCCTCCGCCCCGCGGACGCCTACGAGGCCGTCGACTGGGACGTCATCTTCCTGATCGCGGGCGTCATTCCCCTCGGCATCGCGTTCGAGGCGTCCGGGACCGCGGATCTGATCGCGACGGGCATCGTCGCCGGGAGTGCCGTTCTCCCACCCATCGCTATGCTCGCGACGTTCTACCTCGGCACCGCGATCATCACGGAGATGGTGAGCAACAACGCGAGCGTCGTGTTGATGCTTCCGATCGCTGTCGAGGTCGCGGGTCAACTCGGCGTCAACGCCTTCGCATTCGCCCTCGCGGTGACGTTCGCCGCCAGCACGCCGTTACTCAGTCCGGTCGGCTACCAGACGAACCTCATGGTCTATGGACCTGGCGGCTACAAGTTCACCGACTTCGCGCGCGTTGGTGCGCCGCTCCAGCTCATCCTGACCGTCGTCACGACGGCCGGCATCGTGTTCTTCTGGGGGATGTGACGCGACAAAATCACGACTGCGGCGTGTGCTAAGGCGGCGAGACAGCAGCCGCCCCCTACAAGACCCCCACACCCCAAGACCGGTGTATGGTCGAGTTAATCTCTATTGGTGGGTTGTTCCTCGCGTTCTTCCTCGTCGTCATGAATGGGGTATTCGTCGCCGCCGAATTCGCGTTCGTGAAAATCCGGCCGACCCGAGTGAACACGCTCGTCGACCGCGGGAAGCCCGGTGCGGGACTGGTGCAGGATGCCATCGAGAATTTGGACGGCTATCTCGCCGTCAGCCAGCTCGGGATTACGCTCTCCTCACTCGGTCTCGGGTGGATCGGTGAGCCGGCTGTCGCAGCACTTATCGAACCGATTCTCGGGGAACTACTACCTGCAGGGGTGATTCATCTCGTGGCATTCGCGCTGGGATTCGGCTTCATCACCTTCCTCCACGTCGTCTTTGGAGAACTCGCACCGAAGACGTTCGCCATCCAGGAGGCCGAACGGGTGGCGTTCCTCGTTGCGCCGCTCATGAAATTCTTCTACTACCTATTCCTGCCCGGCCTCATCGTCTTCAACGGCACCGCCAACTACTTCACCAGCCTCGTCGGTGTCTCGCCAGCGTCCGAAAGCGAAGAAACCCATTCCGAGGAAGAAATCTTGATGATCCTCACGCGCTCGGAGGAAACGGGACACGTCGACCTCGACGAGGTCGAAATGATCGAGAGCGTCTTCGAACTCGGCGACACGCTCGCCCGCGAGATCATGGTTCCACGCCCCGATGTCGAAACCGTCTCCGCCTCGATGGCGCTTTCAGACCTTCGTGCGGTTGCCGCCAGCGGGACCTACACTCGCTACATCGTCCTCGCCGAAGACGGGGACCAGCCAGTTGGGTTCGTCCACGCGAAGGACATCCTTCAGGCGAGCGAAACCGAAGCCGATCACGACTCAATCACTGCACGTGACCTCGCACGAGACATCCTTGTAGTCCCGGAGACGCGACGGATCGACGCAATTCTCGCAGAGTTTCAGACGCACGGTAGTGGACAGATTGCGGTTGTCATCGACGAATGGGGTGTTTTCGAGGGGATCGTGACCATCGAGGACATCCTCGAGGAAATCGTCGGCGACATTCGAGACGAATTCGACATGGCACCGCAGGGCCCCGCTATCGAGCAGCGAGATGACGGAACGTACGTCGTCAACGGCGGCGTCTCAGTCCAAGACGTGAACGAACGATTCGGCGCCACGTTCGAGACTGACGAGGTCGAGACAATCGGCGGATTCGTCTTTAGCCAGCTCGGACGAGAACCTGAAGTCGGTGACCAAATCGACCAGCAGGGATACGTCCTTCGCGTCGACGCCGTCGACAACGCACGAATCGAACGCCTCGTAATCCAGCCATCTGAGACATCTCAGACGGAGACGACTGAGGAATAATCAGGTCGCAAGCGGTGGTGTTTATGACGGGGCACAAGAGAGTGGTCCGGCTGAGCCGGGCATACTCGACAATGAGTCTTGAAATCGTGGATCGACATAGCGAGGGATGAATCA
>JBNJGG010000244.1:0-2790 GCA_051747545.1 Halobacteriota archaeon | reverse complement strand
TACACGCTCATCTATGACATCGACGAGGCGCCGGCGCGCCAACTGGCCGACCAATGGCCCTCACTCCCCGAAGCCGTACAGGTGTCGTCAGAGGAGGGGGAGCGGCTTCTCAGTGCCGCCCGTGACCGGACTGGATGGCACAGGCAGGGAGCGTTGGAGCGTCAGGAACAGGTCCCGACGCGGCTCTACGACCAGCGTAGGGACGGCATCCGCGACGCGTCGCGTCTCGACGTGGTACTCGACGACGCCGACGACGCGGTGTGGCTGGTTCCAGCGATGGCGCTGACCAAATCTACTGGTGAAGCTGCGGCTGATCGGCAGATGTCGGCGGTGCCGACTACTCAGGAACTCGACTGTGAAAACTGTGGACGGGCGACCGACCATCGGTTCAAGACCTATGAGTCGGTCCCGAATGAGGCGTGGACGGGACAACCGATCTGGGAGTGCCGGGTGTGTGGCTCGGCTCGCTACGGACCCAGCCTCGAGTAGCGCCAGTCCTGGGCGTCGATTAACCAACAACCTGCGAGTACCGTCGAGGTTCGTTGGTTAAAGCCGCGAGCTCCTGCAAGCCCGACGCCAGTCTCGATGGGGAGTCTTTCCGCGCCGGCGAGCGGTGAGGCGGTTCCGATGGAGCAAGAGTTCAAACAAGGGTACCGGATGCATCGTATTCTCAGCAATCTCAACCGACTCGACGTCGACCGATTGGATGACGCGGATCGAGAGCGAGTCAGGACCGCGAGAGACCTCCTGGAAGAGGTGAGCCTTCTCACGCGGCCGGGCAACGGAGCCGGGGCGGACGCCCACGCAGACTCCTAACTGGAGTCGCCGGCCACGCCCAGGGAGGCACCTCTCACGTCGGTTTATCGCCCCCGACAGGGGTGCGGGGGCGACCCCGTGAAGTCCAGACATGGCGACACTACAAGCTGCGACGACGTCGACTGGCGCGATCGTATCGGATCCGCAGGCAGTCCGTGAGCTCTGTGAGAGCTACTGCTTCGGGACGCTCGACTGGGAGGTTACCGAAGATGGGGAACTCACCATCTGGGGGTACGATAACTTCGAGGTGTACGAGGCGCGAGAGAACGGCCTCCCGGACTACGAGGGCGGCATCGTGACCCACGAGTTCCTGCGAGAACTCGTCAACCACCTCGAAGCCGACGAAGAGTTCGATATCCAGACAGCGGGGTTCACCAAGTGCCGCTTCCCCGTGCTGGCGAAGCGGTACGTCGTTCGCGACGACGAAGTCCTCCACGCGGACCTCAGTTCCTCCGACCTGATCGACGAGTAGCGTTGTTCGTCCCCCGGAGGGGTGCGGGGCGATCCAGTCGCGGTCGCCCCGTGAGGTGATTGCTCGATGGGACACCGCGCACTCGTTGCGTACGAACGCACAGACGGACAGTACACGCTCCACTACAGCCATTGGGGTGCAGCGAACCTGAAGCTCAAGCACCGAATCTCGGCTGAGTCGCCGTTCGGTGGCGACGACACTGACTCCAAGTGGGCGAAACAGCTCCTCGCAGAGCTGGCCGATGGCCTCGAGGCAGATGCGGTCGACGGCTACCTCGCCGGCGAGAACCGCCCGTCGACGGTCGTCGAACCAAAGCCCCGCGCCACCGGTCTCACCCTCGACGAAATCTTTGCTGACCACCTCGACTATCTCCACCACGAGGCGTTCTTCGTGGTGTCGACGACGTTCGAGGTGACCGCCTATCGGACGCTGTGGTTCGGGCTCCAGTACGATTCGGAGACAGTCGAACAGGGAGAGACGGTCGGGAACGGCGCGCTCGCGACGGTACGCTGGTACGACGGCGAGCCGGTCGGCGATGGCCACCTCCAAGGACAGTTCGCGGCCCTCAAAGACGTCGTCGGCGACATGATCGACAAGGGCGTCTTTGCGCCGTCGACAGCGAGGCAGTACCTGAAACGGAAGCTCGCCGAGCGGGTCGGAGACCGACAGGAGCTGCTCATTCCGACCGGAGAGTCACCCTTCGAGAAGGCGAGCCTGAACCACTCCTAGGTCGATCTGCTTCGTGGCAGCTGCTGTTTTTCAGGGGTCGGAATGGATGAGCCCCGCCATAGGCTCGTGATTCGATGACCTCAGACGACGATCCGTTTCACGACTGCGAGTTGGATCCCGAGGCGATCCTCGGGACACACACCTTCGAAGATGTCCTGTTCACCGACGAGACAGAAACCCCGGTGAACGTGCTGACCGGCGAGACACCGGCACATTCGCGAGCGACAGTCGAGAAAACGAAGGAGTTCGCTGCGAGTATCGACACGGAGACGCCCCAGATCGCGCTCCCCGCATCCGTCGAGTCGCAGGTCGAAACACAGAGCAAGCCCTACACGGCGGCCGCGTTCTTCCACTTCAAGGCGACAGGCTCGCTCGAACGCCACCGCGCCTACCACGCCGCCTACGAGGCGGACGCGTTCGCGGTCGACTTCGAGGCAGATTATGCGTCAGGCGACCTGACCATCACTGTCGAACGGGCGGACGAATCCTGAGAATCCGCCGTCACGAGGAGAGTTTTTCGAGCGCCGGCGATGGGTGCCGGCGCAGCTGGAGCGAGCAACGACACCCAGTGCGTCGGCGTTTCGAGGTGTTCGAAATGCACATGGTGATTTACGCCCTCGTAGAGGCATCGACGCACGACGACGCGCTGGCCACCGGAAAGTCGGTGTTCGACCGCCTGGTCGGCGCGGACCCACACGCCGGCGCCGTCTTCGATTACTACGTCTGTTTCGACGAGGAGGACACGTCCGTTGCGGGGAAGGCACGATGGGGAG
>JBNJGG010000243.1:0-2805 GCA_051747545.1 Halobacteriota archaeon | reverse complement strand
TCGATGGGGCTCGTCGCGGTCGTCGGCTACGCGCTGGTCCTCGGCTTCGCGCTGTTCGCGATCGAACCCTTCTACCAGGAGGCCGTCGCCGTCTTCACGCCGCTCGAGAGTCGCGGGCTCTCCTACGGCTACACCTATCTGGGCATGTTCGGCCTCGGCGCGGTCAGCGTCTCGGTCGGCGGGCTGTTGCTCGCGGTGTCGACGGCGACCTTCTTCGTCGCCCTGGCCGTGATCGCCGCCGTCGGTGCCGCGGTGGGGACGCGGTTGCTCGTCGGGCCGATTCGGTCGGGACGCCGGTCGACGACGCGGTCGACGCCGGAGGATCGCTGACCGGAGAGGAGGGTGCGATCGGTCCCTGGGTTCCGACCCGGGCTCCCGCTCGCAGTGACAGCCCACAACATTGAATACGGCCCGTGAACGTGGTGAATCTACCTCATGAACTTCACGCGTGACACCTCCTTGCGACGGCTTCGGGAGACGGTCAAGGCGGGCGAACCGATCATCGGTGCGGGCGCCGGAACCGGCATCTCGGCGAAGTTCGCCGAGCGCGGCGGCGTCGACCTGCTGATCATCTACAACTCCGGGCGGTACCGGATGAACGGCCGCGGCTCGCTGGCCGGCGTCATGCCCTACGGCGACGCCAACGAGATCGTCGTCGAGATGGGCCACGAGGTTCTCCCGGTCGTCGAGGACACGCCCGTCCTCGCGGGCGTCTGTGGCACCGATCCGTTCCGCCAGATGGACGTCTTCATCGAAGACCTGAAGCGCCGGGGTTTTTCGGGCGTGCAGAACTTCCCGACGGTGGGGCTCATCGACGAGGACAGCGTGTTTCGACAGAATCTGGCGGAGACGGGCATGGGTTACGACGAGGAAGTCGAGATGATCCGCGAGGCGAGCGAGCAGGGGATGCTCACCACCCCGTACGTCTTCACCGAAGCGCAGGCGACGGCGATGACCGAAGCCGGCGCGGACGTCATCGTCTCGCACATGGGACTGACGACGTCCGGCTCCATCGGAGCGGAGACTGCCCTCACGCTCGACGAGGCGGCCGACCGGGTCCAGGCCCACGCCGACGCCGCCAGGGCCGTCCGCGACGACGTCATCGTCATCTGCCACGGCGGCCCCATCGCCTGGCCGGACGACGCCGAGTACGTCCTGAACCACACCGAGGGCGTCGAGGGCTTCTTCGGTGCCTCGAGTATCGAACGCCTCGCGACCGAAGACGCCATCGAGCAACAGACGCGGGAGTTCAAGTCGATCGAGTTCTGACGGTCGGTCACGCTCCGACGGCGGTCGGACCCGGACGCCGGTCGAACACTGTCGACGCAGGCGCCGGTCGAACGATACTGGCAGTTCCGTGCGCCCCGGTTCGCCGTCTGCCCGTCGAGGGATGATACTCTCCTGGTCCATCGTATCACCTGCGCCCCGTCAAATCCCCTCCCCTATCGATCGCGTGCGATTCTGGGCGAGAACCGCCGTACCGCCTGATTTTCGCCCTCCGCTCGTGACGTGGTCCATAATTTTATTAGCTGGCACCTACTTCACTCACACGAGTATGTCAACGCCAGCCAGCAGTGACAGAGCCTTCGTGCGGACGTTTTTCACCTCGCCGACGGCTATCGACGACGAGGACTCCGCGAAGATGCTCCGCAAAGCCGCCCAGCTCCGGGGAATGCAGGCCCCCGACGTCTGGGTGCCCGACCACGAGGACGCGACCGCCCCGTCGATGCGCTGGACGGGAGTCGAGAACACCATCGAGGTCGTCGCCGAACAGGGTGCGGACTTCCCCGGCGAGATCCACCCGCGCGTCGTCTGGCACCGCGAGGATCCCGGCACGCGTCACATGGGCTTCGAGATGATGATGGAACTCGCGGACCCCGACAACGGCGCCGGCGAGTACATCGACGGCTTCGTCGTCCCCGAAGTGGGCGACGTCGACGACTGGAAGAAGGCCGACGAGTGTCTCACCATCGTCGAGCACGAACACGGCCTCGAGGAGGGGCGACTCTCGATGTCCGTCATCGTCGAGAGCGCCCAGGCCGAACTCGCCCTCGGCGAACTCCGCCACGAGGCGGCCAAACCGACGAACAACCTCGAGCGGCTGTTCATGCTGGTCGACGGTGAGGTCGACTACACGAAGGACATGCGCGCGATCACCCCCTCCGGACAGCTCCCGCCGTGGCCCGAACTCCGACACAACACCTCCCGTGGAGCGAGCGCCAACGGACTGATCGCCGTCGACGGCCCGTTCGACGACATTCGCAACGTCGAGGGCTACCACGCCCGCATGACCGAGAACCAGGCGAAAGGCCAACTGGGTATCTGGTCGCTCACGCCCGGTCAGGTCGTCGAGGCGAACCAGTCACCGCTGCCGCCGGTGACGGGTAGCTGGCGCCTCGCCGTCGCCGGCGAGGACGTCGACCTGCGCGAAGCGGACGGCGAGAGCGTCTACGACGGCGACGACCTCGCGATCGAGGAAAGCGGTGATGGCTACCGACTTCGCGAGGGCAACCGCGAGCGGTCGCTCGACCACGAGGAACTCGTCGAGGAACTCGTCGACCGCGCCACCTATCTCCCGAGTATGACCGACATCGTCGAGTCGATGGAGGCGTTCGAGGCCGCCAAGGAGGCCGGCCGCGGCGCCATCGCGATGGCCCAGGAGACGACGGTTCGCGTCGGCGACGTCGCCGTCGACATCAGCGCCGACCGGATGTGGGACGAAGCCACCTACCAGGCCGCCCAGACGCCGATCAGTCTCTTCCAGGACGTCTACGAGAACCGGCCCGACCAGCACGACGACCTCGC
>JBNJGG010000242.1:0-2867 GCA_051747545.1 Halobacteriota archaeon | reverse complement strand
TGCGCGGAGCGTGAAACAGACTACGTTAGCGCCGGTCCCGCCGGTCCACCAGGCAGCGGCGAGGGAGAGGACGTTGGTGTAGGAGGCCAGGGTGGCCGGAGATCCCCAGCTGGTCCCGCCGTTGGTCGACTTAATGTAGGCGATGACGTTGCCGGTGGTGCGCCAGAAGATGTAGACGATCGAGCCGGAGGCGGCGATCGGCCCCGCGCGGGCGAGCGCTGGCGTCGCGCTCGTTCTGCTCGTCGGGGCCGCCTACGTCCGGTCGACGCCGATCCGCGACTCTCGCGCGGCGATCCAGCGAACGATCCCCGGAAGGCCGGGCCGACTCCTCGGGACGGGCGTCGCGCTCGTCTTCCGATTCCTGCCCGTGCTCGCTGCCGACGTTCGGACGATCCGCGAAGCGAGTGCGGCCCGTCTCGGGACCGAACGCGGAGTAGTCGACCGGCTGAGCCGGCTCGGTCTCCTCGGGCTCACGAGATCGTTCGACCGCGCCGACAGGCTCGCGGTGGCGATGCAAGCGCGGTGTTTCGCGTGGAATCCGACGGTTCCGCACCTGCAGTTCTCACGGCGCGATGTGCCGGCGCTGGGGCTCGCCGTGGTGTTCTTCGGTGCGTCGATGCTGTGAGGCGACGGTATCAACGGCACCCCGTCGTTCGGGGCGTCGGTGCGGTTACGCTCTCACACCGACCGTCGCCGATCGTCAGACTCTCCGGCGATGGTGGGTGACGAGAGAGACACGGCGATCACGTCGAATTCGGGGTATCTCTCCACGGACTGCGGAACAGTTGTGGGGAGAGTCACTCCTGGCGCTGGGTTCGGGTCCTGTCTGCAGGCGCTCGCAGGGGAGTGGGGGACGGATTCACCCCTACGCTCCCGAACCTATTTGCTGGCGACGGTCTCTCTATGAGTAATGGCCGACGCGTTCACGTCGTTACACGCAGCCTCACTCGTGGCGATCGGCCTCCTCAACCTGGGACTGGCTGGGCTGGTCCTCCAGACGCGCTCCGAGCAGGACGTGCTCCCGCTTGCCGGATTTCTGGCCGGCATCTCGCTGTGGACGATCCCGCAGGGGTGGTTGCTCGTCGAGACCGATCCGACCGTCGGCCTCGTGTTGTCGCTTGTCATCAACTCGGGAGCCGTCCTCATGGCGACCGGCCTCTTCCACTTCGCACTCGCGTACACTGGTCGGACCGACTGGCTTCGGCCGGGTCGGCTGGGGCTCGTCTACCTCGGAACTGCTGCGTGGGTCGTCGTGATATGGACGGATCCACTCCACCACTGGATGCACCAGCCGATGGCGTACACGCAGGTGCTGTTACCGGTCGTCGAGTTCCAGAACACGGGGTACTGGCTCTACGTCTTCTGGAACTGGTCGCTCTCGGCCGGGGGGATCTTCCTCTTTTTCCTCGAGTACCTTGACGCTCGCGGCAGCGGCGTCTACCACAAACAGTCGCGACTGGTCGTGCTGGCGCCGCTGATTCCCGGCGCGACGAACGTCCTGGCCTTCGGCCAGGTGACCGCCACGAACTACTCGGTCTGGGCGTTCGGCGCGACCGGGGTCCTCATCGCCGTCGCCCTCTACCGCTACCGGTGGCTCGACCTCGTTCCGATCGCTCGCGACCGGGTCGTCGACGAGATGCGCGACGGCTATCTCGTCGTCGACGGCGCCGGGCGCGTCGTCGACTACAACCCCGCGGCCGGGGCACTCCTGGGCGACGAGGTCTCCATCGGTGATTCGATCCGGACTGTCCTCCCGGAGTGCCGCCCGCTCTTCGACGGGGATCGCCAGGAGCTGACGATCACGCGGGGGACGACCGTCGTCGACGCAACGGTCTCCACGGTCGGTGGCAAAATCGCCTCGACTGCGGGTGGCGAAACCGCTTCGACTGAGGATGCAACGACGCCGTCGAACGAACTCGGTGTCTCCGTCTCGACCCTCGGCGACGACCGTGCCGAGGGGTGGGTGTTGATGCTCCGTGACGTCACCGAGCAGCGACGGGCGGAACGCCGCTTTCAGGCGCTCATCGAGAACGTCTCCGACGTCGTCGTGGTCGTGACCGCTGCCGGCGAGATCACCTACGCCAGCCCGTCCATTCGGACCGTCCTCGGCTACCGACCGACCGAGGTCGTCGGGACCTCGGTGTTCGAGTACGTCCACGAAGCCGACCGGCCGCAGGCGGTCGAGTCCTTCGACGAACTCCTCACCGGTCCCGTCGATCGGAATCGGTTCGAGTACCGGGGCCGGCACCACGACGGTCACTGGGTCGGGCTCGAGGGCGTCTCCGCGGACCTGCTCGACAACGACATCGTCGGCGGGGTCGTCATCAGCATCCGGGACGTGACGGAGCGAAACGAGCGTGAACGCGAACTCGAACGGACGAACCAGCGCCTCGACGAGTTCGCCGGCGTCATCAGCCACGACCTGCAGAACCCGATCGGGCTGGCGAGGACGCACGCACGCCTGGCCACTGCTTCTGGAGACCCCGAGGACGTGCGGATGATCGAGACCGTCCTCGACCGGATGGAACGGATGATCGACCGCTTCCTCACGATGGCCCGGGCGGGGACGACGATCACGGCGACCGAACCCGTCTCGCTGCGATCGGTGGCCCGCGACTCCTGGGAGGCGGTCGCCACCGGGGAGTCGACACTCGCGTGTGCTCTCTCACCGGACTTGACGGTCGAGGGTGACGGTGACCGCCTGCGTCACGTCTTCGAGAACCTCTTTCGCAACGCCGTCGTCCACAACGACCGGCCCGTGACCGTCCGGGTCGGACCGCTGGTCGGTGACGGCGTGACCGATGGCCGGTCGATCGCGACCCCCGACGGCCCCGTCGTCGAACGGACTGCGGTCGAGTCGGCGGTCG
>JBNJGG010000241.1:0-2926 GCA_051747545.1 Halobacteriota archaeon | reverse complement strand
GCTCGTCACCTGCACTGCCTCCATTCACCCGGTAGAGTACACATCCGAATGGGCGATATTTCGACTGCATCTTTTATTGTAATGCTCAACTCTGAAGCAGTAAGTGATTCTTAGGTTACAAATCGTATCTGAGACAAAACGCGATTCCACGTTCCGTGCTCCACCCTGACGCCGCCGGCGAGTCCGGTCTCTTTGACAGTGACAGTAGTCGTGATCGCTGGGCTCGCGCTCTTCGATAGTCGTGTACCGTCTGAATAATTATAACCCGACATTCCGAACATTCGATGTCTGTAACGACAGTCACATCATGATGAACGGGAATGAAACGAACCTCGGCGAGTGGCGGTCCCTCGGCGGTGCCCGCGTCGGAGACGGCAACGAGGACGCCGACGTTGTCTTCGCCCACGTCAGCGATCTCCACGGGCAGCTAACGCCGCGCTATCAGGTCTACTACGACAACCCAACGTCGGGTCCAGCGTTGGACTTCGGCGAAGATGACCGTCTCATCATGCGTGGGGGTGGAGTACCGATCCTGGCAGCCAAACTCGACGAACTCCGCGAGGACCACGACGTCTGTACGTTGATGAGTGGAGACACGTTCCACGGCTCCGCCGTGACCACCTACACCGATGGGCGAGCGATGATCGAGCCCATCAACGAACACGTCGCGCCCGACATCTACGTCCCGGGGAACTGGGACTACTCGAATGAGGCCGCCGAGGAGGGCAACTTCCTGGAGTTGATGGACGACCTCGACGCTCCGATTCTTGCGAACAACCTCTACGATTGGGAGACCGACGAACGGTTGTACGACGGGTACAGCATCCTCGATGTCGGTGGACTCTCCGTGGGCGTCGTCGGGATGACGAACGTCTACGTCGACCGGATGGCGCCCGCGTTCTCCGAGGGGAAATACCGCTTCGGCAAGCACCCCGCACTCCTCGAGGAGTCCGCACAGGCCGCCCGTGAGGGCGGCGCCGACGTCGTGGTCGCGGTCACCGAGATCGGCCTCCCGTGGATGCTCCAAGCCGCCAAGGACTGTGCGAGCGTGGACGTGATGTTCAGTGCGCACACCCACGAGTACACCTACGACCCGCTCGTCGTCGAGGAGACCGAAACCGTGGTGGTCGAATCCGGCATGGGAGAGGCGCTCGGCCGTGTTGATCTCCGCGTTCGAGACGGGGAGATACAGTTCCGTCACCACCTCTACTGTCTGACCGAGGACGGAGAGCACACGCCGGAACCGGACGCCGAGGCGGAGGAGACCGTCGAAGCCGCGCGTGCACCTTTCTTCGAGGATCACCCGGACTTCGATCGAGGGTCCGGCACGCTCGACCGTCCGCTGGATACGGTCGTTGGCCGGACGGAAGAACCACTCTACCGGCAGTCGTTTCTCGAGAGCGCGTGGAACACGCTGTTCAACGACGCCCTCCGAGCCTACTTCGACACCGACCTCGCCGTCTCGCACGGATTCCGGTACGGCACTGCCATCCCGCCAGGCGAGATCACGCTCGGCGAACTGTACACGTTCTTCCCGATGGCGACACCCGTCGCGCGCGGCGTCGCCTACGGCCAGCAACTCACGAGCCACATGGAGACGTTCCTCGAGGACAACTTCACTCCCTACCCCTACGACCAAGAGGACGGCCGCGTCCGCAACTTCTCCTCGAACGTCGAGGTGACCGTCGACCCAACGGCCAAGCGCGGCCGACGCCTCGTCGAGATGCAAATCGACGGCGAGACGGTCGACCCGGAGGAGACGTACTCGGTGGCGACCTTTCGCCGGCCCGGTGATCCCGAACGCGACCTCGGCAACTGTGGATTTCCCTTCCAGGACGTCGAGGTCGACGACGGGACGATACCGGTCGACGTCATCGTCGAGTATCTCGAGGAACACTCGCCCGTCGACTACGAGGTGATGGGACTGATCGAGACCGCAGACGACGGCGGTCGAGCCCAGAACACGCCCGCAGACGGGCCGTATCCGTACATTCAACCGGGCGTCGATTATCAGAGCGGAGAGGCCTACTGCGAGACGTCCATGATTCCGCGCGGGAACGCTTTCCCCGAAGAAGGGCGTAATCGAAGGCGCTAAGCGGCGATAACGAACGCGACAGGGCCGACGAACGGCACACTCGACACGACACAAGTGAGATACAATGGTCAAGAACATCACTGCGGAACAACTCGCGGACCAGATCGACGCCGACGAACAGTTCACGCTCATCGATACGCGTCCGGAAGACAGCTTCGAGGCCTGGCACGTGCGCGGCGCAGAGAACGTTCCGTACGACCCTGACGAGGGGTTGAGCGAGGACCAACTGAACGAGGTCAACGCACTGGTCGACGACCGGCCAGTCGTCGCTATCTGCGGTAAGGGTCTGACGTCGACGCCGTTCGCGTTCGATCTCGACGAGCGCGGCTACGACGACGTCTCGGTCGTCTCTGGCGGTATGGAGAAGTGGAGCAAACTCTACGAGGTCGTCCCCATCGAGACGTCCAGCGACGACCTCGTCGTTCGGCAGATCCAGCGTCGAGCGAAGGGCTGTCTCGGCTACGTCGTCGGCTCGAAAGAGGCAGAGGAGGCCGTCGTGGTCGATGCGACCAGACAGACCGACCAGTTCAAAGTCGCTGCTCAAGACGCTGGGCTCTCGATAACGCGCGTATTCGATACGCACGTCCACGCCGACCACCTCTCAGGCAGCCCGGCACTCGCCGACGAGATCGGCGTCCCCTACCACCTCGGCGACGCAGCCAAAGAGCGCGGTGTCGAGTACGAGTACGAACCGCTATCAGATGGAGCAATCATCGAAGTCGGCGACGTCGAGATCGAGGCGCTCCACACGCCTGGCCACACCTCGGAGATGATGAACTACCTCGTCGACGGCGAACTCCTGTTGACGGGCGATACGCTGTTCGTCGACTC
>JBNJGG010000240.1:0-2959 GCA_051747545.1 Halobacteriota archaeon | reverse complement strand
GGTTTGGGACGCGAACGAGGTGTGGGTCGTCGCCTTCGGAACGATGTTGCTAGCGGCGTTCCCACGGGTGTACTCCCGAGTGTTGGCCGACCACTACCTCCTCTCGATCGGCTTCGTGCTCGCGTTGCTCTTCCGCGGGCTCGGCCCGGAAATGCGCGAACAGCGCGACGACGAGCGGTGGAAGCGGTACTGGGATTACTCCTTTGTCGGCGGGAGCTTCCTCGCGCCGCTGCTTTTCGGTACTCTCGCGGGTCGGTGGGTCTTCGACGCGCCAACGCTGTCGCTGCCGGCACTGCTGACCGGTGTCGGTCTCGTCACCGTCTCGGTCGTCACCGGAGCGGCCTTTCTGACGGCTAAAACCGGGTCACAGTTAGCTCTCGACATACGCAAGTACGGAATCATCGCGACGCTGGCGTACTTGATCGGGGTCGTCGCGCTGCTGACGACTGTCGTGGTGACTGACACAGGGGGTGCTACCGATACGGTTCTCTCGCTTCCTGGAGGGACGGTCGTCGTCCTGTCGGTTATTGCAGGGGGAGCCGGAAGTGTTCTCGCCCTGCGCGGCGAGTACCGTGCTTGGCTGGTGAGCGCGCTCGCCCTTCCTGCGCTGTTGAGCCTGCTGGTCGCACTCCTGTTGTACCCGACCATCTATCCGCCAACCGGTTTGACGGTTCGAGAAGCGGTTGTCTCACCGCTAGCGTTGAACCTCGTGACGATCCTCGGATTTCCGGCGCTTCTCCTCGTACTGTGGTACTTCAAATTCCTCTACGGTGTGTTCAGCGGCCCGATCGAGGGTGATGGATACGAAACTTGAACGCAACCTATTCTTCAGTGACGTACAAATACGTCGCGCAGACAACGAGCACCGCCTCGGCGGCTTTTGTAATGACTGCCAGCGGGTTAATATTTCCTCGCATGTAGAACGCTTCGACACCCCACCCCTGTACCGGAAAGAGCGCTAGAATCGTGACAAGCGAGTACAGTGCAGCCAGCAAAAACAGGTCTCTCCGCCAGTACTTCGTTAGATATGCCACCACACCGACGAGGAATCCTAAGCCGTTGAGGACGAACAGCACGCCGAGTGTTTGACTAAACTGGATCGCGTTTGTCGCAGCGACTAGGTGTAATACTCCGGTAACGAGTGCCATCACGATAGCGATGTACCCGACAGCGTTGTCGGGTCCACTGAACGTCGATACGGTACCAGTTGTGGATGTCGAACCCATTAATACACTGTTCTGCTCGGACTTCCATACAAATAGTGGTACGATTATCGAACGAAACGACGTCGTTATATCACTGAATTGACGACCCCAGCGTGTTGCCCGCAGTACACTCGCCCTGCTTGAGGACACCGAGTCTATCGGTTCCGAAGGACTTCAGAACCTCCCCGATCGGAGAGTCGACCACGCCATCGTTCGGCGTTCGTCGCGGTCGCCAGCCGTAGAGGGTCCTCACTCGACGTCGACCGGCCGTCCAGCCGCGGCGCTGTCCGCGAGCGCGTCGATGACCCGCATGTTCGCGACGACCTCCGAGCCGTCGGTGCGCGGCCTGGAGCCGGCGTCGACACAGCGGCGGTAGTTCGCCTCGAGTGCCGCCCCCTGCTCGTCACCGAACACGTCTCGTGGCGTCCGACCCCGGACTTCCTCGGTCGTGATACCGGTTTGTCGCTCATAAGACGGACTGAGCCGTTCGAACTCGAACAGGAGGTCGTCATCGTCCGGCCGTCTAACGTTTAGAAAAAAGATCGCGTCCTCCACGTTGTTCAACAGGGCTTCGTACTCCTCGGCGAGTTCCCGAATTTCGATCTCGTACTCTTTTCGCTCGGTGATATCCCGACTACAGAGGAAGATCCCGTCGATCAGGCCGTCGTCGAGTCGATTCCGCATCGTGGCCTCGATCCATCGCCACGATCCGTCAGCAGCCCGGAATCTTACTTCGACGGTCACAGATTCGGACGGGTTCGAGAGAACGGTCTCGACTGCCTCGGCGTTTCGCGGTCGATCGTCGGGATGGACGAACTCGTATCCCTCGTGGCCGATCAACTCGTCGGGATCGTACCCGAGAATGCGTGTGACGGCCGGACTGACGTAGGTTATCGTCCCGTCGGCATCGACGACCGTCGCGAGATCGTTCACTTCCTCGACGAGTGTCCGATACGGAACGGATCCCCGCGTATCAGCCTCCTGCGGAGCCACACGGTCTTCCATTAGTGACTGTATGAACCGTGTGTATTAAAACAGCTTCTACACCCCCGACGGACAGGGTTCGGTCACCTTCCCGTTAGTGTGGTCGCTCATGAGCTCTGAGTCGGTGTCGAGCCGCTGATCCTGATCCCGTGTGCGGTAACTGTCGTCGCGACTGCGGACGGAACCGACCACAGCGTCTCAGTGGGTACCTCCGTCCCGTCGATCACGAGACAGACGAGTTCCCCTCGCCCACGGCGTGCCGCGATCATAAATTCGAAGCGACGCGATCGGGCGTCGACCGCCGACACCCGAACCGTCGAGAGACCGTTCGCGCTCTCCCACGTCGTCGTGTCGACGACACTGAGATCCCCTGCTGGCGTGACGGCCGACGAGCCGCAGGCTGGACAGGACCCGTCGTGCGGCGTCGCCCCGAGGTATCCGTAGTCAGTGTCACACGCGAAGCAGTGTTCCATATTCGCCGTCAGCGACGGTCGAGGACCGTCTCTGCGATGTTCGCTTGACTGGAACACGCCGGACAAGCGACGACGTCACCACCGTCTAACCCGAACACGGTCACGAACCGCTGTGAGACGTGCCCCCCGCAGTGTGTACACTCCGGCATCGGATCACCCGAGCGAACCTTCCATTTCGAGCTCGACGAGCCGGTTCAACTCGACGGCGTACTCGATCGGCAGCTCCTCCGTGATCGGCTCGATGAACCCCGAGACGATCATCTGTTTGGCGTCGTCGTCGTCCAGCCCGCGCGACTG
>JBNJGG010000239.1:0-2972 GCA_051747545.1 Halobacteriota archaeon | reverse complement strand
AATCGCAGTCCCATACGACGGTCTCGTCGAGAGGGACTGCGATTTGACCACTTTCACTTTCAGTCTCCACATAAGGCTCGCCTTTATCTCAATCTCCTAACTACATCACAAGTAGCCGACGGACCCGCGCGGGTGAGTAAGCGTTTCCACACACGCTCACCCGCGAACGTCCGCGGCTTCCCAATAAGGAAAGCCATGATATCGTTGGTAAGAGGCCACTGTAAGCGTAGTGGCCGAGATGAGAGTAGAATTGTTCTCTCGTTTGCACGAGAGGTGCAGCAGAGATGACTCGCGGACCGGCCAATCTGTCCCCGCGAGAGGCGAGAAACCGGTTTCTCGCTCGACGACGACAGATCCACACCGAGAATACGGTTCGGAGCTACAGTGACCGGCTGAAACTCTTCGTTCGGTGGTGCGAGAGTGAGAACATCGAGTCGATGGCCGACCTGTCCGGATGGCATATCGACGAGTATCGAGCCTTCTGCGAGCGCAAGGGTGTTTCCCCGGCGACCGTGAAAGGTGCGATGAGTGCGATTCGCCAGTTGGTCAAGTACTGCGTCCGGATCGACGCGGTGGAACCGGAACTTCTGGATAAGGCCCACGTCCCGACGCTCAGCAAAGAGCAATCGACGAGTGACGACCAGCTCGAAGCCGAGGAGGCGATGGCGTTGCTCTCGTTCTTCCGCAACTCGAAGATCTACTTCGGAACCTCGTGGCACGCCGCCCTCGAAGTGTTTTGGCACACAGGTGCGCGGCTGGGTGGCGTTCTCGCCCTCGATCTGCGAGACTTTGACCCGGACGAACGCTCGTTGGAATTCCGTCACCAACCGGAATCGGGTACCCCGCTGAAGAACAAGTCCGAGGGTGAGCGAATCGTCGGCATCACTCAACCTGTCGTCGATGCTCTGGAAACGTACATCGCCAGAGAGCGGTCGGACAAGCGTGACGAGTACGGTCGAGACCCGTTGTTCTCCTGCCGACAGGGACGACCGTCTCACGCCACGGTTCGCTCGTATGTGTATCTCGCCACCCAACCCTGTCTGCATCGAGAGTGTCCTCATGGACGGGAGCGATTCAGTTGCACGTACACCACGCGCAACGAGGCGAGTAAGTGCCCGTCGTCGAGGTCGCCACACGCAATCCGAACGGGTTCGATCACGTGGCAACTCAGTCGCGGAATCCCGATCGATCTCGTCGCGGAGCGAGTGAACGCCGCGCCCGAGACGATTCGGCGCTACTACGACAAGGCCGACAAGGAAGAGCGATTCCAGCAGCGCCGCCGTGAACTGTCGTCGAAACTCGATATCCTGAACGATGAGTAAGCCAATTCCAGAATTCGGCGGAGATGGCCACGAGAGTGCCACTGTATGGCGATTTTACCACCCCCTCCGACCCCACTTCATATAAGAGAATAGCGGAAGCTTTTGCCGCTATCTTCTCACCGACTCAGTATCGACTGAGTCGTCGTAGCGCTTCCTACATCTCGGGGGGATTGCAGTGACGACCGGAATCGTCCGTGTCGTCACGAACGGTGAGTTCATCCTCGCGTCAGTGGACCAGGGCGACGTCACGGCTGTCGTCCAGGTCGAGGCGACCGACGTCAACCGAGAGGAACTCGACGAATCTCTCCGCTCGATAGCTGGCGTCGTCTCTCGCTACGCCGAGCACGCGGTCGATGTTTCCGTTGACATCCCTGCGTGTCGCAATGCGCGCACCGATGGGGGTGACCGTTGATGACCGTCGAGCAGCGCGACAATTACCGCACTGTCACGACGGCATGCGCGTTCTGCGGGGAGCCGATTCCAGAGGGCTACAGCATCGGTCACCATCTGGCCGACTGCCCTGAAGTTGGTGACGCTCTCGATACGGGTGACGGACCGATTGCTGACGGCGGTCACACCGTCGAAGGTGACTCCACTTCGTGTCCCGAAAGAGAGAACCTCTTAGTCACCGCCGAGGCGTACGTCGTCGACGCCTGTTCGGAGACCAACCGTCCCGCTCACCGTTTCGCCCTCGACGTCGCTAGGCGCTGTCTCAAGCACGGCGATGACGATTTCGCCCGTGATATCCTCGAGTGTGTTCTCGGTGATGACCCCTGCCGAGCCGTCCGGTTCGAAGTTCGGAACGCCTTGCAGGCACTCGAAGGTGTCTCGGGGGGTGAGGCGTGATGGCAGCCGAATCCCGAGACACGCCCAAGGCTGTCGAGACTATTCCTGTTCGAGCTCTCACGCGTGGCGACGTTGTCATTTGGCGCGGTCCGTATGCTGAACGATTCGCTGTCGTAGTGACTGGGGGTTCGGACGGCTGCGTCGAGGTCCCCTCGCTCAACATGACCGTGTTAACACGGTCGGGTGCCGTTCTCGACGTCGTCGACGCCGACGAACTACTCGGGATCGACGGCACCGGTGCCGCTCACCTCTACGATCGGGAAGCACGCCAGGTCACCGTCCGCGACGTCGACAGCGAGGACGTTGAGGCGTTTACGGTGTCGGAAGCTTCCCTCGAGCGTTGGATTCGACACGTCGAGGACGTGCGGCGGTGGGTCCACCTCCGCACGCGGTATCACCCTGCGATCAATCCACGTGCTCGTCGACCAGGAGGTGAGCGACGGTGACCGAGACAGTCGGTCGGAATGTCTGGGTGTGCGCCGGGTGTGGTCGAATCCGACCGGTCGACTCAGATGCCCACTGTCGCCGTTGTCGCGGCGTTGATGACAGTGTCAGAGGTGACGGCCGGTGACCGGGCACAGCGGTCCAGAGCCGGAGGGTGCTGCCCTCGTACGGGATAGAGTTCCCGTCGACGCAGTCTGTACTGGATGTCAAAACACCTTCGTCAAGTGGGTCACCGAAGCCGACTCTGCCGGTTCTTTCCGAGACTCCTGTCTGCTCTGTCGTGGCGTCGAGTGGTTCAACGTCGTTGCTATCCTTGGTGGTCTGCTCAAACCTGATACCGACGACACGAGTGGCGATGTC
>JBNJGG010000238.1:0-2981 GCA_051747545.1 Halobacteriota archaeon | reverse complement strand
CGAGAGGCGGTTGACGCCCTGGCGCTTCGAGCGGCGACCCGCCTTGTGACGCTGCTTGCGCGAGCCGCCCTTGCGGACGCTCACGCGGGCGACGATGACCCCCTGCTTGGCCTTGTAGCCGAGCTCGCGGGCCTTGTCGAGGCGCGTGGGGCGCTCGATGCGCTCGATGGCGCCCTCGTCGCGCCACTGCTGTTTGCGCTGCCACTGCAGCTCCGCTAGTTTCCCCTCCTTGGGGGACCGCCACGCCTCCTTGATGTGCGAGTAGAAGCTTCGTGCCATATGTTGTCCGCGGACGGTTGCGATTCAGCCGCGAGGCGGCCACATGTCGTCTCGTCCCGGGGCGGGACCGCGACGGTCCCGGAGCCCGGCGGCGAGTGCCCGCTGTGTCCGCACCAGCGAGTTGCCCGTACTTCCCGCGGTTCGCTCTTAACCGCTTCGCTACGGCGTTCGCGTGGGGGACGGTGGCACGCGCGGCTCAGTCGTCACTCGGGCTGCGGGGGCACCGGAGGCGCTCCGGTCCTCCTCGCGGTCGGAGCCGTGACCCGTCGGCGGCGTTCCCGGCAGCGAGCCCCGCGCAGTGCGCCGTCGCCGTCCGTCACGCCTCGCGAGGCGACCAGCGGCGTTCCGTGAGCGACGCCGAGAGGCGTCGCTGGGCGGTCGAGTCCGATAAAGAAGCGCCGCAGGGGTCGGCCCGCGAGGGCCGATGGTTAGCGAGTGTGTGGTGCCGCTGCTGCGTTACTCGTTACGCCGCGTCGCGAGGAGCGCAGCCGCGATGAGGGCGACGAGCGCGACGAGCGCGCCGAAGCCGGGCGTGCTGTCGTCGGTGCCGTCGTCGCCGTCGTCACCGTCGTCGCCGTCGTCACCGTCGTCGCCGTCGGTGCCGTCGTCGCCGTCGGTGTCGTTACCGTCGGTGTCGTTCCCGTCGTCGCCGTCGGTGTCGTCTTCGACGACGAGCGTACCGGTCTGCTCGTCGTCGTCGGTCGCGATACCGTGCGTGTATTCACCGGCCTCGAGGCCGGACGTGTCGACGTCCGTGAACTCGACGGTGGTGCTGTTACCGCCCTCGAGGGTGACCTCCTGGCTGTCGAGCTCCTCGCCGTCAAGCGTGAGCGCGACGTCCTGGGTCGCGTTCGAGTCGCCGGTGTTCTCGATCGTCGCGGAGACGGTCAGCGCGTCGCCCGCGGTGATCGTGGCCTCTTCGGGGTCGAGGTTCGAAACCTCGAAGGTTGCGTTCCCGTCGTCGGTGCCGTTATCAGGCGCGCTGACCACGACGCCGTCAGCCATCGCTTCCTCCTCGGCCGGAGTGTTGCGCGTCTCGACGGTGAACGTGTCGTTCATGCTCTGCTCGCTGAAGTCGAACGTGCCCGAGAACGTGCCGTTCGGCGTGACGACGTTGTCCTCGGAGTTCTGGATGAATCCCGCTGCCGCCTCGTCGCTGCGGGCGCGGATGTCGACTTCCGTCCCGGGCGCGACGTTCGTCGTGCCTGAGACGTTCTGGTCTTCAGCGGCGTCGACTTCGACCGGGTCCTCGTCGAACTCGATCTCCGCGTCTTCGGCCTCGAAGGTCGCGTTCGCCGACTCGTACGCGTCTTCGATATCATCGGGGCTGTCGTCCTGTTCAGCGGCGGTCAGGAGCGGGTCCTGAACGCTGAAGTCGGCCTCGTACTCGTCGCCGTCCTCGATGGAGTCGACGTTCCCGTATCCTTGGTCGAGCACGCCGTTCAGCGCGTCGACATCGAGGAAGACGTAGTAGTCGTCGTTCTCCTCGTCGTAGACGACGTCAACGGCGGCCGTGAACTCATCGCGCTCGAGCGCACTGGCGGGAATCTCGTTGGCTTCCTGGTTCGCACCGGGGTTCTGCTCGGTGAACGTCAGGCTCGCCGCGTTGCCCGGACCAGCACTGGCGCTGGTGTTAAGCACGTCGTAGAGCGCACCGGCGTTGCTGTTAGCGTCCTGTGCGGCGAGCGCGCCCTCCAGGCCGCTCGCGGTGATCTGGTGGACGAGCACGTCGCTGTTGCTGCTGTCGCCGAGCGCGACGGTGTCGGTCTCGGTCACGGCGCCGGCTTCGACGCCGCCGACGATAGCGCCGACCGCGGCGCTTTCGTTCTCGTCGTCCTGCACGTCGACGACGTCGTCGCGCACGTCACCGCTGGTGCGCCAGAGGACCATCTCGCCGGTCTCGCGTTCCTCGATGATGAGCGACCCGATGTCGGACTCGTCGTCGAGCGCGGCCGTGGCGTCACCCTCGTCGAGCCCGGTCGGGCTCACGGAGATGTCGTAGTCGCCCGTGTCCAGGAGGTCGGAGAGGTCGCCCTGTTCGCCTTCGAGTTCGGCTACGTCATCGTCGTCGGCCGCTTCGGCCTCGACGACAGTCGCGTCTCCCTCCTGACCAGCCGTGTACGTGTTGAACAGCACGGTGACTTCGCCGTCATCGTTGCCGTCCTCCACGCTGATGTTCGCCTGGTAGTTGTCCTCGTCAGCGACGCCGATCACGACGGTACCGGTGTCACCTTCCTCATCGAATTCGACCGTGACCTCGGCCACGTCACCCTGTGCGACGGTGGTCGAGCCCTCGGCGAGTTCGAGGTCGCCTTCGCCGGCCTCGGTCACGTTGATCGAGGCGGTGTCCTCGGCGGCCGTGTCGTTCACGTCGAAGGTGAACTCGTATTCACCCGTCGAGAGGTCGTCGACGTTCGAGAAGTTCGTGTCGAACGTGCCGTCGCTGACACCTTCGAGCGTGATTTCGTCGTCCTCGTCGTTCTCTTCGATGTCGTCGAAGTCGTCTTCGAAGAGAGCGGCGAGTTCCTCAGCGTCGAGGTCGCCGTCGGCGCTGACGACGAGGTCGTAGGTGCCGCGGTTCGAGTCGATCTCGAGCTCGGCGACGTCGTCAGTCTCCACCGAGTCCTCGTCGAACTCGGTGCTGAGACTCTGGACCGCGACTTCGAAGGTGGTCTCCTCGTCCATAGGGGAGCCAGTGTAAT
>JBNJGG010000237.1:0-3008 GCA_051747545.1 Halobacteriota archaeon | reverse complement strand
TCGCGGGCGACACCGCCGCTGGCGAGTTCCGGTTCGAGGGCGGGCGGCCGCTCGACGAAGCCGAGTTCGTCGACCACGATCTGGAGTGGGGCGTGTCGGTCCACGAGTAACTGTCCCACACAACCGACCAACGAAGACCGGCTAACCCACCTTCGCATGGTTTAAGAGCGCGCTGGCAGTGTGTCGGAATATGAGCGACGAGAGCCAGGAACTCGGGATCACCGAGTCGAAGAAGGGCGCCCCGGGCGACTGGTACGCCGAAGTCGTGCAGAAAGCAGGACTGGCGGATTACGCGCCGATGGGTGGCTTCATCGTGACGAAACCCCGGGGCTACGCGCTCTGGGAACGCCTGCAGGCAGCGCTCGACGGTTGGTTCAGCGACACCGGCGTCGACAACGTCTACTTCCCGATGTTCATCCCCGAGAGCTTCCTCGAACGGGAGAAGGACATCGTCGAGGGCTTCGACCCCGAGGTCGCCTGGGTCACCCACGGCGGCCACGACGAACTCGACGAACGTCTCGCGGTCCGGCCGACCAGCGAGTCGATCATCGCGCCCTTCATGGCCCAGTGGACCCGCAGCCACCGCGACCTGCCCCTGCGGTTGAACCAGTGGTGTTCCGTCGTCCGGTGGGAAGCCACCGAGACGAAACCGTTCTTCCGTACGAAGGAGTTCCTCTGGCAGGAGGGTCACACCGCCCACGCGACCGACGAAGGTGCCTGGGAGGAGGTCTGGACTCGCCTCGGCCAGTACGAGCGCGTCTACGAGGAGGTGCTCGCGATTCCGGTGCTGCGCGGGAAGAAACCCGAACACGACAAGTTCCCCGGCGCGGACACGACGACGACCGTCGAGGCGCTGATGCCCGACGGGAAATCGGTGCAAGGGGGAACGAGTC
Source organism: Halobacteriota archaeon (assembly GCA_051747545.1). Taxonomy (GTDB): domain Archaea; phylum Halobacteriota; class Halobacteria; order Halobacteriales; family Haloferacaceae; genus JBNJGG01. The sequence continues at coordinate 2,115 of JBNJGG010000237.1, read as the reverse complement.
ACCACCTCGGCCAGAGCTTCGCCGAGGCGTTCGACATCACGTTCGTCGACGAGGACGAGAAGGAACAGACCGCCTACACGACCTCCTGGGGACTCTCCTGGCGGGCTCTCGGCGCGCTCATCATGACTCACTCGGACGATCAGGGACTCGTCCTCCCGCCGACGATCGCCCCGACGCAGGTCGTGATCGTGCCGATCTGGCAGGCCGACACCAAAGACGCCGTCCTCGAGTACTCGACGGAGCTCGCCGACGAACTCGACGCGGCCGGCGTCCGGGTCGACCTCGACGACCGTGACGAGCGCAATCCCGGCTTCAAGTTCAACGAACACGAACTCAACGGCGTTCCCCTGCGCATCGAAATCGGGCCGAACGAGGTCGACGACCGGGAGGCGACGCTCGTACACCGTCCGGACAACGAGAAATCCTTCGAGGACCGCGACGGCCTCGTCGAGTCGGTCGACGCCCACCTCGAGACGATCTACGACAAACTCTACGAGACGGCTGCGGCGAACCTCGAGGAGAACGTCCGCGAGGCCTACAGCCCCGAGGAGATTCTCGGGACGATCGGCAAACACGGCGGCTATGTGAAGACCGCGTGGTGCGGTGACGAAGCCTGCGAGGAGGCGATCAAAGAGAAGATCGCCGCCGAGATCGTCATGCAGCCCGTAGCGGACGAGGACGGCACCACCGCGGGGACGGTCCCCGAACCCGACCGCGACGAGTGTGGCGTCTGTGGCGATCCGGCGGACCAGGTCGCGTACTTCGCCCGGTCGTACTGAAGTACCACTGGCCGCTGGCGTTCGCCCCTTCTCTCCCGCGTCCGTCCTCCGTTCCACTCCCGAAGTCGCGGAGTCTCCCAGACGGTCTCCGACACGCGGCTGCAGATGCCGTGACGGGCGGCGACGAGCCGACCGAACGCCCACTTTCTTCGGTCGTCGTCGCGCCCGAAATTCGACTACCCCGGACTGTCTCGAGCGGGAACCGTTTTAGATCACCACAGTCTTAATACAATTATCGTTCCTTGATGTACACGAAAGATAATAACTCGCCGTTTCGTTCGTTGTAACGAACGAGATCTGCCTTGTTTGTGGTCGAACATTCACCAACGTCTATAATTGCCGTCTGAACGGTCGGATCGAAATTGTGAACATGTATTCCTAGAACCTGTTAAAATGTGTTTATAATACACTTAGTCATTATGGGCTACCCTCATATGAGACCGCCACCAAGACAAGCTATGTCACAGCCACACCTAGCCGCATCGAACGACTCGTCGGGGGGTCTGGCCGACCCCGCAGACGAGCGGTCGAACTGCGGGGTCGGTGTCGTCATGGACCTCACTGGGGAGGGGGGTCACGACATCGTTGCGGACGGACTCGAACTGCTGAAGAACCTCGAACACCGCGGCACCACCGGTGCCGAGAAAGACACCGGCGACGGCGCTGGGATCATGCTCCAGACGCCCCACGCCTTTTTCGCGGACGTACTGGACGTCTCGTTACCCGACACCTACGCCGTCGGCTCGCTCTTTCTCCCACGAGACCGTGACGGACGAGCGAGACTCGTCTCGCTCGCAGAAGAGACGCTCGCCGACTACGACCTCGAGACGCTCGCCTGGCGTGACGTCCCGACGGACAACGACGACCTGGGGAAAACCGCCGTCGCCTCCGAACCCGACGTCTGGCAGGTCGTCGTCACTCCGACCGACGACGTCGACGGCGAGGACTTCGACCGTCGACTGTACGTCGCCCGACGCGCTCTGGAGAACGCCGTCGAAGACGCCGAAATCGGCGGCGCCGACCGCTTCTACGTCTGTTCGCTCGACTCGAAGACGCTCGTCTACAAGGGCCTGCTCAAGGGCGTGCAGGTACCGGCGTACTACCCGGATCTTCGCGACGAGCGGATCGAGTCGACGTTCGTCATGGTCCACGAGCGCTTCTCGACGAACACGCTCGGCGCCTGGCACCTCGCGCACCCGTATCGCAACATCGTCCACAACGGCGAGTTCAACACCATTCAGGGCAACATCAACTGGATGCGCGCCCGCGAGACCGACCTCGAGAGCGAGGTCATTTCGGATATCGACGCCGTCAAGCCGATCATCAACGACCCGAA
>JBNJGG010000236.1:0-3016 GCA_051747545.1 Halobacteriota archaeon | reverse complement strand
TCGTCACTTCGTACTCGAAGTTAATCTCTTCGCCAGCCTTGCCACCAGTCGACGTATCCGTCACGCCGATGCTGAGGTCCGAAGGCTCGCGCACGCTGAGATTGTCGATGGCGTGAACGTTGTTCGCACCACCGGTCGCACCTGCGAACCCGAGTTTGAGGTCGTCCGGCGGCACTTCGCTGTAGGTGTAGTCGGTGACCGTTTCCCAGGTCTGGCCGTCGTCCCAGCTCATCTCGACGCGGATGTCCGTCGCGTCAGGCAAGCCGTCGTCGTCGAGGTCGACCGGCTGGGTCGTGATGCGCGCGCGCCGCCAGCCACCATCGATCGTTTCGTCGAACTCCTCGGAGACGTTCGTACTCGTCAGATACGGGTAGCCATCTCTGAACTCTCCGAGGTCACCGACGCCACGGATTGCGACGTGGTCTGGTCGCGTCGCATCGCGATCCTTGCCATCGTCCTTGTATCCATCCTTGCCCTCATCACCGGAGGAGAACAGCCCGTACTCGTCGAATCCGACGCCGATGTACCCGTTCGGCACACCCTGCTCTGATTCTTTGTCGATGTCATCATTGCCGTCATTCTCGTCAACCTGTGCGTAGCCCAGACCGGACCCGCCCTCCGAGGAGACGTTGATGTTCGTTCGATGGGTGAGCGACCCATTTGTGAGGAAAAACGAGAGTCCATCGGCACCGTCTCCTTCATCGGAATAGTAGTCGAACTCGACGACAGCACCAGAGGTAGAGGAGAACGGACGGTCGTAGTACGCGTATCCTGCTTCGTAATCATTCGCTTCTGTCAACCGAAGCGTCGAGGAACCGTCGACCGTGGCCCCCCAGGAGGTGGTGCCACCAGTCACCCAGTCGTCTGCAACAGAATCCGACTCGAAGTTCTCCGACACTGGCAGTCCCGAGTCGGGCGTATTGAGCTTGTACACGTCACCGCTGTAATCGCCGACGTAGACGCTCCCGTCCACGACCGCCGGGGAGGCCTTGATCTCGTCGGGTGCCCCGTACACCGGGAACTCCCAGTTGAGGTTCCCGGTCGAGGCGTTCAGTGCGAAGACGTCGCCGCTCCACGTCCCCACGTATACCGTATCGTCAACGTACGCGGGCGAGGCGCTGACAATGTCCCCGGCGCTGTAGGACCACAGTTCGCTGCCATCACTCACGTCGAAGGCTCTGAACGTTCCGTCGTTGCTCCCGACGAAGAGTTTCCCGTCGGCGACGGCCGGGGCCCCCTTAACGCCCTTTAAGCCACCATCCTCACCGAACGCGTCGGTTTTTTCCCAGACTCTGGGGCCCGTCGACAGGTCCGTTCCAGTGCCGCGGGCGTACAGAGCACCGCCATTCGTCCCGAAGTACACGGTCTCGTTCTCGACCACTGGACCGCCCATGATGGAATTCCCGAGGGTTTCCTCGTCTTCCTTGGTCAGGTCCGTCGCGTCGAGAGCGTACAATTTCGAATCACCGCCATCACTATCGGTGCCGAGATAGACGTACCCGTCAGCGATCGCAGGCTCGGACTGGATCTCGAAGCCACCGGTCCCGAAACTGGCTTCCTCTTCGGTCATGTTCGACGCGTTGACTTTCCAGAGTGTCCCACCGTTGTCCGCGGCGTAGACGCTCCCGTTGTGGACCGTCGTTGCAGTGCCCATGAAGTCCTTCCCAGGTTCGTCGAAGGAGTCCACTACGCTCCCGTCGCTGGCGTCGATCTTGTGGATACTCGAGTTCCCGTCGTCTGCCGTCCCGACGTAGAGATAGCCGTCGTGGTAGGCCGGCGAATCGACCCTATCAGAATCATCGTCGTCGTTGTCCAGGTCGATGTTCGTCTGCCACTCTTCGGTCCCGTCGGTGGTGTTGAACGCGTGGAGGCCGTCTTCGGTCCCCTGATAGAGGGTGCCGTTGACGACGACTGGCGAAGAGTAAATGTTCTCCGTCCCGGTCTGGGCCCGCCAGTCAATCCCTGCAATTTCACTGGGACCGGTACTTTCGGAGTTGTTGCCGTCGTTGGTCTCGTCGTCGCCGAACTCCGGCCAGTCTCCATCATCCGTATTCGCCGCCGCTGCTGCCGCTGCCGGAAACGTGGCGAACAGTGCGACCTGCGACAGGACCATGATGAGACAGAAGACAACGGCCTGTACGCGAACTGCTGTTTCACTCACGGTTTACCACCTCCACGATACTGCTCAGTGGATCCCCCAGCCCGGCTGCGTCATTTCCGCGGGCAGCGACCGAAGTTACCGTCTTCGAGTCCCTGTGAGCGTCCCCCTTCGAGTATTCGTGGATAGTGTTGACGTACATGGAATGTACATTGATCTCATTACGTAAATATCGAATTGCGACACTTGGGGGTATTCAGACCGCCAATTCTAACTGTAATTACTATCGTTGATAATGGGTGCCCACTACCACTCCAGAAAAAGGCAATCAAAGTATAATATAGCTTGGAGAGGCTCCGAAAGTCCAGATATCGGCACATTCTGAGCTAAAGCCTAAAAAACCTTCATATGTCGGTATTCATCGAAGGGGAGTCAGAACGAACGAGTAGCCAGCGTGAAAAAAGAGTCCGACTGCAAGAAGAGTACGGAGACGCCAGTGTCCGCTCACTCGAGTCCTACAATTTCGAAGCGAGCGCCCCGAGAGGGTTCGGCCTCTCGAGTGCTGGACTCGCTGCGCTCGTCCGAACCGCCGCCGTCTGTGACGGAGATCGTCCACCCGTGTGCGTAGACGATCTCGTGAACGATCGATAGTCCGAGACCGGTCCCGTCAGGGTGAGTCGTCCGCCCGGGCTGGAACACTTCGTCGCGGCGCTCGGCGGGAATCCCCGGGCCGTCGTCTTCGACGTAAATGCCTCCCTCGATCGGGCCGACGCGGATCTCTGTCGCCTCGGGTGCGTGAAGGACCGTATTTCGATAGAAGTTCTCGAACAGCTGTTCGAGTCGATTACGGTCGCCGACGGTCACACACGAACCGTCGACCACCAGTTCCACGTCGTTGGTGTCCACGTACGTCCAGGC
>JBNJGG010000235.1:0-3044 GCA_051747545.1 Halobacteriota archaeon | reverse complement strand
AGCGTGTCGATCGAGTCGAGCCCGGCGTTTTCGGCGAGCACGCGGGGGACGAGTTCGAGCGAGTCGGCGAACGCCTCGACGGCGAGCTGTTCGCGTCCCGAAACGGAGTCGGCGTAATCGCGGAGACGGGAGGCGAGTTCCACTTCGATCGCACCGCCACCGGCCAGCACGCGACCGTCGGAGACGGTCTGAGCGACGACGTCCAGCGCGTCGTTGACGCCGCGTTCGAGTTCGTCGACGACGTGGTCGGTCGATCCACAGAGGAACAGGGTGACGCCGTGGGCGTCGTCTCCCTGTACGTAGAACAGTTCGTCGTCCTCGTCACGGGTCACGTCGCCGTGGCCGAGGTCGTCGGCGGTCGCGCTCTCGAGGTCCGAGACGATCGACGCGCCGAGAACCTCCGAGAGGAACTCGAGATCGCTCTTTTTGGCCCGGCGGACGGCCAGGATGCCTTCCTTGGCGAGGTAGTGCTGGGCGAGGTCGTCGATACCCTTCTGACAGAAGACGACGTCCGCACCGGTGTCGACGATGTGGTCGACTTTCGCACGAAGCTGTTCTTCCTCGCGGTCGAGGAACTTCTGGAGCTGTTCGGGATCGGTGACCGAGACCTCGGTGTCGACGTCGGTCTCTTCGACTTCGATCGGATCGTTGAGCAGGAGGATGTCCGCGTCCTCGACGCTCGAAGGCATGTTGTCGTGGACCGGGTCCTTGTTCACGATCCCGCCGTTGAGCAGCTTGGACTCGCTCACGCCGCTTCCGGACTGCGTCTCGATCTTGAGGAACTCGAGGTCGACGACGTTCTCGCCCTCGTCGTTTTCGACGGTTACCTCCCTGACCGCCTCGACGATGAGGTTCGAGAGGTGTTCTTTGTTGACCTCGGCACCTTTGCCGGTCATCGACGTTTCGGCGACCGAGCGGAGCAGGTTCTCGTCCTCGGTGTCGACTTTGGTGGCGATGTCATCGATCTCTTCGCGAGCCTGTTCGGCGGCGAGGTGGAAGCCCTTGATGATCGCCGTCGGGTGAATGTCCTGTTCGAGGAGGTCCTCGGCGTTCTTCAGGAGTTCGCCCGTGACTGCAACGGCCGTCGTCGTCCCGTCGCCGGCCTCGTCCTCCTGGGTCTCGGCGACCTCGATGATCATCTCGGCCGTCGGGTTGTCGATGTCCATCTCCTTGAGGATGGTCACGCCGTCGTTCGTGATGGTGACCGATCCCGTCGATCCGACGAGCATCTTGTCCATTCCCTTCGGACCGAGCGTCGACCGAACGGCCTCAGCGACTGCGCGTGCGGCGCGGATGTTGTAATCTTGCGCATCGCGGTCTTTGACTCGCTGGGAGTCTTCGCTCATAACGATCATCGGCTGTCCCTGTTGCATTCGCTGACTCATAGACAGTGGATCTATGTTTGCCCTTCTATATAAATATTGCTATTATCGGGGCGGTGGACGGCGCCCCGTGGCGATGACTACTGTCCGGTGAATCCGCCTCGTGTCGGGCGATTGATCGGCGTTCGTGTGTAACCGGTTCTCACGAACGGTGCACGATTGGTGGGCGTTCCCTTCTGGGTTTAAATACCACTGCGTGGTTGCGGTACGGCGACCGACTGAGTCGACTGTTATCCCTCGCGACGTCGTCTGTCGCCGACAACCCTGACCCGGCCACAGCACCGCTACGGATTTCGTCACGACCACCTTCCGGTCGAACCCACCGAACGACGGCCGGGGTTCGGTCCACAGTCGGCCTGCCGTCACTCCTCGTTCACCTCGCCAACCTGTCCCCGTCGTGCTCAGGCACCGGTTCGAGCAGGGACGCCCGGTCGGCCGTTGGGTCGTTGACGGCACGGGAGACGGGAGAGGCCCGGAGGCCGTCCCCGTCGATAGGGTCGAGTGCGCTGGGTGCGAGGTCGCCAGTGAGCCACCGCCGTTCGTCCTCGGGGGACAGGATGGCAGCCATCCGGTGGTGGAGGGCGCCAACGACCTCGTTCGGCTCAGTCGTCACGATTGTGAACGTCTCGAGCGGTCGCGCTGACCGATCGTCGTCACGGCTCCCAGTTGAATCGACCTCGGAAAACCTCCCGAGTCCGGTCTGGAGCGTGTCGGGTTCCCACCGCTCCCAGAGACCGGCCATCGCGAAGAGGCGCTCGTCCTCGAAGGCGATCCGGTACGGCTGTGTGCCGTCGTCGGTTGCTGCCCACTCGTAGAAGCCATCGGCCGGCACGAGTGCACGACGGCGGACGGCTGCCTCCTCGAAACTCGGTCGTCGAGTCAGCGTCTCCGCGCGGGCGTTCACGTGCCCGCCACGGTCGTTACTCGCCCACGCGGGGACCAGCCCCCACTCGAAGAAGTCGATGCTCGCGGGTGCGTCGTTCGTGATGACGGGGAGTCGCTGTCCGGGGGCGGCGTTGTACCGGGGAGAGAACCGCTCGCTGAACCGGGCGTCGAATCGGGACTCGATCCGTTCTCGCTCGACGACGAGCGTGTACCGACCGCACATAGGTACCGTATCGGTATGGACGGTGATAGCTGTACTCGTCTATCACCGACCGATTCGAGTCCACACGCCGGTTGGGCCTAGGTATTAGTCCTCGCTCGTGGGAGTCACGACGATGCAGCCGACTGGAATCCCCTCCCTCGAGGTCCTCTCGCCGCTCGCGGTTCGAGTCCTCGAGATCGCCGCCGAGGAACTCGACCCAGAACGGAGCACCCTCGAGGTGACTGGCTACACGGACGGTGACTACTCCCTCAGGGTGTACGAAACGCGGTCGGTCGAGTCCCACTCCGACGTCGACGGCCCGGTGTTCGAGCGCGTGGCGATCGCTTACCACCGACCGACCGAGTGGATCCAGCGTCGACGAACCCTCGAATCGACCGACGGCCGCCGCGTCGAGGACGTCCGCGACCTCGAAGCCTACCCCGATCCGGTGTTGCTCGTCGACCACTCATCGCCGTAGTCGGACACCCCCGCCGACCGCGTCGTCGGTTACATGTGGATGTGATTCGGGAGCAATACCTGATAGGGACCCGGCAAACCTGCCTGGAACGGAACCG
>JBNJGG010000234.1:0-3053 GCA_051747545.1 Halobacteriota archaeon | reverse complement strand
TCGAAATTCTCCACCGCGCCTACGAGATGGCCGAGGAGGACTTCGAACACACCCACGACCTCGAGGTGCCGACCGGCGAACACGACGAAGAGCAGGTGTTGCTCTCGGGCTCTGACGCCATCGCGTACGGCGCACTGGACGAAGGGTGCCGGTTCATCGCTGGTTACCCCATGACCCCGTGGACCGAGGTGTTCACCATCATGTCTCAGAACCTCCCCGAGGTCGGTGGCATCTCCGAACAGGTCGAAGACGAAATCGCCGCCGCGGCACTCGCACTCGGTGCTTCACACGCGGGCGTGAAGGCGATGTCAGGGTCGTCCGGCGGCGGGTTCGCGCTCATGTCCGAACCGCTCGGCCTCGCTGAGATGAGCGAGACGCCGGTCGTCCTCATCGAGGCGATGCGTGCGGGTCCCTCGACCGGGATGCCGACCAAGCCCGAGCAGGCGGACCTCGAACACGTCCTCTACACGAGTCAGGGCGACTCCCACCGCGTCGTCTTCGCTCCCGGAAACGTCGCAGAGTCCTACGAGCAGACGCGCCGGGCGTTCAAACTCGCTTACGAGTACCAGATTCCGGCCATCGTCCTTTACGACCAGAAACTGGGTGGCGAACTGACGAACGTTCCCGCCAGTTTCTTCGACCAGGAACCGAATCCGAGTCTCGGGAGCACGCTCACCGAAGAAGAACTGGCCGAGGCCGCCCACCACGAGTCGGGCAAGTTCCAGCGCTTCCAGCACGAGGGCGAAAAGGGAATCAGCCCGCGTTCGATTCCGGGACAGAAAGGTGGTCGGCACCTGGTCACTGGCAACGAACACACCCCCGAGGGACACATCTGCGAGGACCCCGACAACCGCGTCGCCCAGATGAACAGGCGGTTGGAGAAGTTCGACCACATCCGAGCCGAACTGGACGATGAGGGCTATCAGACCCCCCACGGCCCCGAGGATGCAACCTACGGCATCATGACCTTCGGCTCACAGCAGGGGACCGTCGAGGAAGCCGTCGACCGACTGAACGAAAACGGACACTCGGTGAAGGCGCTCGGTGTCAGCGAGATGGTGCCGTACCCCGTCGACGAGGTGACCGCGTTCGTCGAGAGCGTCGACGCGTGTCTCGTCGTCGAGATGAACGCCTCGGGACAGTTCCGGGGGCTCACCCAGAAATCGCTGGGGCGGTACGGCGAGAAGCTGTCGAGCCTCCTGAAGTACAACGGTAACCCGTTCGAACCCCACGAAATCGTCGAGGGGTTCGAGACCAGCATCATCGAGGGTGACGACCTGGTCGCCCCCGAGACCAGATTCGTACCCGCGGCAGGTGACTAACTCATGAGTGCATTCAGCGCAATCGGTGAAGAACGAGAGATCGACCGCAACGAGTTCACGCCCGGCATGGAGCCACAACCGACGTGGTGTCCGGGATGTGGTGACTTCGGTGTCCTCAAGGCACTGAAACAGGCCATGCCAGAGATCGGTCGAACCCCCGACGAAGTCCTTCTCTGCACGGGAATCGGCTGCTCGGGCAAGTTGAACAGCTACTTCGAAAGTTACGGCTTCCACACGATTCACGGACGTTCGCTGCCCGTGGCACGGGCGGCGAAGTTGGCGAACCCCGGACTCGAAGTCATCGCCGCCGGCGGCGACGGCGACGGCTACGGTATCGGCGGGAACCACTTCATGCACACCGCCAGAGAGAACCACGACATGGTCTACATCGTGTTCAACAACGAGGTCTTCGGGCTCACGAAGGGACAGACTTCGCCCACCTCGCCGATGGGCCACAAGTCCAAGACTCAGCCCCACGGAAGCGCGAAAGCGCCCATTCGTCCGCTGTCACTCGCGCTCACCTCGGGCGCGTCGTACGTCGCCCGGACGGCCGCGGTGAACCCGAATCAGGCGAAAGAAATCCTCGTCGAGGCGATGGAGCACGACGGCTTCGCGCACGTCGACTTCCTGACTCAGTGCCCGACGTGGAACAAGGACGCCCGTCAGTACGTCCCGTACATCGATATCCAGGACTCCGACGAGTACGACTTCGACGTGACCGACCGTCGGGAGGCCGCGGAGATGATGCACGAGACCGAGGACGCGCTCTACGAAGGTACGGTGCTCACCGGACGGTACTACGTCGACGAGGACCGATCGTCCTACCAGCAGGAAAAACAGCGCATCGGTGAGATGCCCGAAACGCCGCTCGCAGAGCGGTACTTCGACGACAGCTACGAGTGGGAACGGAGCTACGACACGTTCCTCGACAAACACCGATAAACGGCGGGCGAGAAACGACCCGCTCACCGGTCGGTTGCGCTCACGGTCCCCGGGCGAGAACCGACTCGTCCGTCATTTTCTGTTGCCGAGATGCGTTTTCGGATTCGCAAGATATTTTTTCCGGGGATGTAAAGCCATCCTATGGAAGCTACCTCTACAGAAGGGCGCATCCTCGCTGTTCTCGAAGAGGACGCTCAGGCCTCTTATTCGGAGATTGCGGAGCGGGCGGGGGTGTCGAAGCCGACCGTTCGCAAGTACATTCAAAAGCTCGAAGGCGACGGGGTTATCATCGGGTACTCTGCTGACATCGACCCGAAGAAGCTGTCGGGAGTCTCCATCGCCATCGTGGGCATCGAGGTCGAGAGCGAGAGGTACGTCGACGTGACCCGAGCGCTCACCGCGCTCGACGCGGTGGACTCACTCTACACCTCCTCGGGAGACCACATGCTCATGGCTGAAGTCCGCGCTCCCGACGGCGGCGCGCTCGGCGACGTCATCAGCGACGAGATTCAAACCATCGACGGTGTCACGGCTGCGCATCCCTCGGTCCTCCAGGAGCGATTGAAATGACCTCAACGGTAGCTCCCCAAGGCGAAGCTTGACAGTTCGACGGGGTCGAGAGAAGACATGAGCGGGGCGAGACTTCCGGGCGTGTCCGACTCCCGCGAGGGGCGGATTATCTTCCACGTCGACATGGACTGTTTCTACGCGGCCTGCGAGCGCCTGCGCGAACCCGAACTGGTCGGCGAACCGGTCGTCGTCGGCATGGGATACGAACCCGGAGACGGT
>JBNJGG010000233.1:0-3092 GCA_051747545.1 Halobacteriota archaeon | reverse complement strand
CGAGCGACCTGGGGCTCGAGCCGAGGGCGGCCCCGACGAATTCGGCGCGGTCGGTCGCCGTGAGGGCTCCCGCTTTCGCTCGCTCGACGACGCCGTCGAGCGCCGTCGGATCCGGGTGGGCGAACACCTTCGACCCGAGTGCCTGCTGGCCGAGGAGCAATCCACCGATGGCGTCTGGAACGCCGTCGTCGACGAGTCGCTCGCCCCCGAACGTCGACTCGACTCGCTCACACTCGGTCTCGGTTTCGAGTGCGAGGTTGTGGCCGGGATACTCGCGGCACTCGGTAGGGTACAGGTCGCTCCCGTGGATACGACACTGCAGCGTCTCCGGGTCGAGAAACACGCACGCCCGGAGCCACGTCCGCTCGGTGCCGAAGGGGGCGACGGGTTTCGGCGGCTTCCGGAGGCCCACGAAGAACACGGGGTGTCCGTCGATGGCCGCGATACGCTCACCGCCGAGTTCGACCGCCTCGTCGTTGGGTTCGGCGTACCACAACCGCGGCGTCAACACGTCGCCGAACCCGGCGTCGAGAAAGGCTCGAATCTCGTCGCGCGTCAGTGGGACCAGGTTGTACACGTCGTCGACCGGTCTGTGAGGCCCGCGCCACTCGTGCCCGAGTCGGTTCGGTGCGATAGGTCGCCAGTCGACACAGCAACCGGCGCACCCCTCGCAGTTTACCTCCATACCGTGTCTGATGCTATCACGTAGCATTAGCCTGGCGGCCAGCACCCTGCAGGCGCACGATACATAACCGTGCGGCCCTTCCACTCGCCCATGACCAGTGAACCGTGCGACGGCTGTGGCTCGGCCGTCCGAATCGGGGGCGGCATCGGCGACTTCTGGACCTTCGAGCGCGGGTCGACCGGCGGGTTGACGCTCGAACTCGCCGACGGCACCGAACACTTTCTCTGCTACGACTGTATCGACCGCCTGCCGGAGGACCGAGAGGTCACCGCAGACGACGTGCGGGCGCTGTAGTCGGTCGCCGAGGCGACTCGTGGATGTCGTCGTCGGTGTCACCGACTGCACCCTTCCGGTGGATTTAGGCCGTCGCCGACGGAGACCCGAGTGTGGACCCCGACCGACTCATCGACTCCTTTCCGGCCCCCAGTTTCCGCGGGAATCAGGAGGCCGCGCTCCGCGATATTCGGGAGGCCTTCGCCGCCGGCAACGACGTGGTGTTGGTCCGCGCACCCACCGGAAGCGGGAAGTCTCTCCTGGCGCGCGCCATCGCGGGCACGGCTCGAACCGTCGACGAGGCGGACCCCGCCGACGCCACCGACGCCTACTACACGACCCCGCAGGTGTCCCAACTGGACGACGTGGCGACCGACCCGTTGCTCGAAGACCTCCAGATCATCCGCGGCAAGCGCAACTACTCGTGTATCCTCCCCGGAGAGTCCGAGACGCCCGTCAACCGCGCCCCCTGCGCCCGTCAGAAGGGGTTCGACTGCTCGGTTCGCCATCGGTGTCCGTACTTTTCTGACCGCGCCATCGCCTCGAACCGCGATATCGCCGCGATGACGCTCGCGTACTTCATGCAGACTGCCGGTTCGGACGTGTTCCGCAAGCGCGACGTGGTCGTCATCGACGAGGCACACGGCCTCGCCGAGTGGGCCGAGATGTACGCCACCATCGACCTCCGTCCCCGGACGGTCCCGGTGTGGGGCGACGTGGGCGTCCCCGACGTGGCGGGCGCGGACGCCCCGGTCGAGCGCGCGTCCCGATTCGCCGAGACGCTGGCCGGCGTCTGCTCTCGCGAGAAAGACGAACTGCTCGCGCGGCCCGAACTCTCGCCCGAGGAGGCCGCCCGACGGGACCGTCTACAGGAGCTCATCTCCGAACTCACGTGGTTCGTCGACGACTACCGCGACCCCACGAGCCCGACGACGTGGGTGGTCGACCAGCCCGACGGCGATGGAACGCCGATAGTCATCAAGCCGCTGAACCCCGAGAAGTACCTCGCCCACACCGTCTGGAGTCGTGGAAATCACTTCGCCTTGCTGTCGGCGACGATTCTCAACAAGGACGCCTTCTGCCGACAGGTCGGTCTCGACCCCTCGGACGTCGCCCTCGTCGACGTCGCCCACACCTTTCCGCTCGAACACCGGCCCCTGTACGACGTGGCGCAGGGGAAGATGACCTACCAGCACCGCGAGGAGACGCTCCCGAAAATCGCCCGTCTACTGGTCCGACTGATGGCGAAACACCCCGACGAGAAAGGCATCGTCCACGCCCACTCCTACCACATTCAGGAGCGGCTCGCCACGTTGCTCGCGGAGTTCGGCGTCGGCGACCGCGTCAGGCTTCACACCCGAGAGAACCGCGACGCCGAACTCGACGCCTGGAAGGCCTCCGATGACCCCGAGGTGTTCCTCTCGGTGAAGATGGAAGAGGCGCTCGACCTCAAGGGCGACCTGGCGCGGTGGCAGGTGTTGTGTAAGTCCCCCTATCTGAACACGAACGACTCGCGGGTCGCCCGTCGCCTCGAAGAGGGCCAGTGGGCCTGGTACCACCGATCGGCGCTTCGGACGGTCATTCAGGCGTGCGGTCGAGTCGTCCGCGCCCCCGACGACTACGGGGCGACCTACCTCGCCGATTCGAGCCTCCTCGACCTGTTCGAGCGCGCTCGTCCCGACATGCCCGACTGGTTCGTCGCGCAGGTCGACGGTATGACTCGCCCCGACCTCCCCGCCTTCGACCCCGCGGCGGCGACGCGGGCACTCGGTGGGAACAGCGGTTCTCGTCGTCGCGCTCGACGGGGACAGTCGGGCGTGAGACAGTCGAGCAGCGAGGCCCGCAAGAACCACCCGCTCTCAGACGTGTGGGGCGACGGCTGAGTTTCAGCCACTCCAGTCGGTCAGATAGAGGTCCGTCCAGTAGACGGTACCCTCGTAGCGGAGCACCCAGTCGCCGTCGTACCATCCACTGCCCCGATCTTCGCTGAGTCGAATCGCCTCGCGGCTGTGGATTCGCTCGGCGACCGACCGAAACGACTCCGAGACTGACGAGTTCTGGTACTGGGTCTCTCCGATAGCCCCCTCGACGACCTCGCGCTCCTGCGCCGACAGTCCCGAGAGCACGAACAGGT
>JBNJGG010000232.1:0-3123 GCA_051747545.1 Halobacteriota archaeon | reverse complement strand
GCGACGGTCGCGGAGGTGTTCGGATGATACTCCCCGTGTCGCTTGCGTTCCTTCTCGCCGCCCTGATCGCTGCAGTCGCACCCCGCCGGGTCGGGGTGACCGCTGGCGTGGTGGCGGGCGTCGTGGCCGCGACGTGGGCGGTCACCACGCCGACGGGGGCGACCCACTCGATGGCGCTGTGGGGATTCGACCTCAGGCCTGTCGCTGTCGACGGAATCGCTCGCCCAGTCGCGTTCGTGTTCGGCCTCGTCGCCGCGGCAAATGTACTCTACGCGGACGGGTCGAATGCTCCGCCCCGAGAGCTGGCGACTCAGCTCGCGTACATGGGAGTGAGCCTCGGAGCGGTACTCGCGGGCGATTGGCTCACGCTGGTCGTCCACTGGGAGCTGATGGCTGCCGCGGCGACGCTGCTCGTCTGGCGAACCGCGGTCGAGCGTGGACCGGGCTACCGCTACGCCGTCTATCATCAGATAGGGGGCGCGCTACTCATCGCGGGAGTCGTCACCAACTACATCGCAACGGGGTCGTTCCTGTTTGCCGACGGTATCGTCGCGGGACTGCCGCGTTTACTCGCGGTGCTCGGCGTCGGCGTCAACGTCGGCTTCCTCGGACTCCACGTCTGGTTGCCGGACGCGTACCCTGCCCCGAGCGTCGCGACCTCGGTCGTACTCTGCGGGTTCACCACGAAAGTCGGCGTCTACACCCTCCTTCGGGTCGCGCCCGGAGGGAGTCGCGCCGTCGCGTACCTGGGCGGCGGGATGGTCCTCTTCGGCGTGACGATGGCCATCCTCCAGACGAAACTGCGGACACTGCTGACCTACCACATCGTCTCACAGGTCGGCTACATGGTCGCGGGGGTGGGCGTTGCTTCGGCATTGGCGGTCGACGGCACTCTCGCACACCTCGTCAACAACGTCCTGTACAAGAGCCTCCTGTTCATGGTCGCGGGCGTCCTCGTTCTCCGAACCGGCGAGGAGCGCCTGAAGAAACTCGGGGGGCTGGGAACCGAGATGCCTCTCACGGTGACGGCATTCCTCGTCGCCGCGTTCGCCATCACGGGGATCCCGGGGTTCTCGGGGTACGTCAGCAAGGGGCTCATCACCAAGGGAATCGAATCTGCAGGGTTCGACGCCCTCTGGTGGATACTCCTCGTCGGCGGCGCCGGGACCGTCGTCTCGTTCGCTAAGTTCGGCTACTACGCGTTCCTCGGTGAGGGGTCGCTGTCTCCACCGGACGCCTCACGAGGGCAGGCGGTCGCCATGGGGCTCGTCGCCATCCCCTGCGTCGCGTTCGGGGTCGTCCCGGAACTCGGTTTCGCGCTTTTGCCCGGCGGCGGTGACGGGGTCGTTCCCTACACGGCCTCGAAACTGTCGAAAGCCACCGTCACGCTCGTCGCCGGCGTCCTCGGGTTCGCCCTGGTCCGTAAGCCGCTATCCAGCGTCCCGGCTGCTCCGGACCTCGACGTGCTCTACAACCCCGCGGGCGCGGCCCTCCGATCCGGCGTCGTCCGTGGTGTGACCGAGGTGACGGGAGCCAGCGATCGCGTCGGACAGCGGGTCACCCAGGGGATTGCCACGGGAGTCATGACGTCGCGGTTCGACGTCGACCATCCGGCACCGATAGGAAAGGGAGTACTCCTCGTCGCGATCACGGCCGCGGCCGTGATCGCCGTCCTGCTGTTGTGACCGGGGTCTTTTGGGCTCGTCGACTGTATGAGTGGTATGGCTCCCGACTACGACGCGTTTGTGTCGTGGCTGAACGACGAGTACGGCGGGGCGCTGCGCTGGGTTGCATCCTTCAACCACGAACGGTTCACCCACACGGTCTGGTTCGTCCGCGGCGACCTGCGAACCGAACTGACCGAACAGCAACTCGACGTCATCGTCCATCGGTCCCTCGCGGTGTTCAACAAGACTCACGTCGAGGACGTGTACACGCACCTCGGGGACGTGCGTTCGCTGGTCGTCGAACACGAACGAGCAACCGCCGTTCACGTCTATCTCTCCGAGGAAGTCGGCGTCGTGGTAAAGCTCGAACCAGAAGCGACCATTGAAATACCGGGGTTCGCCGCGGCCTGCCGGGAAGCGCTGGGCGTATGAGGGCGTCCGAGACCCGGTCCTCCGCCGTCGGTGATGACTGAGATGGTGGATGTTGCGCTCACCGCCCTCTCGCTCGTTGGGAGCGTCGCCGCGCTGTGGATCGGGGCGACTCTGTTCGTCGCCAACTCCGCTCGAGTCGCCAGACGAATCGGCATGTCCGAACTCGTCGTTGGCCTGACCGTCGTCAGCCTCGGCACCTCCGCGCCCGAACTGGTCACCTCGATCGACGCCGCGCTCGTCGGGGCCAGCGACATCGCCCTCGGCAACGTCGTCGGCTCGAACCTGTTCAACCTCGGCGTCGTCCTCGGGGGCCTCGCGCTGGTCGGCCCAATCCGTGCCTCTCGGGTACTGGCGTGGCGTGATGGACCGGTGATGCTCGGAGCGACGCTCCTCCTGCCGGTGCTGCTCTCTGACCTGTGGCTCTCCCGGGCCGAGGGACTGGTGTTGCTGGCACTGTTGGCGGGCTATCTCGTGGTCATCTTCCGTCGGGGAGCCGAAGAGGAGGCGACGACGACTGCTCACGGTGACGCGTCCACACACCCGCGGACGGTCGTCGCCGCCGTCGCGGGGATAGTACTCGTCACCGGCGGCGCAGACCTGCTCGTCCGATCCGCCGTCGCTCTCGCAGACCTCGCGAGACTCTCCGAGTGGGTCGTCGGCGAGACAGTCGTCGCGGTCGCCACGTCGACGCCGGAGTTCGCGGCATCCCTTGCTGCGGTTCGGCGTGGTCTGCCCGAACTCGCCGCTGGCAACGTCGTCGGCAGCAACGTGTTCAACGTCCTCGGCATCCTCGGAGCGACGGCCATCGTCCAGCCACTGGCGGTCACGCCCGCGGCGTGGCCGACGGTGCTGTGGCTGGTCGCGCTCACGGGACTGGTCACGGGTCTGTTGTGGACGCACGGGAGCCTCTCACGGCTGGAAGGTGCAATTTGCGTCGGGGTGAACCTGGTCCGCTGGGGGCTCGACCTGCTGGGGTAGCGACTCGGAATCGAGAGAACAACTTCGGGAGGACCAGGTTCACCCC
>JBNJGG010000231.1:0-3163 GCA_051747545.1 Halobacteriota archaeon | reverse complement strand
GCGTCGAGGCACGCGTCGAGTTCGTCGGCTACATCCCGGAACCGGAACTCGGCGACTACTACGCCAGCGCCGACCTGTTCGTCTCGCCGTCGCTGTCGGAACCGTTCGGTATCACCATCACGGAGGCGTTGTCCGTGGGGACTCGCGTCGTCGCTACCGAGAGCGGCGTGGCAGAACTCTTGCCCGACGAGTGCGTTGTCACGGTGGAACCGGATTCGAAATCCATCGCCGCGGGCGTCCAGCGCGCACTCGCGATACCCGGGGAACCCGACTTCGAGCCTCGAACGTGGGGCGAAGTCGTCGACCAGACGATCACCTTCTACGAACGAATTCTCTAGCGCGGCTGCTTCAGGGCCGAGAGACTCGGTTTCTCCGCAGGTACGGCAGACTCCGTTACGGTCCACTACCGCAGAATTCGTAGGTCTGTGACGGGTTCGGGATGGTGGATGTGAAAGCCGTCACTCGTCGGTCGAAGTCCGACTTCGACCGAGCCATTTCGAGCCGATTGGTAGGGGCTGTCCGCGTCACGAACTGATTGATACGGGCTGTCCGCGTCACGAACTGATTGATACGGGCTGTCCGCGTCACGAACTGATTGATACGGAGTGTCGGAGTGGCGACTGGACTGGTGGGAGCCGTCTGCGTCGATCGATAGCTGGGAACGGGTGTCCGTCTCCCGAGACGCGTCGAATCCCTCCGGGGGGAGGTAGATTCGCTCCCCGGCTTCAGAGCGAACGACGACGGCAGCGTCTCTCCCTCCGCGGACCACGATGTCCGTCACACCGTTTTCGATAGTCATGGTGTACTCGACGCGTGCTACGGCCATACGCGTGAATGCGTGCAGGAATACTTAGTCCTCTCGTCGTGTGGGTCGGGCCCGTGGAACGCTTTTTAACCCATCCGGGCAAAAGGTGACTCGATGCAGCTCGACGACCATGCCGAGGAACTCGCCTCCGACCTCGGCGTAGACAAAACGGAGGTCAAAGCAGACCTAGAGAACCTCCTCGGGTACAGCGTTCCCATCGAGGAAGCAAAGCAGAGCGTCCGTCGAAAGTTCGGTGGTGACAGCACGGGGAGTGCGACTCCGACGACGATGGACGTCGCCGACATCGACACCGATAGCGGCAACGTCACCGTCACCGCACGCGTCCTGACCGTCGGAACGCGCTCGATTCGATACCAGGGCGAAGACCACGTCATCCACGAGGGTGAACTCGCAGACCAGACGGGCAAGATATCCTACACCGCGTGGCAGGACTTCGGATTCGAAGCAGGGGACTCGGTGACTATCGGCAACGCCAACGTCCGCGAGTGGGACGGTCGACCAGAACTCAACATCGGGTCGAGTTCGACCGTGGCGTTGGAGTCGACCCCTGTCGAAACGTCCTTCGACGTCGGCGGCGACTCCACGCTACTCGCACTCGAACCCGGCGACCGAGGATGCACCGTCGAGGTTCGGGTTCTCGAAGTCGAATCCAGAACCATCGACGGTCGCGACGGCGAGACCGACATCCTCTCGGGCGTCATCGCCGACGAGACCGCCCACCTTCCGTTCACGGACTGGATGCCTCACGACGAACTGGTCGAGGGCGCGTCGGCGCGGCTCGAAGATGTCTACATTCGAGAGTTCCGAGGCGTTCCGTCGGTGAACGTCTCGGAGTTCACGACGGTGACTCCGCTGGAGGAACCTGTGGAGGTGAGCGAGTCGGCACCGCGGCTACTGATCGCCGACGCAGTCGCCAGCGGCGGCATGTTCGACGTGGAAGTGACGGGTAACGTCATCGCCGTCAGAGACGGGTCCGGCCTCATCGAGCGTTGTCCCGAGTGCGGGCGCGTCGTCCAGAGCAATCAGTGTCGCGTCCACGGTGCGGTCGAGGGTGAAGACGACCTCCGCGTCAAGGCTATCGTCGACGATGGGACCGGTACCGTCACCGCCGTCCTCGACGGGGACCTCACCGCGGAGGTCTACGGCGGTGGTCTCGACGACGCGAGAGAGGCGGCACGCGAGGCGATGGACAAGGAAGTCGTCGCCGACGAGATACGTCGACGCATCGTCGGGCGTGCGTTCACCGTTCGGGGGAGTCTCTCGGTCGACGAGTACGGTGCGAACCTCGACACCACGTCGTTCGAGGAGTCCACTGACGACCCGGCAGACCGCGCGAGAGAGGTTCTCGCCGCGGTCGAGGAGGTTGCAGAATGAGCGCTTCCGACGGCGGCCCCGGACAGCGAGAAGTCGCGTATCGGCTCTTCGCCGCCGAGTACGACGACGCGTCTCTCACGTACTCCGAGAGCGACGAAGAGCGTGCGCCGAACTACGTCGTCACGCCGACCGGCGCGCGGGTGAATCGGTTGTTCGTCGCGGGCGTCCTCACGGAGGTCGAGTCCGTCAACGAAGACGTGCTTCGTGGCCGCGTGGCCGACCCGACTGGTGCGTTCGTCACCTACGCGGGCCAGTATCAACCCGACGCGGTGGCGTTTCTCGACCGGACGACACCTCCCGCGTTCGTCGCACTCACCGGCAAAGCACGAACGTTCGAACCGGAAGACGGTGACCGCGTGTTCACGTCCGTCCGTCCCGAGAGTATCAACACCGTCGACGCCGACATCCGTGACCGGTGGGTCGTCTCCGCGGCGGAAGCGACGCTGGCCCGGGTGGCCGTCTTCGCCGAGGCCCTCGAGATGGACGAGCGCGGCGAGGACCTCCGCGCGGCGTTGCTCGCACGCGGCGTCCACGAACCGCTCGCGGTCGGCATTCCCCGGGCTATCGACCACTACGGGACGACGCCAGCGTACCTCGACGCGCTCCGGCGGGTCGCACTCGACGCGCTCGCGGTCGTCGCGGGCGAGCGGGACGCGGTTCGTCCCCTCGAACTCGCCCCGGACGGGGGAGGTGTCACCGACGTAGGGGCGATTCCCGAGACGATTATCTCCGCAGTCGTAGCGTCTGAGACGTGGGAAGACGAATCGTCTGTGGCCACCGAATCGGACCCCCAAGGAGACCCCGGAGAACCCGCCGAAGGAAAGCCCGACGAACCGACGGCGGGGGTGACCCCATCCGAGCCATCGGTGCCCGAAACGCCCGCGACTGACGACCCAACCACCAGCGACTCGGCTACCAGTGACCCGACCACAAACGACCCAACCAGTGCTCCCACGTCCGACG
>JBNJGG010000230.1:0-3184 GCA_051747545.1 Halobacteriota archaeon | reverse complement strand
CCGAATCTGCGAAGGACAGGCTCTCGACGTCTGCTTCGAGCGCCGAACCGAGGTGTTGCCAGAGGAGTACCTGCAGATGGTCAAGTCGAAGACCGCCGTCCTGTACGGTGCCGCGGCGGCGACGCCGGCCGTCCTCCTCGGCGCGGACCAGGAGGTGATCGATTCGCTCTACGCCTACGGGGTCGACGCCGGGTCGGCCTTCCAGATTCAGGACGACGTGCTCGACCTGACGGTGCCGAGCGACAAACTCGGTAAACAGCGCGGGTCGGACCTCGTCGAGCACAAGGAGACGCTCATCACCCTCCACGCCCGCCAGCAGGGCGTCGACGTGGACGGTCTCCTCGACGAGACGAGCGTCGAGGACGTGAGCGAGGACGACATCGACGCGGCCGTCGCCGAACTCGACGAGTCCGGGAGCATCGACTACGCCCGCGAGATGGCCGAAGAACTCGTCGCACAGAGCAAACACAACCTCGAAATTCTACCGGACAACGAGGCGCGCTCGTTGCTGGCCGACATCGCCGACTACCTCATCACCCGCGGCTACTGACCTCGACCGTCGGCGCTGTTTTCAGGCACGTGGCCTCTCGACGGTCGACCCGTGTGTGAGCACCACTCGGGAGACCCGCGACTATCGCCGTTTCATCCGTGTTCACGCGACCAGCGACAGATTGTACCCCGTGACTGCAATCCCGACGAGCGTGAGTAGTACTGGGACCCCGTATGGAAGATAGGTGTCCCCGGCACGAGCCGACGAGATGCTAATCACGAAACAACCGACGAGGACGACGAGTTTCACCGCACCGACGCCCCACGGACCGGCCGCCATCGCGGCTTCGACGACGGGATTGGCCTCTCGAATCGTCGGCGTCGACTCGACGACGGTCAGGGTGATCACCGTGTCGCCGAATCCGTACCAGACCACCGCCGCGACCCACGCCGCGACGAAGGGTACCGAGGCGACCCGCGAGGTCCACTCTCCCCGGTTCGGTGGCACAGTCGGTGGTTCTCGGTCGCCCGCCATATTCCTGCCGCGTTGCCCGCTCTTCGATTCGACGCGTCGGTACTCGGCCGTTCGACGCGTTGGAAACCGACCGTTCGACGCGTCGGTACTCGGCCGGTCCAACGCGGTGGCAGTCCGCTGGTTCGACGTGGTGGAACCTCCATTCCCTCCCGCGACGTATGAGCACCGATGAGCGCGGGAACCGTCACCCTGTACATCGCAACGAGTCTAGATGGGTTCGTCGCAACCGGCGACGGCGGCGTGTCGTGGCTCGAACCGTTCGAGGAAGAGGCCTCCGACAGAGCCACCGCCACCAGTTACGAGGAGTTCTTCGCAGGCGTCGACTGTCTCGTCATGGGGTCGAAGACGTACGAGCAGGTGTTGGGATTCGGCGACTGGCCGTATGGGGAGACGCCGACGTACGTCGTCACGCACAGGGACCTCCCCCGAGTCGACGACGCCGTCACGTTCTACGACGGCGACCTCCGCGAACTCGCCGGGCGACTCAGACGGCAGTACGCCCACAGTTGGCTCGTCGGCGGTGCAGAACTCGCACAGGCGTTTCTCCGGTTTGACCTCGTCGACGACATTCGATTGAGTATCGCCCCCGTACTTCTCGGCAGTGGTATCGCGTTCTTCGACGATGCGGGGACGACCCACGACCTGACACTGCGCGACACCACGACCTTCCAGAACGGCATCGTCGAACTGTGGTACGACGTCGGCGACGCCGTGTAGTCGACTACCGCCGGAATTCCACGCCTGTTTTTACCTGCGGCGTGATACCCACCGGTAATGGACTCTGAGTTACGCGAACGCGTCGAGCAGGAGGCAGAGATTCACGCCCTGCTGAACGCGGTCAAGTACGAGGGCGAGGCGGACGTCGGCGCGGTCATGGGCCCGCTCATGGGCGAGAATCCGGACTTTCGCTCCCACGGCGGGGAGATTCCCGGCGTCGTCGGGGGCGTCGTCGCGCGCGTGAACGGTCTCTCGCCATCGGAGCGACGCGAGCGCCTCGGCGAACTCGCACCCGACCTGCTCGCCGAACTCGACGCAGACGAGGAAGCCGAAACCGCCCCACTCCCCGACTTGCCGAACGTCGACGACTACGACCAGGTTCGAATGCGACTCGCGCCCAACCCGAACGGGCCGTGGCACCTCGGTAACGCCCGCATGCCCTCGGTCATCGGGACGTACAAGGAGATGTACGACGGCTGGATGCTCTGCCGGTTCGACGACACCGACCCCGAGACGAAACGCCCCGACGTGGAGGCGTACGACGCGATTCTCGACGCCATCGACTACCTCGGCTTCGACCCCGACGAGGTCGTGCGCGCCTCCGACCGCGTCGAAACGTACTACGGCTACGCCCGCGACCTCGTCGACGCCGGCGGCGCGTACACCTGCTCGTGCCCGGGGGAGGAATTCTCGGAGTTAAAGAACGCGGGGGAGGCCTGCCCGCACCGCGACAAACCCGTCGAGACGACCCGCGAGGAGTTCGAGGCGATGGTCGACGGCGAGTACGCCTCCGGCGAGATAGTCCTCCGCGTCAAGACCGACATCGAGCACAAGAACCCCGCACTCCGCGACTGGGTCGCTTTCCGGATGGTCGACACGCCGCATCCGCGTCCCGAGGCCAGCGAGTATCGTTGCTGGCCCATGCTCGACTTCCAGTCCGGCGTCGACGACCACCTCACGGACATCACGCACATCGTCCGCGGCATCGACCTGCAGGATTCGGCGAAGCGACAGGCGTTCGTCTACGACTACTTCGACTGGGAGTACCCCGAAGTCGTCCACTGGGGTCGCATCCAGGTCGACGAGTACGACGTGAAGATGAGTACCTCGTCCATCAAGGAGCTCGTCGCTTCGGGCGAACTCGACGGCTGGGACGACCCGCGCGCGCCGACGCTCGCCAGCCTCCGTCGGCGGGGCATCCGGGGTGAGGCAATCGTCGACGCCATGGTCGGACTCGGCGTCTCCACGACCAACGCCGACCTGTCGATGAGCGTCGTCTACGCCGCCAACCGCGACCTCGTCGACGACGAGGCCAGTCGCTACTTCTTCGTCCGCGACGGCGAGGCGTCCGACGAGGACGCGCAGCGCTCGCCCGCAGGTCGAGCCGTCGAGCGCCACATCGTCGGCGGCCCCGACGAGGGAACGCCGCCGCTTCACCCGGAC
>JBNJGG010000229.1:0-3210 GCA_051747545.1 Halobacteriota archaeon | reverse complement strand
CGCGTTCGATACTTCGCCGCTGGCGTGCGGGGAGCAGTTCCGCAACTGCTTCGACGGTAAGATCCTGCAATTCGTCAAGCGTGTGGCCGCGATAGGTGAACTCCGCACCCTCCTGGCCAGTTCTGTACTCTGAACTCATTTGTTACCACCTCGGCCGGTTCGGCGCGAGGAGATGTCGCCCACCTTCCGCCCCGGCGGCGCGTGCCGCGAGACGGACTTCGGACGACCGGGATGTTGGCGACCGCCACCACCGAAGGGGTGGTCGACGGCGTTCATGGCGACGCCACGAACGCGTGGGTACTTCGTCCCCCGGGAGCGCAGTTTGTGATACTTCTTTCCTGCCTTGACGAACGGCTTCTCCGTTCGTCCCCCACCGGCGACGACGCCGATGGTGGCCCGACACTGCGGGTCGAGCCGTTTGACTTCGCCACTGGGCAACTGAACGACCGCCGCACGACGGTCGTGGGTGATCAGGTCCGCGTTGACGCCGGAGGCGCGGGCGAACTTGCCGCCGTCGCCCGGCTTCGCCTCGACGTTACAGATCGGGACCCCTTCTGGGATCTCCGCCAGCGGCAACGTGTTACCGGGGGCGATCTCCGCGGAGATGCCGATCTGAATCTCGTCTCCGACCGAGATGCCCTCGGGAGCGAGGATCAGGCGCTGATCGCCGTCGTCGAACTCGACGGCCACGATCGGCGCCGATCGAGCCGGGTCGTGTTCGACGTCGACGACGGTTCCGGAGACGACGTCGTCGTCTTCCACGCGCTTGTGGTCCAGCTGTGCTTTATACCGGTGTGACGGGGCGCGGAACGTCGACGTACCACGGCCACGTCGTTGTCCCTGAATGCGTCGTCCCACGGTCAGAACACCCCGATCCGTGAGGCGATCTCCTGGGCGTCGTGCTCAGGCGAGAGCGTCACCGTTGCTTTCTTCGTTCCTTTCATCGTCACCTGTGTGTTGATCTTCTCGACTGAAACCTCGAAGCGGTCTTCGACCTCCTCGGTGATTTCGGGCTTCGCGGCGTCGACGTCGACGATGAACTGGAGTTTGTTCTCGAAGTCCATGTCGTTCATCGCCTTCTCGGTCACCAGCGGGTAGTCGATGATCGTACTCATCGGTCGGCCACCTCCGCGAGGGCGCTCTCGGTCCAGACGGTCAGCCGACCGGGCTGGCCACCGGGGGCGAGGTCCTCGGCGTTGACCTCCGCAGCCGTCGCGACGTCGGCACCCGCCAGGTTGCGGGCGGCGCGCGAGGGACCGACTTCGCTCGAGGTCACGAAGAGGATCGACTTCGGCTGTTTGTACTTGCGACCGCGAGTCTTCCCGCGGCCGGCACGAACGCTACGGCCGTCATCGGCGCGTTCGACGTCGGCGTCGAGGCCGACGGCTTCGAGGAACGAGACGACGTCGGTCGTCTTCTCGAGTGCTTCGAACTCGTCGCTCACGACGACCGGCACTTCGGCGTCCTCGTCGAACGCGTGTCCACGCTCGGTGACGACGTCGGCGTCGGCCGTCGCAGCGATGGCGCTACGGATGGCGAACTGGCGTTCTTTGTCGTTGATAGATTCGGTTCGGTCGGTGCCGGCTTTCGGCGGGTGGGCTTTCCGTCCCTTGATGGTCTGCGGAACGCGTCGACCGCGCCCGTTCTGTCGGGGAACGTGAGCCATCCCGCGGCCGCTACCGAACGACTCTGCGGGCGTGCGCATGCCCGCGAATGGGTCGGCACCGTAGTCCTGTGTGCGATTGGCCTGTGCGGCGCGGACCGCGCGACCGATAAGGTCCGGGCGGTACTCCGTCTCGAAGACCGCCGGGAGCTCCGTCGTGCCCGCGTCCGCCCCGTCCAGGTCGCGTACTGTTGTTTCCATGAATTATCCCTGGTTGGATGCGGTGGAGACGTACCGGACCTCGGGATCGAGGCGCGGTTGGTCTCCGGGTCGGATCGCCGGGCGAAAGCGCAGAAGGCGCTTGTTCGGCCCGGGAAGCGAGCCCTTGATCAACGCGTGCGGGCCGTCGACTTCGCCGTAGTTGACGAAGCCGCCGTCGACCGTCGCGTCCGCCCCGTCACCGATGTCGACGAGGCGCTTGTTCAGTTCCGTTCGCTGGTGGTAGCCGGTCTGTCCCTGCTGTGGGACGGTCGACCGGACGCGGCTGGGGTTCCAGGGGCCGAGGTTGCCGATGCGGCGACGCCATCCCTGCCGGGCGTGTTTGCCCTTGCGCTTCTGGACGCCCCATCGTTTGACGGGACCCTGTGTCCCTTTCCCCTTCGTGACGCCGCTGGCGTCGACGTACTCACCGGCGCGGAACACGTCGTTCATGACGTGCTCGCCACCGTCTTCGAGCAGATCGAGCCCGTAGTCGACGCGGTCGGCGACGGATCCGCCGCCGATTCGCGTCTCCATCACGTCGGGTTTCTTCTTGGGAACCGAGGCGATCTCGCCGGGGACCGTGTGCGTAATGACACGGACGTCGTCGACGCGGCCTGCTTCGAGGAGCGAGCGGATCTCGTCCGCGGCAGCGTCGGTGTCGTAGTCGTCTCCGGGGAGGTCCAGAACGCGGTCGAGGTCGGGAGCGACCTCGCCGGTCCAGACCTCGGCGATCGGCTGGTGTCCGTACGGGGTGTGTTCGTACGCTCGCAGTGAGACGGCGCGCATTGGCGGCGTCTCCACGATGGTGACGGGAACGGTCGTTTCCATTCCCTCGGTCGGCGAGTTAGCCGCGTCGTCGACCAGTACCACGTGGGTCATGCCGGCTTTGTAGCCCGCAAACCCCTGGAGCGATGGCTGTCCTTCGTCGTCCGGCCACGACTTGAATCGGGGGACCTCGCTGGTCGCCCGCGTGCGTGGGCCGAATCCGAGTGAGCCTTTTCGTGGTGCGTGTCTTTGTGGCATTCTATCACGCTCTCAGTGAGAGGGGAGCGAGCGTCGCGAACAGAGCCTCCTCCGTTCGCACGACCTCGCTGCCCTGATACGGAACCGTATTGAGCCAGAGGTCGAACCCTCCTGCGGTGGGTTCGACGGGTGCCTCGCCGCTCGTGAACTCGGCATCGTCGGCGGCCGTCGCCTGGGCGTCGGTCGCCCCGACGGCCGCTTCGTCGATGCCGAGGATATCCGGTAGCCCTCTCTCGGGCGCCCCGAACGCGACGGTCATACCGTCACGGTCGACGCGGCCGGCCAGTGTCTCGAGCCGCCCGACGGTGAGTTCTTCACCGAAT
>JBNJGG010000228.1:0-3234 GCA_051747545.1 Halobacteriota archaeon | reverse complement strand
CTTCTCGGTGTCACCGAGAGCGGTGCTGAGGGAAGTCGAGGCGAGGATGACCTCGTCGGAGAGAGCGAGCGGTAAGACGGTGTCGTGGCTCAGGCCAGCCCCCGTGTCGACGAGGACGAAGTCGTACGAAGACAGCGAGTCGAGGACGTCACCCAGACCGGCAGGGTCTACGTCTCGAAAGTCGTCGAGGTCGATCGACCCGGGGAGGACTGCGAGACCGGCGGGACCGTCGTAGATGGCAGCCGCAACCGCCGCTTCGTCGGATAGAACGTCGTGAATCGTCGGCCCGTCGGGGTCGATTCCGAGCGCGTCGGCGAGATTGGCCATCCCGAGGTCGGCGTCGACTGCGACGACGTCGAATCCCGCGGCCGCTAGCGTGGTTCCCAGTGCCGCCACGGTCGTCGTCTTCCCAACTCCTCCTTTCGCGCTGGCGACCGCATAGACCCGTCCCATGGTTGATTGTCGGAAATCATCCGTGACAGCTATATAAAATTTCTCCGAGAGGAGACTGATTGATTGACGTGAACAGCCACCTCGAATACCGGGAGGAGTTCGACCGACAGGCACAGTCAAAGCTTACTTAGGCACCGGACGGGCTAGTAGGTACAATGAGTACCGACGCGAAGGAGGCAGGTGAGGACCGCCGAAAGTACGAATTTCGGAAGGTCATCGAGGACCTCGACGAGTACGAGGGGTCCGGCACGCAACTTGTCACTATCTATATTCCACCCGACAAGCAGATTTCGGACGTCGTCGCCCACGTCATTCAGGAACACAGCGAAGCCAGCAACATCAAGTCCAAACAGACCCGGACGAACGTCCAGGACGCGCTAACCAGTATCAAAGACCGCCTCCGCTACTTCGACACTTTCCCACCGGACAACGGCATCGTCATCTTCAGCGGTGCAATCGACAGCGGCGGCGGCCAGACCGAGATGATTACGAAAGTTCTCGAGAGCCCGCCACAGCCCATCGAGTCGTTCCGTTACCACTGTGACTCTTCGTTTCTCACGGAACCGCTCGAGGACATGCTGTCGGACAAGGGGCTGTTCGGCCTTATCGTCCTCGACCGCCGCGAGGCCAACGTCGGGTGGCTGAAAGGAAAGCGGGTCGAGCCGGTCAAATCAGCATCGTCGCTCGTTCCCGGTAAACAACGGAAAGGTGGCCAGTCAGCCCAGCGATTCCATCGTCTACGTCTCGAAGCTATCGACAAGTTCTATCAGGAAGTCGCCGGGATGGCGGGCGAGCTGTTCGTCCCCGAACGGCACAACATGGACGGCATCCTCGTCGGTGGGCCCTCGCCGACGAAAGACGAATTCCTCGAAGGCGACTATCTCCACCACGAACTGCAGGACCTCGTCATCGGGACGTTCGACATCGCCTACACCGACGAATCCGGGCTTTACGACCTCGTTGACGCCGCACAGGACGTACTCGCCGACCAGGAGGTGATGAAGGACAAAGCCCAGATGGAGGAGTTCTTCGAGAGCCTTCACCGTGGCGACGTTGCGACATACGGATTCGAGGCGACTCGACAGAACCTCGTAATGGGAGCGGTCGACCGCCTCCTGCTCAGCGAGGACCTTCGAAGCGACGTGATTGCCTACGAGTGCCCGAACGGCCACGAGGAGTTCGAGATAGTCGACCGTCGCCACGGTACTCCCGAACACACCTGCTCGAAGTGTAACGAACCCTCGGAGGTCGTCGACCGCGAAGACGTCATCGAGTACCTCATGCAGTTGGCCGACCAGCGAGGGACCGAGACGAAGTTCATCAGCACCGACTTCGAGAAGGGCGAGCAACTGTACGACGCTTTTGGCGGCATCGCGGGCATCCTTCGCTATTCGACCGGCGTCTAGGCGCGACAGCGAATTTCTGAAGCCGTCGACTGAGCGATTCTAGCGATGCAGCTGGTATCTCCACGCGCGGTGAACGACCAGCGACGACGCGCTAATCGACGAGCGCTTGCGCGACGTTTCGGCGGCGGCGGTCGATGTCGAAGTGGGGTTCGATGCGGCCGGAACTGGCGAGTCGATCGAGTAGCAAAAGCACGTCGGCACCCGCACGCTCTGCGTGTTCACAGAGGTTGACGACGCCAGCGCGGTTAAGCGCGAACGAGTCGAGTCGCCCGAGCGCGAGCGCGAGTGCAACGCCCGCCTCACCGTCGGGAAAGTCAGACAGCACCGCGTCGAAATCGGGGTCGGATGCACCCGCTTCGGCGGGGCTCACCCGGAGACAGGTCGTACAGATGGACGCCGCGGGAGACTCGTCGGGAGCGTACTCGCGGAGCGTCTCGGGGACCGCAAAGGAGAACGTCTGCGATTGACACGCTGGGCAACGCATACTCGATGATTCGAGGGCGTCCCCGAAAAACCGTCCGGAAGCGTTCACCTCGGTGACGCGAAATCAGGTCGGGAAGTCGCGGCATCGTCGGGAAAACAGACTGGCGAACCGGAACGCTCGGGAGACTCAGACGGGGGCAGAAGCAACGTGGGCGAGCGGCAGAAGTATCGACGGAGATGGCGAAGGGAGTCCGAGTCTCACCGAGTGGGGACGGCGGGTGACAGACGAATCGAGCGACTGGTCGCCGATTCAGTCGTCCGCAGGGACGCGTTCGGCGGCCCGTTCGGCCTCGGCGGCCTCGCGTTCGGCTTTCTCCTCGGCTTCCTTCTTGCCCTTGATCTTCTTCAGGCGGAAAATCTCCTCGCGCTCTTGCTCTTCGAGTTTCTGCTCGATGAACTCCTGATTGTCGTAGAGATCGGGCAGAATCTTGAACTCCAGCGCGTTGACGCGACGTTTGGTCGTCTCGATTTCTTCGAGCATTTTCTTCATCGCCGTCTCGACTTCCGCGGCAAGGATGACCGATTCGAGCAGTTCCTCGTAGGCGTCGGCGGCCTCGTCGATGCGGGCGCTGGAGCCGAGCAGGCCGTAGCCACGCTGGTCGAGGTTTTTGCGGACGCGCGAGGACTCGATCTGCGGGACGACGACGCCCATGATGTTCTTCGACTGCGTCGTAATCTCGGGGTGCTCTTTGAGCGCGGCGGCGGCCCCGCGAACGGCCACGTCGCCCTCCATCGCCCGCGCCATGTTGATTGTCTCCTGAGCGCGTTCGTAATCGTCGTTGAGTCCAGCCCGCACGTCTCGCGCGCGGTCGAGGATGTCCATGAACTCCATGATGAGGCCGTCACGCTTCTGTTCGAGCGTGCCGTGACCCCGCTCGGACAGTTCGATGCG
>JBNJGG010000227.1:0-3279 GCA_051747545.1 Halobacteriota archaeon | reverse complement strand
GCGACGAGTCGACGCTCGCCGCGCCCTCCGTCGATCGATGTCGTCCACATGGGGAGTGTCTCACCTCTGTATCCCCCCACGTTCGCAGACACGGATCGGGTAACGACGTGGCCGTCGAGACTACGCGGTGGCGCTTGGATACGGCCCGCCACGAGGTAGTCGCGCTTCCCAGGGCGGGGAGCGTACCTTTTTCGCCCTCGGGCGGGAACCGCGGGTATGTCGAATCCGTTCGAGATTGTTCCCCCGGAAGCCATCATCGAGGGACGAGCGACCGACGCGTACTTCGAGCGTACCCTGGCGACGCTCGAACACGCCGACCGGGACCCACACGTCGTCGCCGAGGTGACCGTCGACCAGTTTCCGACCGGGTCGTTCGAGGTGTTCACGGGTGTGCACGAAGTCGCCACGCTGTTCGAGGGACGAAACGTCGACGTCGAGGCACTCGAAGACGGTCGCCTCTTCGACGGGGGACCGGTCGTGCGAGTGGCCGGCCGGTACCGCGAGTTCGCCGAACTGGAGACGTCGCTGCTCGGGTTTCTCTCCCAGGCAAGTGCCTTCGCCACCGCTGCGCTCGAGACGCGCACGGCCGCACCCGGCTCGCGCGTGCTCTCGTTCGGCGCGCGTCACGTCCACCCCGCGATCACGGCGACCGTCGAACGGGCCGCCCTCATCGCCGGGCTCGACGGTATCTCCCACGTCGCCGCCGGCGACCTCCTGGACAAAGAGGCGAGCGGCACGATGCCTCACGCACTCATGTTCGCCTTCGGCGAGGGGAATCAGGCCGAGGCGTGGGCGGCGTTCGACGAGGCCGTCCCCGACGACGTCCCGCGCATCGCCCTGACGGACACGTTCTGGGACGAAACGAGCGAGAGCCTGCTCGCCGCCGACACCCTCGGCGACCGACTCGACGGCGTCCGCCTCGACACGACCGGCTCGAGACGGGGCGACTTCCGTCACATCGTGCGCGAGGTCCGCTGGGAACTCGACGCCCGTGGGTACGAAGATGTCGACATCTTCTGTAGTGGTGGGATCACCCCCGAAGCGATGGTCGACCTCCGAGACGTCGTCGACGGCTTCGGTGTGGGGAGTGCGATCACGAACGCCGACCCGGTTGAGTACAGCCTCGACATCGTCGAGGTGGACGGCAAACCGGTGTCCAAACGCGGCAAACTCGCCGGGGCGAAGGAGGTGTACCGAACGCCCGACGGTGGCCACGAAATCGCCCTCGTCGATTCCAAATCACCACCGGACGGTGAGGCGCTCCTCACACCACTCCTCAGGGAGGGAGCGGTCGTTCGGGAGTTCGACCTCGATGCAGCGAGCGAGCGCTGTCTGGCAGACGCCGACCGGGTCGGGTTTTCGCCGGTCTGAGAGCGGAATTCGGGCGGTAACGGACCCTTCTCAGGAGACGACGGCTAATGAGCGACCAGACACATCGAGAGGCAATGGATCGCTGGCCCAAATTTCGTATCGCAACCAGCCATCTATTATTTATTCCTTCCGTTGTCGTACCGGGCCGGTAATCGTGTGGTCGGGTAGAGGCAGAATCGCCGCCTACCGTGGGATCCAATCCACGCGATCGAAACCATCGACGACCACCTGCGACCTCGAACGGTACTCGGCGCACCGTTTCGCGGGCAGACCTACACCAACCTGCTGTACCACACACTGGCGTTCCTCTGGGCTGGTGTACTTCGTCTCGGTCGTGGTCGGCCTCTCGCTCGGGGCGAGCCTGGCGTTCACCCTCGTCGGCGGTCCAATCCTGATCGGGACGATTCCCGGTGCGATCCTCGTCGCCGGGTTCGAGGTGAGGCTGGGCGCCGCCCTCGTCTGGATCGAGGCACCCCTCCCGGCGGCCCTGGAGGAGGGGTTCGTCCGCGAGAGGGACGACGGTGTCCTCGACGCGTTGAAACGACTGTTCGCGACGCCGAGTACGTGGACCAGCGTCCTGCTGTTGCCGAGCAAATTCGCCTGCGGCGTCTTCGCCTTCGCCGTGCTCGTCACCGTGAGCGCGATCGTCGGTCCGACGGTCGTCGCGCCGCTGCTCGACAGTGATCCGTCGACGAGTTACACGGTCGGGTACTACCTACACCGTCGAGACGCTCCCTGTCGCGTTAGTCGTGTCCGGAGTGGGTGTCGTCGTCGGGTGGCTCGCGCTGACAGCGTGCACCGTCCTCGCCGTCGGGGCACAGTCGTCAGCGCCGCGCACCTCGAAGGAGGCGAGTCAGGGCGTTCGGCGAGACAAGGGACCGTAAAGGCAGCACGAGGGCGTAGTTACTGGACCCAGCAGTGGGCCATCTCGGCTGTTCGTACGTCGTCGTTACAGTTCCTCGACGCCACCGCCGGCTTCGCGCTCACGGAACACCTGTCCCTCGAACAGCGTCACGATCACGTCGTCGTCCTGCCAGGCCGTCGGCGGGAGTTTGGCCTTCCGACAGGTTCGGTCGAGGTACTCCTGTTCTGACCAGCCGTTTTCGACGGGAACGGTCGGGTAGAGCCAACTCCCTTCGCCGCCGTCGATGGCAACGCCATGAGTACCGAGTTCGAGGTCGGTTAGCGGGTCGTCGGTCAAGAGGACGTTCCTCACGGTACAGACCGAGACGGTCAGGTTGTCCAGTTCCGACGGTGTGACTTCGGAGCCACACGAGTCGTCGCTCGCGGCTTCGATCGCCGCGTCGACGATGACGTGGCCGAGTTGTTCGTCCGAGCGATAGCCGCCGGCACAGCCGCGCAGGCTCCCCCGTCCACGAGTGGATTCAAGCCGAACGAACGCGCCCGTTCGCTCGTAAAAGGCCTGGCGCATGCTGCCGGGGTGTTCTCGTTGTCCGTGCCGAACGAAAGATTCGACGGATTCGCGTGCGAGTTCGACCGCGCGCGCCCCGTCCTCATATGAAAGGTCGACACCCTGTCGCTGGGACATACAGGTGTACATGAACCGTGACGGCCTAAAACGCTTCCATTGGCGCGCGAGTCCCGACGGGGCGATCCGATGAGTCGACCGAGGGACTTATTCGACGGCGGCATCTACTTGTGCTGGGAGAGAGAGCCTGGCTGCCGCGATGGCGTCGCCGGCGACGGCGACCCACCACACGGTGTTCATCTCACCGAGGTGCACACCGCACGCGAGGAAAGTCCCCCCACCGTTTGGGCAGGTGACCGGACGCAAGTCCGGAGCGGGAGACCGCTGGCTCTGGAACAGAAACGACACGTCTCGGTCCGACCGATGATGCGCGCGAACCCGATCGAAAGGGAGGGGAGTTGACCCGCAGAGGGAAGCGC
>JBNJGG010000226.1:0-3314 GCA_051747545.1 Halobacteriota archaeon | reverse complement strand
GCTACGACGGCGACCTCGACATGAGCATCTATTACAACAACGGGTCCGGCGACTACCAGGGATGGCAGAACAGCGGCATCGACCCGGACACGAATCCGCACTTCGAGGTCGATTGCTCGGGGTCGGTTCCCACGTTGCACGCGAACCTCACCGGTGACACACCGATGACGTACGACGAAATTTCGCTCACCGGGAGCGACAACAAGTGGTACTTCGCCCCGGACATCAAGAACGGGGACGTCGACGACACCGTCACGTTCGACCAGCACGCGGCCGACGGTCCAACCACCTACGCCGAGGGGTCCGACACCGAGGAGATGGGCGTCCTCCTCAATCACTACTTCAGTCTCATGGCACCTGGCTTCGAACTGGAAGTAACGGACGGGCCGGGTGGGAGCTCACGGGTCGACGAGGGGGCCTCCGACGGAACACTCGATTACGACGCCGCGAGCGGGGCACAGTACATCACGTTCCTCCACATCACCGAGAACGAAGTCAGAGTCGAGTTACACTGACCGGGACAGGCTACTCGAACCCATGGTCGTATTCGCGCGAATCGCCTTTCACGTTCACCGGACTCGCGTGCGGCGATGCGAATTCACGTTCACTCGAAGGCGACGTCGATGCGAACGATGGTCACGTAGACCCGGTCGACTCCGCTCACGTCACAGGAGACGCTGGTGGGCGTGTTCCGCGCGGGTGGACAGGAGACGCCCGGGCGACGTTCGAACTCGGCTCGCCAGGCGTCGGCCCGAGGAGTCGTCATGTTGACCGTGAGGTCGTAGGTCGCCCCCGTCTCGCTCTCGCTCGCCAGATAGTCAGTCGTCGAGTGTCTGGTCCGGATGAGAACGGTCGTCGTCCCGGAAATCGAGTCCTCGTCCGCTGCTCGGGTCTGGACGATCGGGAGCATCACGTGTCGGGAATCGATGACCATCTGTGGCCGTCTGACGAGTACGTGACCGCCCCGCTGTTCGCGGATAATCGCGCCACCGGTGTAGACGATTTGCGTCCCGGTCCCGCCGTCGTAGACGATGGGTCGAACGTCGTACTCGCCGCTGAAATTGTCGTTTGGGTCGCCAGCGCGGGCACCAGTGACGTTCACCTGGACTGGCTCACCAAAGTGCAGCGACGACTCCGCGAGTTTGAACTCCGTCGCCCTGCTCGTCGCCCCCCTGGAACTCAGGTCCTCGATGTTCTCGGCCAGCACGTCGAACGCCCGCTCGGCGTTGTTGACTCGCTCGACGTCTCGGGTGTCCTGAAGGCCGCTCATCCCGACCGTGTACACCAGTCCGACCGACGAGATGACGAGCGCGAACACGAGGATGAACCCCACCGTCTCGCTCACTCCCCTTTCGTGTACGTCCACGGTACGGGAGCGAGCCGTCTCCGCCGGTCGCTTGTCAGGCACGGCTCCTCCGTGGACGGTCAGTCATCTCGAACCTCCAGTGTGGTGCCGTCGTAGCTGATGCGGAGTTCTCCGCCGTCGAGTGTCGAGGCGGCTACCGGCATCTCTGTGACGACCGTTACGGTGACGGTTACCTCTGGATTGTCTGTGGAGAGTACTAACTGGTCGCTACCGGACTCGTTGACGGCTATCAGGTACTGGTTTCCGGCGACGCGGTCTGGGACCGAGGCGCGAACGACCGCGTGCTCGGACCCCGGCGTCGACACGAGTCGGTCGCCCCCTTCGATGTGGGCCGCGAGTTGGTTCCCGACGACGGTGAGTTCCGAGCGGAGGACGCGCTCACGCTCGTCCTCGACGAAACCGCCCGCAGAGACCAGGATCCCCGAGATGAGGACGGTCGTAATCGCGAGCGAGAGAACGAAGCCGAGGGTCGTCGAAACCCCCCGTTGGTCCATCACGTCGGATCACCCGGTGCTACTCTGACTGTGGCGTTGTACGCCACGTCGGGGCTCTCGTAGGTCAGCGAGACGTCCGCCGCGTATATCGCCTCCGTGACGAATGGAGAGCCACTCGATACGTCGGCATCGTAGTAGTCCCCGCTGGCGTTGACGGTCGCCTGGTCCTGTGGGACGACGAGTCGGTACGTGCCCGCGACGGCGTCCCCGTCTTCGTATCTGACGGTTACGGGCCCGGAGAACGCGTCGAAGAAGTCGAGCGGATCGCACTCGTCCCCGCCCATCTTCGCGTCGGTGATGTCGAGTTCGACGTAGCCGTCCGGGCCCGCCGCTGCCGTACACTCGCTGCTAAACGTCCCACCGGAGTCCTCGACTCGGAGGCGCACGAGCCCTCCCTCTCGGTAGAGATACACCCTGCGGGTGTCTGACCCGTCGTGGAACTCCACGTAGAAGACGTCTGTCCCAAGGCCGAGCGCGGCCACCAGCCCACCCGCTCCCCCGGTGTCGGTCAGGTCGCTCTGCGAAACGTTCATCCGGAACGCCCGGACGCGGGGGGTGTTCGCCACCACCGTCCAGTCGTCTATCCCCGTTCGGTTGGAGAACTCTCCCGACGCCTCCGTCTGTGCGATACGCGTGCCGTTCGTCGGCGTCCCGTCGAGCGAGACGTTGGTCACGTGGCCGCGGTACGCCTCGTGTACCGCCACAGAACCACTCCAGTTGCCGAGTCCCTCCGAGAGGTTCGAATGAAGCGTCGCGTACGTCTGGTCGTGATTGTCGTTGGTCGACTCGACGAGGCCACCTGTCCCCGAGACGACGGCCTCGTGGTAGTCGATTGCGGCCCGCGTTCCGGGGTCGCTGCTTCGCGTCGCGACGTTCTCCGTGTAGATTGCCGTGTTCAACAGCAGTGCCAACGCGACGAACAGCACGGCGAGCGTCAGCGCCGTCACGAGTATCAGCTGCCCCCGGTCGCGGTCTACATCCGCCACACGATCACCTCCACTTCGACGACGTTGTACAGTGGCCCCGAGTGGGCGTCCGGGAGGTACAGAGACTGATTCGCCGCCGCGTCGGCCTCGGCGAGTGTCGTGTTCGTCTCGGTGACGCCGCCGGCTTCGGGTGCGTACAGGTGGTCGTCGTCGTACAGCGTGACGACGCGAGAGGCAGCGACGGCGTTGTCGCTCGGAGCACCCATGTAGACGACGCTCGCGGTTCGTCGGACGCCGGTCGTCTCGACGTAGTGAACGTCCAGATTGAACGCGATGCCTCTCTCGAGGAAGCTCCGGTTCAGCGACGCCCCGAAGGTTGTCGGTGGTCCGCCGAGGGTGTACCGACCCCGGTATTGTGACTGGAAGTACCGTCCCGACGAGGTGTTGACGAACAGGAGAGACTCCTTCAACGTCTCGTTTTCGGCGGCGGCCGCCAGGAGACCCTCGCTGACACCGCCCTGCTGGTTT
>JBNJGG010000225.1:0-3329 GCA_051747545.1 Halobacteriota archaeon | reverse complement strand
CCGTCGACACCCAATCGATCCCAGCTATCCACGCGACAGTCCGTGATGTCCTGGACGTAGTGGCCGCCGTGGACGGGGACGCCCTCGTCGGCGACGAACGCTTCGTACTCCTCACTCACCTTCCAGTATTCCGGCACCTCTTGGGAACTCATAACGCGTACACGTTTCGATACTTATCCAATAAGTCTACCGGGGTATCGAATCCCCGGCATGGGCCAGATCCACCCCCGGTCAGGGAAGGAGTTCGCGCGCTGTCGGGAGGTCCAAGACGTCAGGTCGGAGTTTGAAGTCCAGAACGACGATGAACAGGAGGTACACGAACAGTGTCGTAACGACCGCTATCTGGACGCTCACGCTCGAATCGCCATTGAGATAATAGACGGAACACGAACACCGGCGGAATTCAGATGAACCCGAGTAGTAAAACAGCATCGTCAGCGCGAGGATACTAGCGATGACGGTAAGCGGGTTGTGGGCAAGGGACTCGTCGTCTTCGTCTGCGAACAGTTCGTCTGTCTTGTCAAACGAGTCACCGTCGGAGGCGTGCAGACACTGCAGAAAAACGCGGTACGGGTCTGAGGCGGCGGACGGCACAGTCACCAGATCCGCGTCGGTATTCCGGACCCGTTTCAGCAAGCGGGAGCCACTAAAAAACGAAACGTGAGTACTATTTTTGCAGATTTGGCATCATCCTTTGAGAATCTAGTCTATAACTCTGATATCGGTGTTTGAGATTCCAATTTAGGGTGAGCAGACAGCATCGATACGTTCGCAGAACACTCTAGGGTAGCGGATTGTTGGTTTGTTCTCAGCCATAGCTGGAAGTCACAGCCAGCCAGGATGACGCTCCCTCACGTCACCGATCCGGTGGACGGTCGAACACTGGGCGGATGGTTTCGAACCCTGCCAGCAGCTATGCCCAGTGTGGGGCCGGTGAGCTGGAGTCGACCGGGAAGAGGGGGGTCCCAGGCAGTTATTTAACGGTGTGTCACGATAGGCCACCCTGATGGACGAACCCGAATCAGTGGCGATCGTCGGGGTCGGCGAGATGGGCGAACCGATGGCCGAACACCTGATCGACGCCGCGTACGACGTCGTCGTCTACGACGTCGCGACGGACCCGCTCGAGCGACTCGAAGCCCGCGGCGCGGAGGTAGTTGCGAGTCCGGGGCAGGCGGCGGCGAACGCGGACGTGACGCTCGTTCTCGTGGGTACGGCAGACCAGGTAGAGACGGTGCTTGAAGCCGACGACGGCGTATTCGCGATGGCCGATGCCGGCCACGTCGTCGCCTTGGGCAGTACGCTCTCCCCGGAGCAGTGTGTGTATCTCGGTGATGAGGCCGAGAAGTACGGGGTCGACGTCGTCGACGTCCCGATCTGTCGCGGAAATAGGGCGGCCCGGAACGCGGAACTGCTGGTCCTGGGCGGTGGCGAAAAAAGGACGTTCGCACGGCTTCGTCCCGTCCTGGAACGCTTCGGGGACCCGGACGACGTGATCTACCTGGGACCGCTCGGGAGCGGACAGGTCACGAAAGCGGCGAACAACACGATCATGTGGAGTATACTCGTGGCAAATTACGAAGTGCTCTCACTCGTCGACCAGTACGACCTGGACCTAGACCTCGATGAGGTCCGGAACGTCCTCTCTCGATCAAGCGCCGATAACTGGGTACTGCGAGAGTGGGACTGGATGTACAGCAAATGGGCGCACAAGGACATGGCGATCACGGCGTCCATGGCTGACGCGAAAGATCACTCGATGCCCGTGGCGTCGGTCGTCGGCGAGACCATCGAGGACATCACCGAGGCGGACCTGGACAAGACGCGCTGACGGCGGCAGACCCCCCTTACATCACGCCCGACGCTGAACTGCCGCCGTCGACGAGCAGTTCCGTCCCGTTCACGAACCCGCTCTCCGGCGAGACGAGGAACAGCGCCGCGTTCGCCTGGTCTTCGGGCGTTCCCCACCGGTTAACGAGGATGTCGTCGTGTACCTCCCCGGAGCGACTGCCCTCGTCGCCGACGCGGGATCCGGTCCTGGTCGGCGAGAGCGTGTTGACGCGGATGTCGTACTCGGCGAGCGCCTTGGCCGCCGACCGGGTGAAGTTGAGGATGCCGCTCTTGGACGTCGCGTACGCGATGGCGTCCGGGCGGCCGGCGTGTGCCGAGGTCGACGCGACGTTGACGATCCGGCCACCGCCCGACTCTTTCATCGATTTCGCCGCCTCGCGAGTACACAGGAACGTGCCGCGCAGGTTCACGTCCAGTACCTGATCGAACGTTTCGACGGGTAACTCGAGAAAGTCGGTTCGTTCGGTCATCGCGACGTTGTTGACCAAGATATCGACCCCGCCGAACTC
The DNA here is from genome assembly GCA_051747545.1 of Halobacteriota archaeon. Taxonomy (GTDB): domain Archaea; phylum Halobacteriota; class Halobacteria; order Halobacteriales; family Haloferacaceae; genus JBNJGG01. The sequence continues at coordinate 969 of JBNJGG010000225.1, read as the reverse complement.
GTCCTCGACGCGTTCGACCATGGCTTTGACGTCGACTTCATCCGTGACGTCGACGACGGTCGCGATGGCTTCGCCGCCCGATTCGGTGATCTCCGCGACCGTCGAGCGGGCCCGCTCCTCGTCGATGTCGGCGACGGCCACCTGCGCTCCCTCTTCGGCGAAGGTCTCGGCCATCGCCTTGCCGATGTTCCGTCCCGCTCCGGTTACGATCGCCGCGTCGCCGCGAAGGATCTGGTCAAAACTCATGCTGGAATCATCTCGATTCAACCGCTCCTTGGACGGTCCGGTAAATAAAGACCGGAGGTCCGGATAGTTCTAGCAACGAACGATTTCACCCGAGATGACGGCGACGGCTCCATCCAGGGAGTCGGTCAGACCTCGACGACCACGGAGTCGCCCTCGACCGTGACGTCGTACGACGGGAGACTCATCTCCGCAATCTCCAGGCACTCGCCGGTCGGGATTCGAAACATGAGATCGTGCCACGGGCAGGTCACGACCTCGCCGTCGTAGTCCCACTCCGGCCGAAACCCCGTGTCCACATCGGCGACGACGGTCCCGCCGATCACACCGTTGCACAGCGGAGCCTGCTGGTGCGGGCACCGGTTCGGCAGGACGTGGTACTCGCCGCCGACGTTGAATAGACAGAGCTCTCGGTTGCCGACCTCGACAACTTTCGAGTCGCCCGGTTCGACTTCGTCGACTTTCGCGAGTTCGTGGGTCGTCACGTTACACCCCCAGGAACTCCGCGGCGTTGTCGCCCCATATCCCCTGTTTCACGTCGGCGGTGACCGGGAACTTCCGGATTTCGCTCGGGTGGTCGAAGTCGTGGTGGGGCCAGTCCGTTGCGAACATCAGGGTGTCTTCGCCCCCGATGAGTTCGAGCAGACGTCCCAGGTCCTCTTTGTCCCGGGGGACTTCCAGCGGATGGGTTCCGACGTAGAACTCCTTGAGGTACTCGCTCGGGCG
>JBNJGG010000224.1:0-3339 GCA_051747545.1 Halobacteriota archaeon | reverse complement strand
GTAACGCCGTCTCGGCCCACTCGCCTTCGAGCACTGCGTTCGTGGCCACGGTCGTCCCGTGGGCGAGGAACGTGACCTCGCCGAGACCGTCCTCCCGGGCGGCCGCGAGACCGTTCAACACGCCCTGTTCCGGGGCTTCGGGCGTCGAGGGCGTCTTCAACACGCGAAGCGTTCCGTCCTCGATGGTGACCACGTCGGTGAAGGTTCCGCCGACGTCGACACCCATCTGTACCCCTGCGTCGGCTTCGACGCTGGGGTCGCTCCCCCCACAGCCAGTCATGAGGAGGCCCCTTTCTCGGCCGTCGGAGACGGTGTGCAGTCGTTCATAGTCGGGGTCAGCCCGCCACGATTATGTATCTGTGCGGTTCGACCCGTCAGCGAGTGTCGAGTGCGGCTCGCCGCAGAGGACTCTCCGTCAGTACCTATTCATACCCGGCACACGAATGATTTGCTATGGAGCACACTGCCGAGGTTCAGGGAATCGGCGTCGGAGTCGGCGAGGATGGCTCCAATGTCCCGGCGGTGGTCCTCTCGGCACGCGGGGAGTACCTCCCGATTATCGTCACACCGGACCAGGCACAGGCGATTCGACTCGCCCTCGTCGGCGAACCGTTCGAGCGACCGCTGACGCACGATTTACTCGTGGACATGATAACCGAACTCGGCGGTGCAATCGACGGCGTGCGAATCGACGACCTCTCTGATGGAACCTTCTACGCGAAAATCGACGTCGAAGAGTACGACGACGGCCGCGCGAACAAGTTCGTCTTCGACGCGCGACCTAGCGACGCAGTCTCACTGGCGGTTCGCGTCGACTGCCCGATAGTGGTCTCCGACGACGTACTGGACCTCGCGGGCCAACCCCCGTCGACGTTCGACCCGGGCGGAATCGGCGACGAGGGGTACTGAATCGCCGGCAGATTCGGTCGACTCTGGCCGCCATTTTTCGGGTTCGACCGCGACGGCACCCCGCCCCTTCAAGCCGCTCGGTCACCCCTCTCTACCATGTCCGATTCGGTACCACTCTCGAGTTCGGTGACGGAGATGACCGAACTGTTGCTTCCGAACCACACGAACAACCTCGGGCGAGCGCTCGGGGGCGTCGTCTTGAACTGGATGGACATCTGCGGAGCCATCGCAGCGATGCGATTTTCCAACCGTCAGTGCGTCACGGCGGCAATGGATCACGTCGACTTCATCAGCCCGATAGACCTCGGAGAGGTGGTCGTCCTCGACGCCTACGTGTTCAACACGGGTCGGACCAGCCTCGACGTGAAAGTCGGCGTGCGCGCCGAGAACCCGAAGACGGGCGACGAGCGCGAGACGACGGCCTCTTTCTTCACGTTCGTCGCCCTCGACGACGACGGAACGCCGACGCCAGTCCCGTCGGTGACGTGTCCGACCGAGGGCGAGCGACAACTCCGCGACGACGCACTCGAACTGCGTGCGACGCAGCTAGCCCGCGTCGCGAGTCGACTAGACGTGTGAGCCCACCCGTCGGTTCGAGCTCAGGCCGGGTCCGGACGCACCCCGAGCGTCACTTCTACGGTCTGTTCCTGCCCGTCGCGAATCACGGTGAACGTGACCGCTTCGCCGGGGTCGGTCTCCAGTGCGAGGTAACTCAGCAGTTCGTCTCTCGTCTGGACGGGCCCGTCGTCGACGCCGACGATCACGTCGCCACCGACTGGTACCTCCTCGCCCTCGGCGATTGTCGTCCCGTCGCTTTCACGGAGTACGCCGTCGGACGGCCCACCGGAGCCAACGTCGACCACGATGATTCCCCGGGCGTCCGAGAGGCCGTTCGCGGTAGCGACGAGGGGGGTGACGTTCTGGAACGTCACCCCGAGGTAGGGGTGGGCGTACTCGCCGGCCTCGATGAGTGCGGGGACCACGCGTTCGACCAGCGCCGCCGAGATTGCGAAGCCGATGTTGTCGCCACCGCCGGAGTTGATGACGCCGACGACGTCGCCGTCGAGGGTCACTAGCGGCCCGCCGCTGTTCCCCGGATTCACCGGAGCATCTGTCTGGACCCCGTCGGAGATGGTGAACCCCGTCGCGCTCGGGAGCGTCCGCTGGAGACCACTGACGATACCGGCGGTCGCAGAGGCGTCGAGACTCAGCGGCGCGCCGAGTGCGACCACTTCCGTCCCGACCGGCGGGGCGTCGTCGACCAGCGGGATGGGCGTGGCATAGCCCGGGCGGTCGGGGACGCCGAGCACCGCGAGATCGCTGTAGATGTCGGTGCCGTCGACGGTCACCTCGCGCCACTCTCCCTCGAGGAATCGAATTCGAACCGTCGTCGCGCCGTCGACCACGTGGTGGTTGGTCACCACGTGCCGACCGTCGTAGACGAAGCCGGACCCCTCGCCCTGAACCCCCGTCCCGTCGTATACCCGGACCAGCACGACGGAGGGTATCGTCTGCTCGTACACGCGGGCGTAGGGTGACGAGGCGGAGGACCGCGTTGGCGCAGTCGTCTGGGTCGACGACGGCGATTCGGTCGCGGTCGGCTCTGGAGTCGCTTGCTGGGGTCCACCGTCGGACTGCCGTCCCACACCGCCGTACCGGTTCGACCATCCCGTGCATCCAGCGAGAGCCGTGAGTGCTCCCGTGGTGCCCGCGAGGAACTGCCGTCGGCTCACCCGGTTACTCATACAACTCACTAGGCCCGAGTCCGAATAAGGCCTCGGCAGGGACGTGACGCCGAGACTTTATCCACGCGGCTCCTCGTGTCGGGTATGACGCTCTCGGTCGAGACACCCGACCCACCCGAACCGAGCGACATCGACCCAGCTGAGTACGAGGACGCACAGGTCGTCGGTGAAACGAACTACCGCCGCTCGGAGTTGCGCGAGTTCCTCGCCGCGGGTGCGTGGAACGAGGCGTTCGCCGAGTGGTGCAGCGAGACGAGCGTCTCGGCCGAGGAGTGGGCCATCGTCGAAGATCTGAACCTCGTCGCCGGATTCGACTTCTTCTGGGACGACTTCGCAGACCGAGTGGGGTATCACGCGCCCGGAATCCCGGAGGATTGGCGCGAGCGGAACCTCCACCCGGACCTGAACAGTTGGGCGCAGGTATCCTCGATAAACGCTGGGCTCACCGAACTCGGCCAGACCGTCTCGGAGGTGCTCAAAGCCGACCACATCGACTGGGAGGCCGAGTACGAAGCGCCCGACGACCTTCCCGACTTCTCGTGACACTGGTCGGGCAAGCAGTCGTGTCGAACACGCCAATTTAATAAATGGGTGACACTTATCCATCGAATCCGCTCCATGTGATGCTATGGGAACACGTTCTGGAGGGCCACGCATCACCCAGCAGGAGCGGTCGACGCGAACG
>JBNJGG010000223.1:0-3439 GCA_051747545.1 Halobacteriota archaeon | reverse complement strand
TTCCAGTGCGGAGTCTGGAGACCCCCAAGGGGAAGCGAAGACCCTATAGAGCTTTACTGCAGGCTGTCGCTGGGACATGGTCGCTGATGTGCAGCATAGATAGGAGCCATTACGCAGGCACCCGCGCTAGCGGGCCGCCGAGGCAGCCGTGAAATACTATCCGTCAGTGACTGTGACCCTCACTCCGGGAGGAAGACACCGGTAGCCGGGCAGTTTGACTGGGGCGGTACGCGCTCGAAAAGATATCGAGCGCGCCCAAAGATATCCTCACTCGGGTCGGAAACCCGAGGAAGAGTGCAAGAGCAAAAGGATGTCTGACAGTGACATTCCCAACGAGTGTCGCTGACGCGAAAGCGTGGTCTAGCGAACCTACGAGCCTACTTGATGTGGGCCGTAGATGACAGAAAAGCTACCTTAGGGATAACAGAGTCGTCACCGGCAAGAGCACATATCGACCCGGTGGCTTGCTACCTCGATGTCGGTTCCCTCCATCCTGCCTGTGCAGAAGCAGGCAAGGGTGAGGTTGTTCGCCTATTAAAGGAGGTCGTGAGCTGGGTTTAGACCGTCGTGAGACAGGTCGGCTGCTATCTATTGGGGGTGTGAGGTATCTGATGGGAACGATCATATAGTACGAGAGGAACTATGATTGGGTGCCACTGGTGTACCGGTTGTCCGAGAGGGCAGTTGCCGGGCAGCTACGCACTACGGGGTAAGAGCTGAACGCATCTAAGCTCGAAACCCACCCGGAAACGAGATACCGCAGAGGTCTCTCCTAGAAGAGGAGTTCGATAGACTCGGGGTGTACGCAACGAGGCAACGAGTTGTTCAGCCCGCGAGCACTAATCGACCGAGCCACAGTCATACTGATTCGGATCGGCGGTATCGATTCGATAGAGATGGACTGAGATGGTCGACAGACAAGTATTCACTTGGAATGGATTCGGCGTTACCGCAGTACGGTAAACCGAGTCCAGGCGCACACTGGATTGCACGAGACGGAGACACACGCAGCGAGAAGCCTTGACCGACGATTGGTGTTGTTGGTCGCGGTTCGATTCCGCGAGTCGGCGTTAAGGCGGCCAGAGCGGCGGGGTGACACCCGTACCCATCCCGAACACGGAAGTTAAGTCCGCCCGCGTATTGGCCAGTACTGGAGTGAGCGATCCTCTGGGAGCGTCAGTTCGCCGCCTACCATTCATATTTTCATTCACTCCCCCCAGGAGCCGCCGCGCGGTCTTATCCGCGGCGTCTCGGGGGTAGTCGTACAGCGTTCGAGAGCGGTAGCTATCGGTCATTTGCCACTCTACAGGTCCACCGAGTGGTGTCCTCGCCTCTATCGTGAGTCGACGCTCCGAAAGACTGGGGTGCCATACTGTGTCATGGTCCGTTGTGTCTGTGAGCAGTTCTTTGTAATCGCGCGCTCACAATTCATCCATGCGCGTAGTGGTTGCCGGGACGTTCGGCCCGATTCACGACGGCCACCGTGCCCTGTTCCGCGCTGCGCTCGAACACGGTGACGAGGGCATCGTGGTCGGACTCACGAGTGACGCGCTCGCAAACCGGACTCGAAACCGGCCGGTTCCATCGTACGAGGACCGCGAGCGAACGGTTCGGCGAGAAATCGACGCCATCGACGAGTGGAACCGCGACCCCACAATCGTGAAACTCTCCGATGAGTACGGCGTCGCCGTCGAAGACCCGTCGCTCGACGCCATCGTCGTCTCCCCCGAGACGCGGGACGAGGTGGCCGAGATAAACGAGCGAAGAATCGCCCGTGGTATCGGGCCGCTCGAAACGATCCTCGTCCCGTTCGTTCGTGCCGATGACGGCGAGCGAATCTCGTCGACGCGCGTCGTCCGCGGTGAGATCGACGAACACGGGGAAGTGACGGACACACGCTAATACGCACGCAACCCGAATAGTGGGTAATGACGGAGGACAAGCCGATGTTCGGGTACGTCACCCCAGCGCGTCTCTCACTGTTCACCGACCTGTACGAGTTGACGATGATGCAGGGATATTTTCAAACCGGCCACAATCCCCAGGCAACGTTCAGCCTCTTCTTCAGGGACCTCCCACCCGGGCGGGGGTACGCCGTCGCCGCTGGCCTCGAACAGGCCGTGGCCTACCTCGACGAACTCACGTTTTCTGACCGCGCGATAGCGTACCTGTCGGAGCGGGGGTTCGACGAGGACTTCCTCGAGTATCTCCAGTCGTTCGAATTCACGGGCGAGGTTCGTGCGCTCCCGGAGGGGACGGTGGTGTTTCCAAACGAACCACTACTGGAGGTTACGGCCCCGATTCTGCAAGCCCAACTCCTGGAGACGCTCGTCATCAACCAGGTCGGCTTCCAGAGTCTCGTCGCTACCAAGGCGGCGCGAATGGTCGATACCGTCGAACGACACGGTGAGGGGCAGTCGCTCGTCGACTTCGGGTCGCGGCGTGCCCACGGCGTCGACGCTGGCGTGAAGGCGGCACGAGCCGCCTACGTCGCTGGCTTTTCGGGAACGTCGAACGTGGCCGCGGGGGAGTTGTTCGGCATCCCGATTTCCGGGACGATGGCTCACTCGTGGGTGCAGAGTTTCCCGAGCGAGCGAGAGGCGTTCGAAGCGTTCGTCGACGTGTACGGCGAGGAGTCGGTACTGCTCATCGACACCTACGACACCGTCGAGGGAGCGAAACTCGCCGTGGACGTTGGGCGCGCACGTGACGTTTCCATCGCTGGGGTCCGTCTCGACTCCGGTGATTTGACCGCTCTCTCCAAGGAGGTGTCTCGAATCGTCGACGACGTCGACCTGTTCATCTCTTCGGGCGTCGACGAGTACCTCATCGAATCGTTCCTCCGGGACGGTGGCGTCGCTGACGGGTTCGGGCCGGGGACGGCGTTGACCACGAGTAAAGACGCGCCGACACTTGATTTCGTCTACAAACTCGTCGCCGTCGAAGAAGACGGACGACTGGAGCCGAGCATGAAGCTCTCGACGGGAAAGGTCACCTATCCGGGACAGAAGGCCGTCCGTCGCGTCGAACGCGATGGAACGTACGCCCACGACGAACTCACGCTCAGAGAGACGGTTCCGCCCGACGAGGACTTGCTCGTCCCAGTCGTCGAGCGCGGAGAGTCAGTGTTCGTCCCACCGAGTCTGGAAGACCTTGCTTCTCGGACGCGACGTGAGCTCTCGAAACTTCCACAGGCGTGTCGTCGACTCACCGACCCGGCGTCGTACGAGGTTCGAATCGGAGAGTCATTACGGGCGACGACTGACGCCCTGCAGGCGGAACTAGAAGCGGCTCGATAACCCGTTGCCTCGGGGTTCGACCGCTATGTTTAAGCGAGCGAGGCCGGTAGCATCGACTGCGCCAAGGTGGCAGAGTTCGGCCTAACGCAGCGGCCTGCAGAGCCGCCCACCGCCGGTTCAAATCCGGCCCTTGGCTCTCA
>JBNJGG010000222.1:0-3442 GCA_051747545.1 Halobacteriota archaeon | reverse complement strand
CTTGACGACACTGTCGAACTCCGCTCGGACACTCTGGACCGAGAGGACCAACTTCTCTCCCAGACGAAAGCGGCAGCTGACTCGATCAGCAAGCGCTCTGCACGTACAGGGCGAGCCCACGTCACAGACATGGGCGACACCATCGATGACATACAGACCACGCTCGAACGCTGCTCTGATGACGTGTGCGTAACCGTCCGAGAACACGCGGAGGGTCGAAAGCAACTGACCCAGCAGGTAGCCGAACACATCGACAACGGGGAGTGGGAAGCCGCCAGCGAAGCCGTTCAAGAGGTCCAAGAGATCGTCGAAGGAGACATCGAACTCCTTGAACTCTCGTTGGAAGACGCTTCTTCAGAGTCTCCCAGTACCCCTCACCTACAGGAGTTGACTGGGGCGAGCGCCGAGGAAATCGCTGCACTCTACGAGTATCTCGCTGGCGAACCCATGCTCTGCGAGCAGTTCACCATCACCGTTCCCAACGCCCGTCTCTCCGCGAGCGACGTCGCGATTGTTGATGCACTCACTCCTCGTCGTATCATCGAGTACGTGACTGGCCGAGCCGACGACGATGGACACGTCTACGCATGGGGGGACAATAGGGTCTCCAACGAAACCACCAATTCCAGTCCGATTTACGAGGGAGACGCGGTCGGCGGTGAACACGTGCTTAGCAGGGGCCTCATGGTCGACGACAATTCGGTGTCTACCACGGATACGTTCCACGCTGCCGTCTCTGGTCCAGTCGACACGGGCATCCACCTCGAAGCATCAGGCGACAACGGGACACCTACAATTCACGTGCAGAACGACCCGCCACAGGCGACAGCGACGGCACCCACCATCGCAGTCAGTGCCGACGGGGCGTCTATCGAACCTGTCGACTTCGACGACTGGGGTTCTGAGAGCGGAGAGAGTGCGACTACGTCGACACTGGTGTGCCCGATCATGGTTGCTCCGCCAGACTGCCCGTCGCCGTTCCCCGCGCTGTTGTACGTACGACGATGTACCAATGCGGACCAGTACATCTACACGGGTGGATGGGTCATCGACGATGGCAGTCTCTACGAGGAGTCGATCACACTCGTGGCTGTGGGGGGTCCAACAGACGTCGTTGGTGTTGGCGCTGGTGATTTGGATGGAGATGGGTACGGTGACGTGATGGCCCGTCACCTCTCGGGGGACCGAGAGCAGCGCGGAGCGCGACTGTTCGATGGAACGGTTTCGGAGGCGGTTGCCGAGGAACTGCTGTCAGAATCAGACGGTGATGACATCATCCTCCGGAAGCGACCGGGTCGAAAGACGCGCCAAGAGGAGGGGGCCACGGATGACGTGCCTGTGGTGATTGCTCAGCAAGGGCGACTTGTCCACTTTACAGGGACGGACGCGTCTGACGATGTGAAATTCAAAGCTGGCGCGGAACTCTCGAAGAGCGTCAACTGAGTGTTGCGGTTCCCAACGTGTGTCTCCGAAGGCTCGGGGCGGGGAGACCCCGTGGTGGATGGGGGGTCTGCCGCTCGCCTCCCTCCATCTGCTTCTAACTGGCAGATACGGCACCAGTAGACGGGTCCATCGGAATCAGGTTCCGACGAAAGGTCCCGTCTACACTCTTGGTCCCGGTGGTTGCTCATGGGGTGGGTGTTGGCACCGCTCCCACTATTCTGTCCGGGGCCTGATACTACACGGGACGATCATGGCAAGCGGACTCGGAAGAGAACGACGGGGCGGTCGTCCGCGACCGTTCTGGTGCTCTCAGGCGTGGGCTGTGTATCCAGCGTCTTCGACGGCTTGCACGAGGGCCGTGACGGTGGCGTCACCATCGACGGTCGCCTGTTCGGCCTCACGATCGGCGGTGGCGTCAGTCACACCAGACACGTCTTGAAGTGCCGCTTCGACTGTCTGTTCGCAATGGCCGCAGGTTATCCCCTCGACGGTGATCGTTTGCCTCATTCCAGGGAGAGATACGGACGGCTCCTCTGTGTCGTTAGCTGCTTCGATACTGCGGTTCGAACGGCCGTGAAACGACGCATTCCAAAGTAGCTGCTGGGAAATTGTATTGTATCCTGGGTCCCTATCGGCCAGTATGCGGGACTTGGACGAAACCGACATGGAGATTCTCTCGCTGTTGGCCGAGAACGCCCGTCGCCCGTTCAGCGCGATCGGCGAGGAAGTTGGCCTCTCGGGGCCAGCCGTCTCGGATCGCGTCACACGACTCCAGGAGACCGGAGTCATCAACCACTTCACTATCGATGTCGACCGTAGCCAACTCAGGGCTGGTGTGCCGGTACTCGTCCAGCTAGAGATCCCATCAGCGTCGTTCGACGCGGTTCGTGAGCGGCTCAGAAACGACGACGCCGTCGAACACGTATTCGTTACGTCGGAGGGTGACCTCTGGTTCTATGGACGGGCGGAAGCACAGAACGTCCGGGCGTGGATGAACGCGCTTCTCGATGGCGCTGACTCGGTTGAGTACACCGTCACGTTAGTCGACGAAGTCGAGTGGACGCCATCGATCGACGGCGTCGAGTTCGCACTCACGTGTGCCGAGTGCAGCAATACGGTGGATTCTGAGGGGGAGACGAGTCGTATTGGCGGAGAACTCTATCACTTCTGTTGTCCATCGTGTCGGAGCCGATTCGAAGATCGACACCAGCGTCTCGAAGCGGGCGTGTAGCGCCGAGGTCGGTTTGGAATCGAAAGTAAACGCCGTTGACTACTCCCACTATCCGAGTAGAAACTCACCTAACGGAGTAGCCCCTATAGTATGACAATGGATACACGCACCGCACATCTCGACATCACAGGGATGACCTGTGCCAACTGCTCGGGGACGGTTGGCGACGCCCTGGAGTCACTCGACGGCGTCGTCGAGGCGAACGCCAATTTCGCCACGGACGAAGGCTCAGTCGAGTACGATCCCGACGAGGTATCGCTTGCAGAGATCTACGAGACGATCGAGGACGCGGGCTACGGTGCGGTGTCTGACACAGTGGCCATCGGTATCTCCGATATGACCTGTGCCAACTGTGTGCAGACGAACGAGACCGCACTCGAGAACACGCCGGGCGTAATCGCGGCCGAGGCGAACTTCGCCACCGACGAAGCACAGGTCAGGTACAATCCTGCGGACACATCACTCGACGCCCTCTACGACGCTATCACGGACGCTGGGTACTCGCCGGTCCGTGAAGACAGCGACAGCGGTGAATCGGGTGACGATGCCCGGGACGCTGCACGACAGGGTGAGATTCGAAAACAGCGTCGTCTGACGCTGTTCGGCGCCGCGCTGTCGGCCCCGATGCTGTTGTTCCTCGCAGATAAGTTTCTGCTCGGCGGGGGACTTCTCCCGGAGACGATCTTCGGCGTCGAATTCGGGTGGGTCGAGTTCCTGCTGGCGACGCCCGTTCAGGCCGTGCTCGGCTGGCCGTTCTACAAGAACTCG
>JBNJGG010000221.1:0-3451 GCA_051747545.1 Halobacteriota archaeon | reverse complement strand
CGACTGTGGAGTTCGAGTACACGTTCGGTGCGGCCGGCGACTACACCGTGAGCGTCGACGGGACTACCGCCGGGACGGTCACCGTGACCGACGCCGACTCCGACGTCGAGTACAGCGACCTCTCCGTCTCACAGACGGCGCTGTACACCGGCTCTACGCTCGTCGTCTCGGCGACCGTCGAGAACACCGCGAGCGCGGAGCGAAGCTACGACGCGCCGCTGGTCGTCGACGGTGGGACCGTCGAAACGAAGCAGGGGACGCTCGACGCGGGAGCGTCGACGACGGTGACGTTTTACCATCAGGTAGACGACGACGGGAGTCTCACCGTCTCCGTCGGCGACATCGCGCCGGCGACGGTGACCGTGACGGCGGCCTGGACGCAGTTCGGTTTCGGAGACAACAACGTCGGTTCGAGCGATGCGCTGGTGGGGCCGGTCGCCTCGAGCGCCGAGTTGTGGAACTACACCGCCGTGACGCAGAGCTACCACACCGTCAGGTCCTCACCGGTCGCCGTCGACGGCGTCGTCTACGCGGGGAGTAGCGACGGAACACTCCACGCCATCGACGCGACGAACGGCGGGGGACTGTGGACGTTCGACGCCGACGGACCCGTGACGAACGGCGAGGCCGCCGCCGTCGCCGACGGACTCGTCTACGCCACGACCGGCGGCAGCGGGGTGGGCACGGTTCACGCAATCGACGCGGCCACCGGCAACGAAGAGTGGAGTCACGACGTCGGGAGTCCGCTCACGTCGCCGGCGGTCGTCGACGGCCGGGTGTACGTCGGAAGCCGTGACGGTCACCTCTACGCACTCGGTGCGGAGAGCGGAACCGAGGAGTGGACGTTCGATACGGGACGAGAGGTCAGGACGACGCCAGCCATCGCCGACGGGACCGTCTACGTCGCCACGTACCCGCCGCAGGGACAGTCGGTCGACGAACGAGTGTACGCGGTCGACGCGACGAGCGGCCACCCCGTCTGGAACGCCTCCGAACCGACGCTCGTCGAAGCAGCACCCGCGGTCGTCGACGGTGTCGTCTACGTCGGTGATCTCACCGGGGGCGTCCACGCGTACGACGCCGCGAACGGAACCCACCAGTGGAGTGCGGACGCGAGCGGGTCGGGGATTCACGGCGCACCGACCGTCGCCGACGGCGTCGTCTACGTCGGCAGCGACGACGGACGCGTCTACGCCCTCAGGACAGGTGACGGCTCGGAACTGTGGAGCGCCGAAACCAACGGCAGCGTCAGGTCTTCGCCCGCCGTCGCGAACGGCATCGTCTACGCCGGCAGCTACGACGGCCACCTCTACGCGCTCGGTGCGAGTACGGGAGACCGCCTCTGGCGATTCGAAACCGGTGACACCGTCTGGTCCTCACCGGCCGTCATCGGAGGGGTCGTGTTCGTCGGCAGCGACGACGGAAACGTCTACGCCATCGTCGAAGGAAACCTGCCGGCGGTGTTCGCGACCGGCGACGCGTGGCTCTCGACGACCGAAATCGAAGCGGGCCAGTCCGTAGACGCCACGATAGAAGTGACCAACCTCGGCGGCGGCGCAGGGACGTACACGGCCCAGCTCGAGGTCGACGGTCAGGCGATTGCGTCCCAAAGCGAGGAACTCCAGCCCGCGGAAACGACCACCTTCACGTTCACCCAGGAATTCGACACGCCGGGAACGTTCGACGTCAGCATCAACGGTGAGCCCCTCGGCACACTCACGGTGACCGAACCGGAGGACGACTCCGGATCGGACGGTCCCGACCCCGACCCCTCACCGCCAGAACCCGACCCGGCGTTCTTCGACGTGACGGTCGAGAACACGACCTCGCCGGTGTTCGCCGGAGAGACGGTCGAGGTCGCGGCGACCGTCGAGAACAGCGGCGAAGAGAGCGGATTCGAGGCGGTCGAACTGGTGGTCGACGGAGCAGTCGTCGACACGGTGGGCGTCGGGCTCGTGCCCGGCGGCGCGAAGACGGTCACCCTCTCGTGGGCGACCGACGCCGACGACGCAGGCGAGGACGTTCCGGTGAGAGTGCGAAGCAGCGACGACGCGGCGACGGCCACGGTGACCGTCGAGGCGCTCGACGAGATGGCGCAGGTCGTGCTCTACGGTGCGAGCGCAGATCGAGATACCGTACCCGTCGGTGAGGCGGTGACCGTGGGGGTCGACCTGTTCAACGCCGGCGATGTCGCCGGCAGCCGGACGGTCGCGCTGTCCGTCGACGGACAAGTCGTCGACGAAACCACGACGTACGTCAGACCTGGACTCGCGCGTAGCGGCGTCGAGCTGACGTGGACGCCCACCGTCGGGGATCTCCCCGAGGGCGAAGACGCGATGGAGGTCACCCTCTCGGTCGACGGGCTGTTCGTCGAGACGGTCACCGTCGAAAACCGATACTCCGACGTCGAAGTCGTCGCCGCCTCCGTCGCGAACGACGAACTCGTCGAAGACGAGGAGACCTACGTCGTCGGTAGCATCTATCAGAACGGCACCATCGAGGGAACCGAGACCATCGAACTCACCGCCACCAATCAGGAAACGAACGAGACCACCGTCGTCGGTTCCCAGGAGGTTACCCTCAAGCCCGACTTCTACCACCTCGGCGCGCTCAACGTCTCCTTCAGACCGGACGACCCCGGAACGTACGACCTCCGCCTCGGCGACAGAGATGCTGGCACCCTCGAAGTCGAACCGGCCGTCTCCGACATCGAAGTCGTCTCCGCGTCGCCCGGGGACGTAGAGGTCGTCGAAGACGAGGTGACCTACGTCGTCGGCAGCATCTATCAGAACGGAACCGTCGAGGGAACTGAGATCATCGAACTCACCGCCACCAATCAGGAAACGAACGAGACCACCGTCGTCGGTTCCCAGGAGGTGACCCTCGCACCCGGTACCTACCACCTCGGCGCACTCAACGTCTCCTTCCACCTCGACTCGCCCGGCACCTACGACCTCCGTCTCGGCGACCGAGACGCCGGTACCCTCGAAGTCGAACCGGCCGTCTCCGACATCGAAGTCGTCGCCGCCTCTGTCGCGAACGACGAACTCGTCGAAGACGAGGAGACCTACGTCGTCGGCAGCATCTATCAGAACGGCACCGTCGAGGGCACCGAGACCATCGAACTCACCGCCACGAACCAACAGACCGGCGAGACCACCGTCGTCGGTTCCCAGGAGGCGACCCTCGCGCCCGGCTTCTACCACCTCGGCGCGCTCAACGTCTCCTTCCAGCTCGACGACCCCGGAACCTACGACCTCCGCCTCGGCGACCGACACGCCGGCACCCTCGAAGTCGAACCGGCCGTCTCCGACATCGAAGTCGTCGGCGCGTCGCTCGGTGACGTAGAGGTCGTCGAAGGCGAGCAGACCTACGTCGGCGGCAGCGTCTACCAGAACGGAACCATCGAGGGAACCGAGACCGTCGAACTCACCGTCACCAACCAACAGAC
>JBNJGG010000220.1:0-3505 GCA_051747545.1 Halobacteriota archaeon | reverse complement strand
GACAGCGACCGTCGTGACGGATTCTGACATACCGGACATTTCGATAGCACCCCCAATAAGCATACCGAATGTGATAAGCATCTCAAAAATGAGATGTGCTCGGCACAGAAGGCGAGTGAAGCCGACGTGGCGATCGACCCGGGGAGAACGGGGGCAAGTCGAGAAGCCGCGTCTGTTCCGTCCGGGAGTTGAGTCGCCGAAAGCCTAAGTGATTCGGTTCCAGTGACGACAGGACTCGGGAGGGGTACGGTGCGATAGGACTCACGAGTCTACGGTGACGACCACGAAGCCGTTCGGAAACCCCTTTATTCGCCGCTCGAAAAGAGTGGTCCATGTTTAGGGAATTCCGCGAGTCGGTCGAAACTGCCGTCGCCGACGCCCTCGCGGCGATGGATCTGCCGACCGACGACCTCGGGGTTGAGGAACCGCCGTCGGGTGTAGACGCAGTCCTCGCTTCCAGCGTCGCCTTCCGATTGGCCGACGAACTCGGTGCTGCGCCACCAGCAGTCGCCGCCGACCTCGCGGACGCTATCGACGCCGCAGACTACGGGTACGTCGGGGCGGTCGAATCCGCCGGCCCGTACGTCAATTTCCACGTCGACGACGCGTACGTCCTCGACACCGTCGTGGCCGCGGTCGACGACGAGTACGGTCGGTTACCGGATACCGGGACGAGTATCGTCGTCGAACACACGAGCGCGAACCCCACCGGACCAGTACACGTCGGACGGGCCCGAAACCCGATTCTCGGAGACGCCATCGCGCGGGTTCTGGACTTCGCGGGCAACGACATCGAGCGACATTACTACGTCAACGACGCTGGCCGACAGGTCGCCGTGTTTACCTGGGCCTACGAGACGTTCGACGAATCGGACCTCCCGAAACCAGAGCGCGACCGACCGGATTACGACCTCGTGCGCTACTATCGGAAGGGGAACCAGTTCCTCGAAGACGCCGACCCGGACGTGGTCGAGGCCGCAGAGGCCGAAATCGAAGCCATCATGCAGGGACTGGAAGCGGGCGACGAAGCGGTGTACGAGCGCGTCGGGTGCGTCGTCGATCAGGTCCTCTCGGGGATGCGTCAGTCGCTCGAACGCCTCCCCGCCGAGTTCGACGCGTTCGTCAAGGAGACGCAGTTCGTCCGGGACGGAAGCACCGACGACGTGGTTGCCCGACTCAAAGAGAGCGACTACGCGGTGTACGAAGAGGACGCGTGGCAACTGGAACTCGACGAGTACGGCATCGACAAGAACCTCGTCTTTCTCCGGTCGGACGGGACGACACTGTACACGACGCGTGACCTCGCCCACCACGAGTGGAAGTTCGACAACTACGACGAGGCCGTCACGGTCCTCGGAGAGGACCACAAGCTACAGGCCGAACAGCTCAGAGCGACGCTCGACATCCTCGGTGACGACACCTCACGCCTCCGCTCGACGTTCTACTCGTGGGTGAACCTCCCCGAGGGTGGGATGAGCACCCGCAAGGGGACCGGCGTCGACCTCGACGACCTGCTGGACGAGTCAGTCGCCAGAGCGAGAGAGGAGGTCGAAAATCGACTCGATACGCGAATCCGTGACGACGAACTGTCCGAAGACGACATCGAGCGCATCTCCCGACAGGTGGGTATCGGTGCGGTTCGGTACGACATCGTCTCGAAGCAACCGACGAAGGGAATCACTTTCGAGTGGGAACGCGCGCTCGACTTCGAGGCCCAGAGCGCCCCGTACGTCCAGTACGTCCACGCCCGCTGCTGTGGGATTCTCGAGGAGGCGAGACGCGCCGACGGTGACAGCGGTGCCGACGCGGTCGACCCCGACGACCTCACCGCCGAGCTGTTCGAAACGCCCGAAGAGCAGGCACTCATCAGAGAGATAGCCCGCTTCCCGGCAGTCATCGAAGAGGCCGCCGACGCGCTCGAACCGCACACGGTGGCGACCTACACGCGCGCGATCGCTGAGGCGTTCAACGCGTTCTACCGCGAGTGTCCGGTCCTGAACGCCCCAGAGGGCGTCCGCGACGCACGGCTAGCGCTCGTCGAGGCGGCGCGGCACACGGTCGCAAACGCGCTGTACGTCCTCGGTGTCGAAGCGCCCGACTCAATGTAGCAGGAAGGGCAACACCGTCCCGGCGATGAGTGACCCGCCGACCGACAGGATGGCGGCCGCAGAGAGGCCGAGTGCGAGCAATACGAACAGGACGACCCACCACAGCGGTACCGAATCTCGTTTTGCCATACGCGGCTATCAGCCCAGCCCCCTAAAAGAACTTCCCGTTTACCCGAAGAGTCGACGGAGGAATCCCTTCCGCTTCTCGCCGTCATCGTCGTCTGCGGTGTCGTCGCCAGACGCAGACGTATCCGCGTGGTTTTCGTCCGTCGTCGATTCGGCCTCCTCGATGAGAACCTCCGACCGCGACTCGTCACCTGTCGGCGACGAGTCGATTTTCGTCGTGCCGTCGGTCTGCACTTCGTCGCCGTCGTCGGCCCGTGCTTCGGTGACATGTTCGGTCGCTGCAGCCTCGCCGTCCGTTTGGTGCCCATCGTCGTCTTCACCGTCCGTTTCGTCGTCATCGTCTCCGGTCGTCTCGCTCGCGTCTCCGTCATCGTCTCCGGTCGTCTCGCTCGCGTCTCCGTCATCGTCTTCACCCACCGTATCGTCGACATCTTCGTCCCCGCTCACTGCCTCTTCGTCGGCAGCGACGGCAGCATCGTCGGCCACGGTTGTAGTGTCGGCGTCGCTACCGTCACTGTCTATCCCGTTGCCTTCAGCGCTCGCGTCGGCCGGGGAGACGTCTTCACCCTCTGCGCCTTCCCCGGCGGTGTCGGCCGTGTCCGCCTCGCCCTCGTCGTCTGTGCCCTCGGCAACCGGGGCGTCGACGAGGATACCATCGTCCGCCGATTCTGCATCGGGGACGGTCGCAAAGGCGACGCCGTCGTCGTCTGAATCGTCTGAATCTTCAGAATCGATCCCGTCGATGTCAGTGTCCGAGGTTTCGTCGGCGTCGGTCGGCTCGTCACGTTCGTCAGGGCCGTCGGTCCCGTCGCCGTCGACCCCGACAATCTCGTCCGCCAACGCATCGGTTGCCTCCGCCGACTCGTTAGATGCGTCGACCGCGTTCTCTTCGTCCTCGTTCGGTCGTGACCCGCCCTCGTCGTCAGTGCCTTCGTCGGCGTCGGCGGTGTCCGCCGCCGGGGCGACCCCGTCTTCGTGGGCTGTTTCGGACGCGTCGTTTTCGGACCCCTCCCCGGTGGGCTGATCGGACTCGACAACGTCGTCGGGGGGCGACTGGTCGACCGCCGGACCGGGAATCGGCTTCCCGGTGAGTTCCGCCGCCAGGAGGCGATACGCGGCGGCAGCAGGGCTGGTGGGGGCGTAATCGAGCAGGGACTCCCCCGCCGCGAGGGCCTCGTCGACGGCGTCGTCCTCTGGAACCGCGACGAGAAGCGGGACGTTCAGTGCATCGTCGAGGGAATCGGTGGACTCGTCTGTACGCGTCAACACCG
>JBNJGG010000219.1:0-3517 GCA_051747545.1 Halobacteriota archaeon | reverse complement strand
GCTCCCGACTGGGACCTCCGTCTCACCGAACCGACCGACGGTGGCGTTCGCCTAGCGGTTCGGATTTGACGCCGTCGTCGTCGTCGACCTTGCCTCCGGTGGTGTAGCCGGACTCGCCCCCGATTGCTTCGTCGTCTTCGTCGCACTCGTTACTCGCCTCCACGCACGTGGCCGTTCACCGACACCGACTCTGCAGGTCTAGTCGCACCGACTCTGCAGGTCTAGTCGCACCGACTCCCCAGATCTAGTCGCGCTGCCAGTCCCCGCCGTCCCGGTTCGGGCCGCGTTCGTCGTCTTCGGCGTCCTGACCATCGCTCGTGACGTAGCCGTACAGGTCTGGGCCGCTCACGTCGATTCCCTGCCGGGAGAAGAAGGACGCGACGTTCTTGCAGTCGCGACGCAGGAACTCGTCGCTGTTGCGGTGATGCACCGTCACCGCCTGTCCGAGGTCGATCACGACGAGTTCGCCCTCGTGGATTATCATGTTGTACTCCGAGAGGTCGCCGTGGACGAGACCCGCGTCGTACAACCGACGCATGTACTCGCGGACGACTTCGTAGGCGGTTTGTGGATTCTCGACGCGCACCTCCGCGAGACGTCGCGCTCGGTCTTCGACGAGGCCGACCAGTTCCATCACGAGCACGTTCCGCTCGACGGCGATGGGTTCGGGTACGCGAACCCCCGCCGCTCGAGCGCGCTTGAGGTTGGCGAACTCCTTTTTCGTCCACGCGAGGACCACCTCTTTCTTGTCGTTTGCGATGCCGCGAAACCGCGGGTCGCCGTCGAGGTAGTCGCGCATGTGCCGGAAGTTCGAGGCGTTGATTCGATAGATCTTCACCGCAACGTCCTTGTCGTCGCCCCCGAGCGCCTCGTAGACGTTAGCCTCCTTGCCGGTCGAGATCGGTCCACCGAACGCCTCGATGTAGCCGTCCTGAACGAGTTTGTAGATGGCGGCGAAGGTGGCGTCGTCGAACACCGACTGCTCGACTTTGAACTGGTCGGCGTCCTTCAGGCGAATTCGAAACTCGTCGAAATCGCGGTCCTGTCGCTGGGCGATTCGGTCGGCCTCCGTGTCGGAGACGTCTATCTCCTCCCATTCGTCGCCGAATCCCTCCGACGCGTCTGGCTCTAGCAAGCCGTACTCCTCGTTCATCTACGCTGCCCTACGTGGTCCGTCCTGAAAAGCGTCTCCGGTGCTGGCGTCGTGGCCAAACGTCCGTCGTCGCTCGTCCGATGGCGTGGAAGAAAATTACTGAATGTGACCTTCGCGGCGGAGTTGGTCGGCCTCGGCCTTCTCGTATCGCCACGTGATGTCTGCCTTCTCGTCTTGCCAGTCCCACGGTTCGACGAGAACGATGTCGTTCTCTCGAATCCAGATGCGTTTTTGCATCCGGCCCGGGATGCGTGCAGTCCGCTCTTTCCCGTCGGCACAGCGAACCTTGACGCGGTTCGCTCCGAGCATGTCCGTCACCGTGGCGAATATCTCGTCTTCGTCGGGCATTCGAAGGTCCCGTCGACTCTCCTTCCCGTTCTCGGCCATATCCACAAATTCGACGCCGCAGTGTTTAAAACCGTGGTTCGCGGTCCACATCGACCGAGTTTCACCGACGAATGTCGTAAATTTCGGTGCCCCTGTCCAGCACCCGATGGTCGAACGTTCACTCGCCGTCGGCGCGAATCTGCTCCCGCCCGGGTGCGACGAGTTCGTCGAGGTAGGTCGCGAGCGTTCCCTTCGCGTCTGCCGGATGCAGGTCGCCGGATTCGAGCGCCGCCGCCAGCGACTCGTAGTCGTCGTACTCCACGTCGCCGCCGTACTTGTCGGGGCGGGTGACGACGACCGAGTCGAAGCGCGGGAAGACGTGATACTGGAAAATCTGGAGGACTGGATTCTCGCGCTCGTTGCCGTCGTCGTCGGGTTCCGGGTCGCGCGTCGGCGGGCAGAACGCGCTGTTCACCTTCGATTCGAGTTCCTCGCGGGAGTCCTCCATCGAGATGGTGACGCCCTCACTGGAGGACATCTTCCCGACGCCGGTCGTCAGGTCTGCCAGAATCGGGGTGTGCAACGCCGGTCGGGACTCGTAGCCAATCGCTGGGAGTACCTCGCGGGCCAGCATGTGGACCTTCCGCTGGTCGAGCCCGCCGACTGCGAGGTCTAAATTAAGGTACTCGATGTCGAGCGCCTGCATGAGCGGGTACACCATCTGCGACACTTTCGCGTGCTCGCCCCGCTGAATCTCCGCCATCGCGCGCTGGGCGCGTGCGACTGTCGTCTCTAACTCCGAGGCGTGCAGGTCGAGGGTGTAGTCGGTGTCGAGTTGGTACTCCGACCCGAGGACGAACTCAGTCTTCGCTTCGTCGAGGCCGTAGGCGACGAACTGTTGTTTCATCCGCGATGCGGTCTCCCGAATCTCCTCGAACGTCCCCTTGTCGTTCAGGTAGGCGTGAACGTCGGCCAGCAGGACGACCACGTCGAAGCCCGCCTCCTGCAGGTCGATGAGTTTGTTGGCCGTCAGCATGTGGCCGACGTGAAGGACGCCAGACGGTTCGTACCCGACGTACGCTCGCTTGCCTCGCGGTGATTCGGCCAGCGTGCGCACTTCCTCCTCAGTGACCACCTCGGCGGCGTTCCGGGTGATCAGTTCGTAGGCGTCCATACGAGTGCTGAAACAGGGCTTCGGGATATGACTTCTGGATGCTGTTCGCGGGTGTACCGTCTCGGTGCAGACCACCGACGCGCCCTCGAAGGCCGCCCTCGCTGCCGTCTAACTCCGCCGCCCCTCGGCGCGGTGTTCGGAGATTATCTGGTCGACCATGCTCGTCTTCTGGGCCTTCCGACGCTCGTTTGCGCGGTCTTCCCAGTCCTCGATGGCCGCCGCCACGTCGCTCTCGCGGGCGACCGCGAGTTCGTCGACCTCCTGCATCGCCACGTCGTCGGCGGGGCCGACCGGAATCTCGTGATCGAACAGCACCTCGTCGGCCACCTCGGAGAGTCCGCCCTCTCGGAGGACGATTCTCGGATCGACGGCCGCGAGTCGTTCCGCCGTACTTCGGCCGGCTCCGCTCGCGTCCCGGAGGTAAATCACGTCGCCCGCGGAGAGGCCGAACTGCTCGTCGGCGCGCTCGATTTCACCCTTCGTGAACTGCTCGACGACCTTCACCGGCACGAGGTTCCGTCCCTCGGCCACGTCGGCGAAGTTCGAGTGGTCGAGCTTCCACAGCGCTTTCAACCGTTCGAGTTTCTGGTCGAGTTCCTCGACGCTCTCGCGGGCCTCGTCGCGTTCGCGTTTCAATCGCCCGTTCTCGCGTTCGAGGCGCTTGACTTCCCGTCGCTTTCGCGCCTTCTCACGCTCCTTCCGTCGAGCGTTCGACAGTTCCGACCGATACTCTTCGATGGTCTCGTCCTTCTCCTCGATGGTCTGCTTGAGGTCGTCGACGTGCGATTCGAGGCGCTCGACTCGCTCGGTGAGTCGCTTGATTTTCTGCTCTTCTGCGGTGAGTTCGCGCGGTTCGTGTTGAT
>JBNJGG010000218.1:0-3518 GCA_051747545.1 Halobacteriota archaeon | reverse complement strand
TGGAGCCAAGGGTATTAAGATTATCTGTTCAGGACGGCTCGGAGGCGCGGAGATGGCAAGAATTGAATGGTACAAGGAAGGCCGGATTCCTTTGCCGGGCCACGGGCGACCGAAAGGGCGACCGACAAATCACTCTCGACGGTGTTCGTGCCGAACAGTCCAAATCCGACCGCCGGGCGACTCGTGCTCGTCCCCGACGAAGAGGTGTACGAACTCGACATGTCGGCCCGGCGTGGGATTCGCCTCCTCGTCACGACCGGGCTAGGCGTCGAAGACGAGGCCGAGTTGCCGCAGGGTGTCGTCCGCTAGGCGTTCGGAACGTCGTCGGCTAGAGGGTCCAGAGAAGCACGATTCCAGCGGTCGTCACGACGGCGAGCAACAACTGGAGCGGCGCGCCGACCCGGACGTAGTCGGTGAATCGGTAACCGCCGGGACCGTACACCATCAGGTTGGTCTGATAGCCCATGGGTGTCATGAACGCGGTCGAAGCGGCGAAGGTGACCGCGAGAACGAAGGGGAAGGCCTCGACACCCATGCGCTGGGCGGTGGTGACCGCGATCGGCAGAAACAGCACCACGCTGGCGACCGGTGTGATGAGGTTTGCGAGGAGTCCGGTGAGGAGGTAGAACAATCCCAGGACGACCGCCGCCGGGAGGACGCCGGCACTGGAGACGACGAAGTCCGCAACGAGCGTCGCGCCGCCGGTTTCCTGCAGCGCGATACCCAGGGGAATGACGCCGGCCAGCAGGAAGATGACGTTCCAGTTCACCGCGTCGTAGGCGTCGTTCGCGGAGAGAACGTCGGTGACGATCATCGCCACGACGCCACCGAGTGCCGATATGACGATGGGGACCACGTCGAGCGCCGCGAGCAGAATGACGGACGCGACGATACCGAGCGCGATGGGCGTCTTGGGCGACAACTCGATGGCTTGCTCGATGCCGTCGGGGAGTTCGCTGATGACGACGAACGCGGGGCTCTCGGCGAGGTAGTGGGCCGTCTCCTCGGTCGTCTGGAGCAACAACGAGTCGCCGGATTCGAGTTGCGTGGCACCGATGTCGTCGCGGACGAGTTCACCACCGGGACGGCGGATCGCGAGGACCGTCGCGTCGTAGCGCTCTCGGAGACGAGTGTTCTCCACCGTCTCTCCGACGACGGCGGATTTCGACGGAACCACCAGTTCGACGAGCGCAGACCGCTGCGGGCGGTCCAGTTCCTCGTCGGTCACTTCGGCACGAGGGAGCAGCCGAAGTTGGGCGAGACTGACGAGCTGTCGAATGCGTTCGGGGTTCCCCCGGATGGTCAAGACGTCCCGCGCCTCGACGAGGCGATCCGAGTCGGCGGCGATGAAGTGCGTGTCGCCGCGGACGACGTCGAGGACGTCGATGTCCAGGTCGCGTCTGCCGTCGGCGGCGACCTCGGAGGCGGGAACGCCGACGAGCGGCGAGCGCTGGGTGACGAGAACGCGGGTGAGGTAGTCGTCGATTCCATAGCCGGTCGTCCGATCGCCCGGTGGAATCCGTGACGGGGTGAGGACGCGACCGACGGTGAGGAGGTACGCGCCGCCGACGCCGACGACGATGACCCCGAGAGCCGTGAACTCGAACATCGAGAACGGGTGGTCGATGAGTCTCGCAGAGAGGTCGCTGGCGACCAGGTTCGTGCCGGTGCCGACGAGCGTCAGGGTCCCGCCGAGCATGGCCGCGTAGGAGAGCGGGAGGAGAACCTTCGAGGGCGACACGTTGGCGTCTTCGGCCAGGTCGGTCACCATGGGAATGAAGACGGCGACCACGGGCGTGTTGTTGATGACGCCGGCCAGTGGCGCGGTGATTCCGACGACGACCGCGAGTAGTCGGTTCTCGCTACGCTTGGTCACTTTCGCCACGGCGAATCCGAGGCGCTTGACGATGCCGGTGTCCTGAACCCCCCGGCTGAGGATGTACATCGCGAGGATGGTGATGGTAGCGGCGTTGGAAAACCCCGAGAGTGCCTGTTCCGGCCCAATACTCGTCCACGGCCCGAGGAGGACGAGCGCGACGAGCGCCCCCATGGCGGTGATGTCCGGTGGCAGTCGCTCGGTGACGAAGAGGACCACGGTCACCAGAATGAGTAAGAAAACGAGAAGTGTCGGAGTCGGAACACCGAGGACCATAGCACCCTCTGCACACGGGAGTTGCTTAGCCACTTCGCCTGACAGCACGCATCGTCCTCCCGTCGGACAGACAGGTTGGCAAGCCGTCACGCGACGTTTATGTGAGCCTAGTTGCTACAGGCGACCCATGGCGATGGGAATCCTCGAGACGGTTCAGTTGGCTGCGACGCTCATCTTCGCGCTTCCGTTGGGGATTCTCGGCGTACAGTACCTCCTGTCGGGGGAGAACTTTCTGGGAGGTATCCTCGTGGTCATCGCGGTCTTGATGGTGGTCGTCCCCCGGGTACTCACGACGCCCGCAGACATTCCGGAGAAGGTTCTCGGTAAGGCCGTGGGAAAGGCAGTGAAGATGCCCGAAGACGGCGAGGAGAAGTGACCGAGAACGGCCTCGTGAGGGCGCTCACACCCACGCGACCGGGTCGAGCGACCGTGGTGCGTCTACGAGCAGATCGCACCCGTCGTCGGTGACGACGACGAGGTCCTCGACGCGAACGCTGCCTCGATCGGGGTCAAAGAGATTGGGTGAGATGGCGAGCACCATCCCCGGTTCGAGAATCGCGTCGGTGCTGAGCGAGGGCCGCTCGTGGAGCGAGAGACCGACGCCGTGGCCGGCATCGCGGACGAAACCCCGTTCGCTGTTGGCCACTTCGAAGCCGTACGCCGCGAGTTCTGCCGCCGCCTCCTCGTAGATAGTACTGGCGACCGTTCCGGGTTCGATGGCCGAGAGCGCTGCGTTACGCGCGGCCTCGACCGCGACGTGGGCGCGACGCTCCCACCCGCCGTCGCCGCCGACGACGAACGTCCGACCGCAGTCGCCGTAGTAGCCCGCAGGCCCTCGCGGCGAGAGGTCGACGACCACCGTCTCGCCCGGTTCGACCGCCTCGACGCTCGACCCGTGCGGGTCGGCGCTGGCCTCACCGGCGGTGACGACTGCGTTGCCGAGGTCGCACCCACCGTAGAGCGCCATGGTCGCGTTCGCCTGTCGCCGCAGACGCGTCGTCGAGAGCGGCCCGCCCTCCCAGTGGAGTTCGTCTCCCTCGACGGTCGAGGCGGCGAGGATTTCCGCCACCCGTTTGACTCCCCTGGTGGCGATGCGCTGGACGGCGCGTATCGCCACCAGTTCGGCGTCGGTTTTCACGGCCCGAGCCGTCGAGACGGCGGGCGTCGACGCGAGGTCGTAGCCCGCGCGTTCGAGGTAGACGGCGGCGTCGTGTGGGAGGTGCCGCGGGACGAGCACCCGTCCCGCCTCGGGTGCCAACTCGTCGAGGACGGCGACGACGCGTTCGCCGGCCGCCGCCTCCTCGTCGGCAACCCGGACCTCGTCGCCGGGGAAGTTGGGGTCGGGGCGCGGGGGGGGAGTCCCCGG
>JBNJGG010000217.1:0-3524 GCA_051747545.1 Halobacteriota archaeon | reverse complement strand
CCCCGCCCGAGGCATAGAGGGTGACGAAGGCGTCCGGTGCGTCGAAGCCCGAGAGGTACAGCTGGTCGGAGTCGTCGCTGTCGGCGTCGAGGAGGTAGCCGTCGAAGCGTCCGTCGAGGAACGAATCGAGCGCCGAGAGATCGGGTCCCATGGTGGGTGATGCGCCCGCTGCCCTAAAGCCGTTCTCCAGGTGACGCGAGAACACCGGACCTCGGTCGGCGCGAGAACACCGGACCTCTGGCGACGCGAGGATCCACGCTCACCGATCCGTATCGAAGCACTGTGGACGACGCGGGACAGTCGAGCCGACTGGCAGCCACTGGTGACAGTCGTTTCCTTCGGACTGTTGCCGCGAGACGTGTCCGGTACGCTGATACAGCGTCACGGGGAACGGTTTACTATGGAGATACAGGTCTCAGCGTCGTCGGTACGGGGCCGCGCTCGTGCGCCACCCTCGAAGAGCTACACGCACCGGGCGATTCTCGCCGCGGGTTACAGCGAGGGGGCACTCGTTCACGACGCGCTCGTGAGCGCCGACACGAAGGCGACGATGTGCGCGGTCGAGGCGTTCGGCGGCGACGTGGACGTCGAACGCGACGTCATCGAAATCGACGGCTTCAGGGGCGCGCCGGCAGTCCCCGACGACGTTATCAACTGCGCCAACAGCGGCACGACGATTCGGCTCGTCGCCGGCTGTTCGGCGCTCGTCGACGGCACCTGCGTCTTGACGGGTGACGACTCTCTCCGCTCGCGACCACAGGGCCCGCTGCTCGACGCCATCGAGCAACTCGGAGGGCGCGCAGAGAGTACCCGTCGAAACGGGCAGGCTCCCCTCGTCGTCGGCGGCCCCATCGACGGTGGGACCGTGTCGATTCCGGGCGACGTCTCCTCACAGTACATCACCGCACTTCTCATGGCCGGGGTCGTCACCGACGGGGGCATCGACATCGAACTCGAAACCGAGTTGAAGTCCGCGCCGTACGTCGAAATCACGCGAGAGCTGCTGGCCGACTTCGGCGTCGACACCGAGCGGACGGACGCGGGATTCTCGGTTCGCGGCGGGCAGTTCTACGAACCCGCCGACGGGGAGTATCACGTCCCCGGCGACTTCTCGTCGATATCGTACCTGCTCGCTGCGGGAGCCGTCGCTGGGGAAGGGGGTGAGGAAGTCGTCGTCGAAGGCGCTCGACCGAGCGCGCAGGGCGACAGCGCAATCGTCGAGGT
Organism: Halobacteriota archaeon; assembly: GCA_051747545.1. GTDB lineage: Archaea > Halobacteriota > Halobacteria > Halobacteriales > Haloferacaceae > JBNJGG01. The sequence continues at coordinate 2,300 of JBNJGG010000217.1, read as the reverse complement.
CCTCGGTCGGATGGGTGCCGACATCGATTGGGACCGCGAGATGGGTACTATCACGGTTCGCCAGTCGGCACTCTCCGGCGTCGAAGTCGACGTCGGCGACACGCCCGACTTGCTCCCGACCATCGCCACCCTCGGCGCAATCGCCGACGGGGAGACCCACATCGTCAACTGCGAGCACGTCCGGTTCAAAGAGACCGACCGGGTCAGTGCGATGGCCGACGAACTCGGGAAGCTGGGTGCGTCGGTGACCGAAGAACGGGACGCGTTGACGATTCACGGTTCCGGGTCAACCCTGCGCGGTGACAGCGTTGACGGCCACGGGGACCACCGCATCATCATGTCACTGGCTATCGCCGGTCTCGTCGCCGAGGGAACGACGACAATCGAGGGCGCCGAACACGTCGACGTCTCCTATCCACACTTCTTCGACGAGTTGTTCAGCCTCGGTGCCGACGTCCACGAGACCGAAACGGGTCAACTTCTGGGCCACGATACGGGGTAGTCCGACCGCTTGCGGATTCTGCAAACCCTAAATGCCCTGAACGCACATGGGCGGGTAATGAACGGAAATCGGTTCGGTCGCCTCTTTCAGGTGACCACCTACGGCGAGAGTCACGGTGCCGCGATGGGAGTCACCGTCTCGGGCTGTCCGGCCGGACTCGAACTCTCCGAAGAGTTCATTCAGCGGGACCTCGACCGACGAAAACCTGGCCAGTCGATGATAACGACCAGTCGGGGCGAACCCGACGAGGTGACCATCAACTCGGGCATTCAGGACGGGTACACCACGGGGACACCAATCGGGATGGTCATCCAGAACAAGGACGCCCGCTCCGGCAAGTACGAACCCTACGTGACCGCACCGCGGCCGAGCCACGGAGACTTCACGTACTCCGCGAAGTTCGGTACGCGAAACTGGGGTGGCGGTGGTCGCTCGAGCGCGCGCGAGACGGTCAACTGGGTCGCCGCCGGGGCCATCGCCAAGAAGATTCTCGGCGAGTTCGGTGTGCAGATAAAAGCGCACGTCAACCAGATCGGCGACATCGAATCGCCGGAGGTCACCTTCGAGCAGATGCTCGAACACAGCGAGGAGAACGTGGTCCGCTGTGCGGACCCCGAGACCGCAGCGCGGATGCGCGAGCGTATCGACGAGTACCAGAGGGAGGGTGACTCCATCGGCGGGTCGATTTACTTCGAGATTCACGGAGCGCCGCGAGGACTCGGCGCACCCCGATTCGACTCCGTTTCGGCCCGCCTCGGACAGGCAATGATGGCCGTTCCCGCCGCGACGGCCTTCGAGTTCGGCCTCGGTCGCGAAGCCCGCGAGTGGACCGGGTCCGACCGCAACGAGAACTGGACCTTCGACGACGACGGCGACCCGGTCCCCGTCGGTAACAAACACGGCGGAATCCAGGGGGGCATCACCACTGGTGAACCCATCTACGGCGAGGTGACGCTGCACGCACCGACATCGATACCGAAGAAACAGACCACCGTCGACTGGGAGACCGGCGAGGAAAAAGAGATACAGGTCGTCGGCCGTCACGACCCCGTCCTGCCACCGCGGGGCGTGCCGGTCGTCGAAGCGATGCTGGCACTCACCGTCGTCGACTTCATGCTGCTCGGTGGACGTATCAACCCGGATCGACTCGACGACAAAGCTGGAGAATACGACACGGAGTATCACCCCCGAAGTCCAGAGAACGTCGAGTAACCGGCCGGAGACCGTCACCAAAAATCATCGTCACTGCTAGATTTTCCCGAATACTAGTGATAATATTGGATAATATGTGGTGTGTTACTCGAAATATTAGGTCCTTCATTATCATTCCTTGCTAAGGTATGGCAAAGGCTTTAATCGGTTCGTGGTTAAGCAAGCTATAGTGGCCCATCGGGCCGTGAGTGTTAGATATGACCGACGACGAACTCATCTGGCGCATCGCAGGTGGATCCGGTGACGGGATCGCCTCGACGAGTCAGAATTTCGCAAAGGCCCTGATGCGGTCGGGGCTACACGTATTCACGCACAGACACTATCCGTCGCGCATTCGAGGTGGTCACACCTACACCGAGATACGCGCGTCCGCAGACCCAGTGAAATCCCGGGGTGACGGGTACAACTTCCTTCTGGCGCTGGGCGACTCGTTCGCTCGAAACCCCCAGGAGGGTGCCTACTACGGTAACGAGGAGATAAAGCCCCTCTCGGAGAATCTCGACGAACTTCGCGAGGGCGGCGTCATCGTCTACGACTCCGGACTGCTCGACCCCTCCGACATCGAGGACTTCGACGAGCGCGTCGA
>JBNJGG010000216.1:0-3554 GCA_051747545.1 Halobacteriota archaeon | reverse complement strand
GCGGGCATCTGGGTGAGTTACGGTGCGTACACGCACCCGACGGAACTCGACGAAACGCGAACCGTCGAAGACTGGTCGACGGCCGGTGACCTCTCTCACAGCGCCACCGTGACCGAAGAAAACGCCGTCTTCGAGAAGGGAACGGTTCTCCGAGACGAACCGCTGTACTACACGGCCATCTCACCGACGGCGAACGGCGAGTACACGGTCGCGTACGAGGCGGCCTCTGGCGACGTCGACGTCGACCTCAGGATCGACCAACCCGTGCGAGCGACCGACGACGACACGGTCTACTGGGCGGAATCCGACCGCGTCGCCGCGGCGAACCAGACGGCCGTCGGGCCGGGCGAGGCGGTGGCGACCTCCTTCGAGGTCGACGTCGAGGCCGCCTCCGCACGGATCGACGAGATCGAAGCGGACCTCGGCGCGAGCCCCGGCCAGATCGAACACGTCCTCGAAGCGACCGTCGAGGTGGCGGGTGACGTCAACGGCGAGCATCGCGACGTCGGAGAGACCCACGAGATCACCGTCTCGTTCGACGGGAGCGCCTTCGAGTTCGAGGACACCAGGTTCGACGAGGGGTATACCACCACCGAGACGGAGACCGTCTCCGTCTCGCCCAGTCCGGTCCAGTCGATCGGTGGGCCGCTGCTGGCCGTCCTCGCTCTCGGCGGGCTCGGGGCTGTCGGACTCGCCAGCTACCGCTGGAACCCGCCGTCGGACACCGAGCTCGACTGGCTCGACTACCAGACCCAGCGCGAGGAGTACGAGGACCTGCTCACGGTCGCCCGGCTCCCCGACTCGATTTACGCGAAAGATCGTGCCCCGGTCGACTCGCTCGAAACGCTCGCGGTACTCGCGATCGACATCGAATCGGCGCTGGTCTTCGATCCGACCCGATCGGTGTACCTGGTCGACGCTGGCGACCTCGTCTACGGATTCGAACCCCCGGCGTCCCCGGTGTGCGAACCCACTCGTCAACCACCGTCAGCACGCCAGCCACCATCGCCATCGGGCCCCCCGACGCCAACCGGGCCATCGTCTCGAATAGAGACTGGGGGTGGGGTGACTACGGCGAGCGACGCCCGTATACAACGTGGTGGGTCGTCTGAAGGGCTCGTATTCGAGCAAGCGGACGCCGCCGTCGTCGACTCCGTGGCTGACGGTGGGCCTGAAGGGCCATCGAGTGATGGGGGGACCGACACCGAACCCGAGGGTGGCGAGCGGTGTCTGGCACTGACCGCGGATGGTGATCGGTGCTCCCGACCCGCCGTCGAGGACGGCCTCTGTTTCCAGCACGACGAGCGTGATCGATCGGTTCGCCAGGGGAAGCCACCGATCACCGCGTCGGTCGACGACGAAGGAACGGACGACGAAGGAACGGACGACGAAGGAACGGACGACGAAGGAACGGACGACGAAGATTGATATCGACGAAGCGGTTGAATCGGACGAGAAGAACGGCCCTGTAGTCGCTTCGGTGGTGGCGGTGACCGACACTTCTCCACCCGGCGTTTCCGAACCCGACCGCAAACAACTAAGTGGGCCCGAGAGCTAGGTGAAAGTAATGGATGGAGACCCCGACGGGGGGATGTTGTCGTGGGACGAGACGGTGTTTCGGAACGAACACGTCTTCGAAATCGACTACGTCCCGGAGACGTTCAAACACCGCGAGTCACAGATCGAGGGGCTCACGTACGCGGTACGGCCGGCAGTTCGGGGCTCGCGCCCGTTGAACGTCCTGATCCGGGGTCCGCCGGGAACCGGCAAGACGACCGCCCTCCAGAAGTTGTTCGCCGAGGCCGGCGCCCAGACGAGCGACGTTCGGACGATCCGGGTGAACTGTCAGGTCAACTCGACCCGCTACTCGGTCTTCTCGCGACTGTTCGAGGGGACCTTCGACTACGAACCACCCTCCTCCGGCATCTCCTTTAAGAAACTCTTCGGCCAGATCGCCGAGAAACTCGTCGAGGAAGACCGCGTGATGGTCGTCGCGCTGGACGACGTGAACTACCTCTTTTACGAAAACGAAGCCTCCGACGCGCTCTACTCGCTGTTACGCGCCCACGAGGAGTACCCCGGCGCCAAGATCGGCGTCATCGTGGTCTCGTCGGATCCGACGCTCGACGTCATCGAGGAACTCGATCCGAGAGTGCAGAGCGTGTTCCGTCCGGAGGAGGTCTACTTCCCGGTGTACGACGCCCCGGAGATCGTCGACATCCTCACCGAGCGAGTCAAGCGGGGGTTTCACGACGACGTGATCGATCGGCCCACGCTGGAACAGGTCGCCGATCTGACCGCCGAAAGTGGCGGCGACCTGCGCGTGGGGATCGACCTGCTCCGACGGGCGGGGCTGCAAGCGGAGATGCGTGCCAGTCGAACCGTCGAACCCGAAGACGTCGAGTCGGCCTACGCGAAGTCGAAGTACGTCACGCTCAGTCGCAACCTCTCGGGACTGACCGAGAACGAACGGGCCCTCGTCCGGGTCATCGCCGAACACGACGGCGAGCAAGCGGGCACCGTCTACGAGAGCTTCCACGACGAAACCGATCTCGGCTACACCCGGTACTCCGAAATCGTCAACAAACTCGACCAGCTGGGCCTGATCGAGGCCGACTACGCCGAGATCGAGGGCCGTGGTCGATCACGCTCGCTCTCCCTGGCGTACGACGCTGACGCGGTGCTCGAACGGCTCGAGTGACGCTCCTTCCCGTTTCGTTCGTAGCGTGTAGGCACTGCTTACTCCCCGTTCTCCAGCGGAAATCTCGATACAGTTCCCGGTACTGACGTCCACCTTTTTACTATCCCGCCGCTGGCTCTCGCCTGCACCATGCCAGTATCACGACGCTCCGCACTGACGACGATCGGCGCTACAGGCGGGCTCACCGTCCACGGCGGGACTGCACTCGCGAGCGGGAACCACACGGACGACGAAGAGACGCCAGCCGAGGAAGACACGCCGACAGAAGAGGAAAGTACCGACGGGCCGACTGAACCGGCCGCGCTCAGGATCGCTCACCTCTCGCCCGACGCGCCGGCGGTCGACGTGCTCGTCGACGACGACCTCGTGGTGGGGAACTTCAGCTACGGCGACGTCTCGCCGTACCTCGAGGTCACCGCCGGAACGTATCAGGTCACCATCACCGCGGCCGGCGATCCGGAGACCGTCGTCTTCGACGACGAGATCGACGTCGGGAGCGCCTTTTACACCGTCGCCGCGATCGGCGAACTCGACGACGAGACGTTCGAACCGGTGGTCCTCGTCGACGCGAGGGCCGCGCTCGTGCGACTCTTCCACGCCGCGACTGATGCGCCGGCGGTCGACGTGCTCGCCGACGGCGAACCGCTCTTTGCGGACGTCGAATTCGGCGACTCGACGGACTACGTCGCCGTTCCCGCCGGGAGCTACGAACTGTCGGTCACGCCCGCCGACACCCCCGACACCGTCGTCGCGAGCTTCGACGTCGACCTCGAACTCGGCGGGGCCTACACGGCGAACGCGATCGGCTACCTCGAACCCCCCGAGGACGCCGACGACCGCGCGTTCGACGTCG
>JBNJGG010000215.1:0-3564 GCA_051747545.1 Halobacteriota archaeon | reverse complement strand
GACCGAAGCAAGTACGTCAGGACGTAGCGTCGCCCCGGATGCGTCAGCAATTCGAACAGCCTCGTCGCCGACAATCCCGGGACCGTTTCGTACGCCTCTCGCTCGCTTTCGACGAACGATTGGACCGCATCGTCGAAGGACTCAGGCGGGAGTCGGTCGCTACTCGGGGTCGGTACCTCCTCGCGGGGTGGGTTCGAAGCCTGGTCGCTTTCCATGGTAGATCGACGGGTGGTCCCTCGTTCCCCGGTCGCTCCGGGGAAGCGTGGTCCGTATTCGACGTATGTCTCGACTGAACCATGAGCGCTCGTACCCCTTTGTTATCCGATTGCTACGAACAGTTGTGCTTCTGTTCGGCACGGTGACGACGTGATGGACTCGACGACCGTCTACGCGTGACCGAACCGCGGAACGGATCACAGCTGGTCAACCCCCTTCGTCAGGTTCACCGTCGAGCCAGATGTGGGACCGATACGCAGCGGAGTCCGCGTCCGGTGTGGCGGGCGGCTCGTCGAGATAGAGCAGGAACATGACCCGCTGGTCCTCGCCAGTGGCCGGCGTCGACAGCTGGTGGGTGTGGTGCCACTGGTCACCCGACTCGACCGTCCGGGACGCCCGCTCGAGTTCCGTCTCCTCGACCACCTCGAGCGTCCCGTCCTCACGGTCGACCTCCTGGAGGAGGACGACGAGGGTGTATTCGGTGCGTTCACCTTCGTGATTGGTCACTTCCGCGACGATCGATCCCGTTTCGCCCGGGCCGAGATCGTCCGGATAATCGCCGGCGACGTGCTCGCCGTCGTCGGTCTCGGTCAGCAGTGCGAGTTCCGAATAGGACTCCCCGGAGATCGGTGCGACGAGTGCGTACCCGAGCGTCGCGGTGCTGACGACGAGCAACCCCGCGACGAGGACGGAGAGTCCGAAGCTGAGTCGCCGATCGGGCTGGACCGACTCTGAGAGGTGTGTCGCCCACCTCGATACGGGAAGTGCGTAACGCTCGTCGCGGGGAAGCCGGAGTCTGCGCACGGCGCCAACGACGACGCAAATCAGGACGACCGAGCCGAGGACGATCAGGAGCGACTCGAGCGAGAGGCCGACGGTCACCGTGAGCGCGAGGGCGATCACGGGGAGAACAGCGACACTCAACCCGTAGGCGAGGGCGAACCGCTCCGCAGTCGTCACGCCCTCGCGAGAGAGTCGGGACGGAAGGGCGAACCGTTCCCTCGCGCGCGTAGGTGAAACGTTCCCGGATCGGCGGGGGAACACGGCAGAGACGATGGCGTACCCGGGCAAAACGAACAACAGGGGGAACCCGGCGACGACCCGGACGAGTGTGCTGTCGACCGGCCAGACGATCAACAGGCTGATGGCGACGCACAGGAGGCTCGCGACGACGAGCATATCGACGGGGAGCCCGGGCCACCACCCCCCGACGCGGCCCAAACGGGACTCAGACGCCACGACGACCGCCCCCGTCCGGTGGCAGCTCTCCCGGTGACGAATACATGCCTACGAAGTGGCGGAGATCGGGACATTGTTATTCGTCCGTTTCTACGGCCCACGGTGGGATTCAAACCGGTAAGGGCCGGGAATCCGGTCGCGGTCGCTCGGCAGCGACACCGATGGACGGCGCACGGTCAGCAGCCATCGGCTCGTCGTCGATCGGCCCGACACTCCTCGACCAGATACGTTGGTGAAAAGAGAGATTCGGTGAACTGATTGGAATCGTGAAAGCACTCCTTACCAGATTACGGGGACGAGCCTACCGAGAACGGACGCTATGAAGGGACGTAACCACTATAGGACTAGCGACTGATAATGAAACTGCGACTGCACCGCGACTACTCGCGGGCGGAGGAAATCCAGACCGACCAGAACAGACAGTTATCCGAGGACCGGCGCGCGCCAATACCGGACGTCCCGGTAGACGACAGAACGAGCCATCCAACGTATGAGCACCGATTGGGACGACATCAGTTTCGTCATTAGTTCGCGGTATCGCATCGTCGCCCTGAAGCGACTCTCAGTGGGGCCTGCTACTCCCTCGCAAATCGCCGCCGACGCGGACGTGGGAATCGCCCACGTTTCGAGAGCCCTCCAGGGACTTCGAGACAGGCACCTCGTTGACCTCCTCGTCTCCGAAGATCGGAAGAAGGGACGCGTATACGGGTTGACCGAGGAAGGAAGGGAGGTGTGGCAGACGATCGAGGCGGAAAATCTCGTGTGACCCACGCCGACGGTCGTCCGCGTCGAAGCGAGGGTCGGTGGACGCGGATCTGGCGGAGACCGTCTACTCGCGTCCAGCGATCCACCCCAACAGTCACAATTTGTTAAACTCCATATACGATATTTGTCCTTGAATTTGTATGAAGGGCTGCGAAGACAAATGCACAGCGCCGTATGGCGAATACAGGTAAGAGAACAAATAGTTACGCCGAATTTCACTCCGTACGAGACGTGTATACGATCATCCTATTCCGGCTAACAATCCGGTACAACAGTAATTCAGGGGTGTCTCTCCCGGCCAAGAGCTGATTGTGTAATTGCTACGTAACAAGAATCTCGAAGTGAAATGATAACTAGAACGGACAACATCGGCATTCGAGACCTGGGTGTACCGTCGAACGGCGACATCGCCCGGCGTATTGCTAGCCCCGAGGCTCGAAACCGGTGTCTGGCTAACATAGGCTCGTATTGGCTAGCAAGTGGAGGCGTCCCTCGCCGGCCCGGGGTCCAGTTCTCGACCGATCTGCCGCGAAATGTGATAGTAAATCAACTATAATGTGACCGCTACTACCAGTAATCCGACGGTCGAATCGTCATAGGCGCTATATTACTTAGTCGGTCCAGGCGAGACGGGGAAACGATGACGGAGCACCTGTCAGAAAAAGAAATGGAACGGATCCGAGAGTTCGCGAACACACCGATCTACGAACGCGAGCCGGAACAGCTGTTGCCCGGTGTCGACAAAAAAACCGAGTAACCGACGATCGACGAACGTCCTGTCTCGTTCTGGCGGCGATGCAACCCACGTCGACGCTCGGAGCCGACCAACTCACTTTGGAGAGCGGAGTTCGCATCTCGACGGCTTCTTCCTCCTCCCCCCCCCCTACAGGATACCCGACTTCGACCGCCCCAGATTGTCGGCGTGGTAGTCGTTGGCCGGATCTCACGGTGGGTAACACGTCGCCGGCACTGTCCGGTACAACAGCTGAATCCTCGGCGTAGCTACCGGTCTCGTTTGCCGGCGAGTGCTGATCTTACGACCACCTAGCCGCCTAATAACAAAACTCGTAACGGCGAGAGGGGGATGCGATGGCATCCCGAGAATCAAGCGTGCGAGGGCGTGTCGAACCCGTTCAGACCAATCGGTGTCGAAACTGCCACTCCTACGTCTCCCAGCAATTCGCCCGCGTCTTCGGCAACAACGACGACGAAGTACACGCGTGCATCGAGTGCTCGACGCTTCACACACTTCGAGAGGGAGACGGCGGCGTGGGGTACTGACACACCTGCTGGCCCTCACCGACGCCGTTGCAGTTCCGGTGGCACCTCGGGTCGCGTCCCGCG
>JBNJGG010000214.1:0-3583 GCA_051747545.1 Halobacteriota archaeon | reverse complement strand
CCGGCGATCCCGTGAATAACAGACGCAACGAGGATGACGACCGCAGACAGCCCCGTCGTTACCCAGTTAGCTGTCATCGAGACCACCTCGACGTTCGAACAAGCGCGTACATCTCTGCTCGGCCAATACTACGGCCTTCTCCCTTAGGCAAGTTCTCCCTAAGAAGCGTAAGGCCAGTGTCTCACTCATCCTTCGCACCTGCCACTAGAACGCACTACGAGACTGTTTTGCAAACCGAACTCGACCGGTTTCGGCTTTCAATCGAATATGTAACCGATAGCGAACCCATACGTGGTCTTGTTCGGTTTTTCGAAATTCAACCACAACTTATGAACAGCCAACGGTCGTATCTACAGTCGCATCACGATGAACCAGGACGAGACATCCGTCGGCGAGTGGCAATCCCTAGACGGTGACCCTGCGCGTGACAGCACAGGCGACCCAGACGTCGTCTTCGCGCACGTCAGCGACCTCCACGGACAGCTCACGCCACGCTACCAGGTCTATTACGACAACCCAACGTCGAAGCCAAACTTCGAGTTCGGAGAGAACGACCGCGTCATCGAGCGCGGTGGCGGGATTCCCCTGCTCGCGGCCAAACTCGACGAACTCCGCGCGGACTACGAGGTCTGGACGCTCATGAGTGGAGATACGTTCCACGGCTCAGCCGTGACCACCTACACCGACGGGCAAGCAATGCTCGAGCCCATCAACGAACACGTCGCGCCCGACGTCTATGTCCCCGGAAACTGGGATTACTCGAACGAGGCCGCCGAGGACGGCAATTTCCTCGAACTGATGGATGCACTTGACGCGCCCGTCCTCGCCAACAATCTCTACGACTATGAGACCGACGAGCGGCTGTACGACGCATACCAGATTCTCGACGTCGGGGAAATCTCGGTGGGCGTCGTGGGGATGACGAACGTCTACGTAGACCGGATGGCACCCGTATTCTCCGAGGGCAAGTACCGCTTCGGCAAGCACCCCGCGCTCCTCGAAGAGTCAGCACAGGCCGCCCGCGAGGACGGCGCGGACGTCGTAGTCGCAGTCACCGAAATCGGCCTGCCGTGGATGGTCCAGGCTGCGAAGGACTGTACGAGCGTGGACGTGATGTTCAGCGCACACACTCACGAGTACACATACGACCCCATCGTCGTCGAGGAGACCGAAACCGTCGTCGTCGAGTCCGGCATGGGCGAAGCGCTCGGCCGTGTCGACCTCCGAGTTCGAGACGGGGAGGTACAGTTCAGACACCACCTGTATCTACTGACCGAAGACGGCGAATACACGCCGGACCCGGACGCCGACGCACAGGAGACGGTCGAATCGGTGCGTGCACCGTTCTTCGAGGACGAGCCCGGACTCGAGCGCGGAGCCGGCAGACTCGAGAAGCCCCTCGACACGGTCGTCGGCCGGACCGAGACGCCGCTCTACCGGCAGTCGTTCCTCGAGAGCGCGTGGAACACGCTGTTCAACGACGCACTCAGAGCCTACTTCGACACCGACCTCGCCGTCTCGCATGGCTTCCGGTATGGAACTGCCATTCCGCCCGGGGAGATCACGCTCGGCACGCTCTACACGTTCTTCCCGATGACGACACCCGTCGCCCGTGGTGTCGCGTACGGCCAGCAGCTCACGTCCCACATGGAGGAGTTTCTCGAGGACAACTTCACGCCGTACCCCTACGACCAGGAGGACGGCCGCGTCCGGAATTTCTCCTCGAACGTCGAGGCAACCGTCGACCCAACGGCCAAGCGCGGCCGTCGCCTCGTCGAGATGCGAATCGACGGCGAACCAATCGACCTCGAGGAGACGTACTCGGTGGCGACGTTCCGCCGACCCGGTGATCCCGAACGCGACCTCGGCAATTGCGGGTTCCCGTTCCAGGACGTCGAGGTCGACGACGGGACGATTCCAGTCGACGTCATCGTCGAATACCTCGAAGAGCACTCACCAATCGACTACGAGGTGATGGGGCTGGTCGAGACCGCAGAGGATGGCGGCCGTGCGCAGAACACGCCTGCCGACGGGCCGTATCCGTTTATCCAACCGGGCGTCGACTACATGGCCGGCGAGGCGTACTGCGAGACATCCATGATTCCGCGCGGGAACACTTTCCCCGAAGAAGGGCGTAATCGAACGCGCTAGATATCGACGGTACACGCGACGGATCCGACGAACGGCAAACTCGGCACGACACAGTGAGATACGATGGTCAAGAACATTACCGCGGAACAACTTGCGGACAAGATCGACGCCGACGAACGGTTCACGCTCATCGACACGCGTCCCGAAGACAGCTTCGAGGCCTGGCACGTGCGTGACGCAGAGAACGTTCCGTATGACCCTGACGAGGGGTTGAGCGAGGACCAACTGAACGAGGTGAACGCACTGGTCGACGGCCGGCCGGTCGTCGCTATCTGCGGGAAGGGTCTGACGTCGACGCCGTTCGCGTTCGACCTCGACGAGCACGGCTACGACGATGTCTTAGTCGTCACCGGCGGGATGGAGGAGTGGAGCAAACTCTACGAGGTCGTCTCTATCGAGACATCCAGCGATGACCTCGTCGTTCGGCAGGTCCAGCTCCGAGCGAAGGGCTGTCTCGGCTATATCGTCGGCTCGAAACAAGCAGAAGAGACCGTCGTGGTCGATGCGACCAGACAGACCGACCAGTTCAAAGTTGCTGCCCAGGACGCTGGGCTCTCCATAACGCGCGTGTTCGATACGCACGTCCACGCCGACCACATCTCCGGCAGTTCGGCACTCGCTGACGAAGTCGGCGTTCCCTACCACCTCGGCGAAGCAGCCAGCGAGCGCGGTGTCGAGTACGAATACGAACCGCTGTCAGATGGAGAAGTCATCGAAGTCGGCAACGTCGAAATCGTGGCGTTCCACACGCCGGGTCACACCTCGGAGATGATGAACTACCTCGTCGACAGCGAACTCCTGTTGACGGGCGATACGCTGTTCGTCGACTCCGTCGGGCGGACGGAACTCCAGTTCGGTGAGGACGATGCCTCACGTGGAGCGGAACTGCTGTACGACTCGCTCCACGAGACGATCCTCGACCTCCCGGACGACACGACGATTCTGCCGGGCCACCTCACCGTCACGAACGACGGGCGCTACGAGAACGGCTCGCCCGGCGAACCTCTCGATGCCCGGCTTGGGGACCTCCGCGAGGAACTCGACTTCCTCGGGCTCGACCGTGAAGCGTTCGTCGAGCGATTGACCGAGGATGCCCCGGAGAAGCCCCCGAACTACGAGCGGGTTATCGCCATCAACACCGGCAAAGAGACCGTCGACGACGAGGGCGAGGCGACAGAACTCGAACTGGGTCCGAACAACTGTGCCGCATAGAGAACAACGGTCGCTCTCGCGCCGCAGGCTCCTCCAACTGACAGGGGCAACCATCCTCGGAACGCTCGCGGGTTGTGCCGGCCAACTCCCGGGCACCGACGATGGTGAGGGTCGTGAGGTGACGCCACGCTCGACAGTCACGTCCGAGCCAGATAGCTCCGTCAGCTTCACCGCGGCGTCCGGGACGATTCGACCAGCCTCCGATACGTCGACGACTCAC
>JBNJGG010000213.1:0-3605 GCA_051747545.1 Halobacteriota archaeon | reverse complement strand
TCGGCTTGGGATGTGTCGACACTCGTCTCGGCTTGGGATGTGTCGACACTCGTCTCGGCTTGGGATGTGTCGACACTCGTCTCGGCTTGGGATGTGTCGGCATCGTCTGCTGGGAATCCGGCGTCGAGGGGTGACGGCGGGGACTCACCCTCCGGAAGCTCGCCAAGCGGTTCTGCTTCGAGGGCCGGGTCCGTCACACTTTCTTCGAGCGGTGGACCCGCGGGTTCGGCCGCCACATCGACGGCAGGTTCCATCCCGCTGAGCGCGTCGGCGACGCTGTCTGCCTCGTTGCCGCGGTACTCCGAGAACAGTTCCTGTTCGGCGCGTTCGAGAAGCTCACGGGCGAGTTCTGCCGTCTCTTCGTCCGGGTCGGGCCGTGGGACCATCTCCTCCTTCTCTGGGTCGATGTCGATGAGAACCGACTCCATCTCTCGGAGGTCTTCGAGGCTCCGTTCGAGTTCGTCGTTCGCCATCAGCGTCAGGATCGTCTCCTGGTCGTTGATGAACGCCTGAAACGTGGCGGCGACCTGCGTGTAGGTGTTGAGCCCCCTGTCGATGAGGTACGCGAGAATGACTTCCCGCATGAACACCTCTCGTTCGAGGTGGTCGTGGCTCCACCCCCCGTCGAACTTGATCTGTTCGAGCGTGTTCGACATCCCCATCTTCAAGAACTCGTCCGTCTCGGCCTGCCACTGATAGACGTCCTGAACGTTGATTTCGTCGTTCTCGGCGTCGTAGTGGTTGATTTCCGTGAGCGACTTGTTCCGGCGCACCTTGTTCCCCTGTACGCGCGTCGACGTCTGAACCGAAACCAGGTCGAGCGCCGTAAACATCGTCTTCGAGACGTTGATGGGGTCGGTGGTGAACCGCTTGAGCACCTCGCCAACGGAGTCGGCGTGGAAGGTCGTGTACGTCGTGTGACCGGTGGACATGACCTGAAAGAGCGTCCGTCCTTCCTGGCCACGAATCTCCCCCATCACGATGTAGTCGGGTCGTTGCCGGAGCGCCGCCTCCAGTAAGTCGAACTCGTCGACGTTACCCTTGTCGTCGTCGGAGAAGGAGGGTCGCGTCACCGACGCGATCCAATTTCGCTGCGGGAGTTCGACCTCCCGGGTGTCCTCGATGGAGACGATTTTCGAACTCGAAGGGATGAACAGCGAGACGGCGTTCAGAGAGGTCGTCTTCCCGGACGCCGTCCCCCCAGCGAAGATGAGCGACTTGTTGTTCTCGATACAGAGCCACAGAAATGCCATCTCGTCGAGCGAGAACGTGTTCCAGTTGATGAGGTCGATCGGCGTGAACGGGACGTCCTTGAACTGTCGAATCGTGTAGTTGGTTCCGTGGTCGGACACTTCTCGACCCAGTGTGAGTTGCGCACGAGACCCGTCCGGCAACGTCGCGTCCACCTGCGGGCGACGCTTGGAGATACCCTTCCCCGACCGCTGGGCCAACTTGACGACGAAGTCGTCGAGTTCGCCCTCGCCGTGATAGACGTTCGAGATTATCTGCTCGTAGTCGCCGTGGTAGACGAACACCGGCGAGTTGTATCCGTCACAGGAGATGTCCTCGACGTTGATGTCGTGTTTGATGCCGTCGATTCGCTCGTAGCCGATGAAATCACGCTGCAGGTAGTACAGCAGTTTGTCGACCTGATACTCCGTGAGCGTCTGTGAGTCCTCTTCGAGCACCACCGGCTCCGGTCTGGCACTGATGCCGTCGAGACCCGCCTTCTCGTCTTTCGGACCACTCCATCCGAGGCGGCGGAGCAGACCCTCCATCGAACTACCGTCTTCGACGCGGAGTCGATTCGCGACGCTGTCGAGCAGTCCCGACGTCCTCTGTCCCGAAAACAGGTCGTATCGGTCGAGTAGCTCGTAGGTTTGCGATTCGATGACTTCGCCACGACTGTCGCCCTCGGCTCCGACAACGCTCTCGTCAGCGTACTTGATGGCCGTCCTGAGTTTGCCGGTGAGGAACTCCTGAAGCTCGTCCTCGATGCGGTTCAGGTACGGCTCAATGACGTAGTACTTCTTCTCGTTCTCCTTCGTGGAGTGAAAGATGATGACGAAGGCGTAGGGCTTGTTGACCCAGTATCGCTCCAGTTCCCTGAAGTGGCTCTTCTTCGAGAGGGGTACCGTCTTTTCGAGGTCGTACCGGTTGACGACGGTCGTCGTACCGTTCTCCGAGAAGAACTGGTCCTCGTCGAGGTCCTCGTTTACGTCGACCGTTCGCTCGTCGACGAGGGCGGCCAACCTCTCTGCTCGGGACCCCGCCTGCGCCACGACGGATTCGACCTCGTCGGGTGCGAACCCGAGTTTCGGAGCGGGATCGAACGGCTCGATTTCTCCCGCGCTGTCTCGAGGCGGTTCCAGCGCCGCGTCGTAGTAATACTCTCGTTTGTAATGCTCCCAGAGGTATCGCCCTTTGACGACCGGCGTCGTCTCGGGGTCACAGAACTCCTCGAACAGTTCGTGCAGGTCAGTTGCGGCCACCCCGGCCGCTCCGACGACAGCTTCCGTCTCGGTGGGGTGGAACCCGAGATAGGCGACGGGGTCGAGTTCGACCCTGTCCCAGTCGTCTTCGGTCGGTTGCTGTGCGGTGCCGTCGCTCCAACGGTCACCACTCGGAGTCGTCAGTCCATCGTACAACGCGTTCGCGTCTCCCTCTCCACCGTAGGCGTCGAGAAAGTCTGCCCACGTATACGCCCCAACGGTGGCCGTTTGCGAGTTTGCTCGATGCCCCGTTGACTCCGCTGATTCGGCGGTTCCGTCCGCCTGCCCTGCGTCGGAACCCTCAGCGTCGTCGATAGCCATTGGCGGGTAATAGGGGGCTTCATTCAAAAATGCTTCTCCTGTATTAAGCATCAATTATCGCTGGTATCAACTCGATAATCATCTTCGACTACGACAGATAGGGTGTGATTAAATCGACCTCCTGGGACGGGAGAGTGCCTGTATCGAGCGCTCACACATCGGCTGTTCGACCGCGGTATCGCGGGGTCGCTCGCCCGACCGGTTCATCTGGCGAATACATCAGAAAGGGCGTGACACATCAGAAAGGGAGTGGCGGGACTCCCGCGAACGTAGCGAGTGGGGGTACGTCACGGCCGCACCGCTCGCTTCGGTCTCTTGCGGTTGCTCTCGTTCGCTCACAACACACGAGCGGGCGTGACGGGATTCGAACCTCGGTCACAACAAGTTGCTCCCTGATCCGAATCCCTCGTGCCGTTTTCACGGCTCACATTCGTTCGCCGGAAAACGGGCGTGACGGGATTCGAACCCGCGATCTAGAGGTTAGGAACCTCTCGCCCTGTCCGCTAGGCCACACGCCCACGCGCCGAGGTTGGTGAGGCCGATTAAAAAGCGTACGCTTCTACAACCAATCTATCGCCGTCTCGTTCTCGAAAAACCGGGATTCAGTTCTCGCTCTTCTCGGTCGCTTCTTCGGCCACCTCGTCGCTCTCGTCGGAGGTGGACTCGGTCGACGACGACTCTTCGGACGACGTCGACGACGGTTCCGGCGGTTCCTTCATGTCTTCGAGTTCCTGTTCGAGTTCCTGACGGCCGCGCTGGAACTCGCCCATCGCCTGACCCGTCGACCTGGCG
>JBNJGG010000212.1:0-3617 GCA_051747545.1 Halobacteriota archaeon | reverse complement strand
CGTCGACGAGGACCCCATCATACGGTCGGTCAACGCCGCCTTCGAGTCGGTCTTCGGAGGCGACGAAGAGACCCTCGTCGGTGCCGATGCCGAAGAGGTCGTCCTCCCGGCCGACGAATCCACGAACGGGGGCGGGGTGGAACTGGAGGCCCGCACCAGAGAAGGCGAGGTAGTCGTCGCCGAGGTCCGCCGCCAGACGTGCGACGAGAACCGAACGTTTCTCTTCCGAGGGATTCCGTACGGGCTCGACGGTGAATCACGGGCCTTCGGCGTGTACACCGACATCACCGAACAGAAGACGCGCGAGCGCTACCTCAAAGTGATAAATCGCGTCCTCCGACACAACCTCCGAAACGACTTGAACGTCATAATCGGCTTCGCAGAGCTCATCGAACAAGACGTCGACGACGAGGAAATCGCCGAGCGAGCGACGGTCGTCCGGTCCCGCGCGACGGCGCTGGCACGAATCAGCGACGAGGCCAAGGTAATCGAAGAGCTCACGAAAGGCATCGACACCGTCCGGGACATCGACGTGGCGACCATCGTCGGAGAGGTCGCCGACGAGTACCGAGCCTCGTACCCGGACGCGACAGTCCTCACCGACGTCCCCGACTCGGTAGTCGTTCGGGGGACGACGCACCTCCGCGCGGCGGTAGCGAACCTCGTCGAAAACGCCATCGTCCACAACGATAGCGAGATACCCAGAGTTCGAATCTCGGTCGGTGAGGCCGAGGACGACGAGTGGGTCACGCTCCGCGTCCTCGACAACGGACCGGGTATCCCCCAGCAGGAACGAGACGTCATCCTCGGGTCGACCGAGATCACACAACTGGAACACGGGAGCGGCCTCGGTCTCTGGCTGGTCAAGTGGACGGTCGAATCAGTCGGCGGCGAGGTCGACTTCGACGAGACCGAGACGGGAGTCACCGCCGTCACTCTCCGCCTCCAGTCGGCGTGAGCGACCTCGGGCCGGGGCTCTCACCAGCAGGACCGCAGTGGTGCGCTCACCGACGTGCGCAGACACCGTCGATGCGGCCCGCCTCAGGGTTTGTGAGTGAACAGCACCGGTTTCCCGTCGTGAGCGCCAGCGCACAGGTCGAGCGGCATGCTGAGTTCGAGACTGGTCAACTCCTCCTCGCAGACGACCAGGTCGTCGAAGGGTTCGCCACAGGCTGGGCACGCGATACTGACCGTGTTGCGGTAACTTCGGACGCCGCCTGCGTGCTCGGTCGGCGTCAACGAAGACACCAGTTCTTCGAAATCCTCCATGCCCCGAATGGATGCTCATCAGAAATAAATCTCGTGGCCGACAGCGACGCGTCGTCGCCATTCCGCCTCAGTCGTCCGCGGTTTCGAGACCCCGGAGCGTTTCGAGCACGCGCGGGCTGACGTTTGGAGACAAAATCGCCGTCGCGGCTCCGGTTGCGACGGCGTTCAGCGTCCAGCGCACGACGCGCTCGGTGAGGGACCACCGCGAGTCGGTCAGCGCGACGGCGGCACGCCACGCGAAGTCGCGGCCCTCTTCGAGGGTGAAAAAGGCCAGCGCTTCGTCGAGGCGGCCGAGCGACTCGTCGACGCTGGCCAGACCCGGCGCGTAGTGGGCGACGAGGAGGTCCTGCTCGACGTCGACGAGGCGCTGGAGAACGTCGTTGATCGCGACGTGGTCGGCCCAGCGGTCCTCTCGGTACGGGTCGATAGCGACGTCGCACAGCGCCAGCGCCAGGTCGTAGGTGACGTGGGCGTTGATACCAAGCAGCGCGTCCTGAACGACGAGGGAGTCACCGCTGGCGGCGGCGTCGAACGCGAGTCGCCAGGGCGTCGGCAGCGACGGCGACTCCCGTTCGTACGCACAGAGCGCCCGGCGATAGCGATTCGCGAACGCCACGAGGTACGCGGCCACCCACTCGGGGTCGCTGAACGCACCGTCTTCGATTCGCTCGCGGACCTCGCGGGTGACTCGCGTGTAGACGGTCAGAAAGACGGCCCGTCGGTCGCCGGTGTCGCGTAACAGGGTTTCGAGATTACGCAGGCCGTCGTGTGCGGCCTCAACGGAATCGAACGGCTCACTCAAGCGCGCGAGAACCTCCGGCGGAAGCGACTCCGCCTCGGCCGCTGAGACTCCCTCCCCGGTCGAAGCCGGGCGAGCGACTGTTGATTTCGGGGTCCCGGGACGGACGGTTCGAGCGGCCGCTCGGGCGTTCTTCGAGGAGAGGAGCCCGTACATCTCGCGTGCCATTTCGCAACGACGCAGACGCAGTCCGAGAAGATAGTCGTTGTGCCCGACTGACACGCTGACGCGTCGGGTCGCTCACCTGCGGTCGGCACGATGGTCGGTCACTGGGTGGTAATTCCGTGGCTCACTCACTGGAATGCGACGCGTGAGGAGTCAGACTCTAGTTCGACACTAGGTTTTCACCGTCTGCGGACGTACGAGGTGCATGGCTCAGAAGCGAGCGAGACGACGGGCGTTCCTCCGGGCGAGTCTGGGTGCGACGGCGGCCGGGGTCGCCGGGTGCCTCGGCCTCGGAGGTTCCGGGCGGACGCCCACCGGGGACCAACAGTCGACACGCTCGCCGACAACGAGTACCGACCAGACCGACGAGACAGAACCAGACGAACTCTCGCTGGCGGTCGAACCGGTGGTGACCGGTCTCACCTCGCCGGTCGACATCGCGGAACCAGCCGGGCTGGACCGACGATTCGTCGTCGACCAGATCGGGGTGATACACCTCCACGACGAGGAGGGCCTCCGCGAGAGGCCGTACCTCGACCTTCGGGAACGGATCGTCACGCCCGAGGGTGCAGACGAGCGGGGGTTGCTCGGCCTCGCGTTCCACCCGGACTTCGGGGAGAACGGCCGCCTGTACGTTCGGTACAGCGCACCGACGCGAAGTTCGACGCCCGCCGGCTACGACCACACGTTCGTCCTCTCGGAGTTCACCGCCGAGGACGCAACGTCCAACCAGGTCGACGTCGGGTCCGAACGGACGGTGCTGGAGATTCCCGAACCCCAGTCGAACCACAACGCTGGGTCGGTCGTCTTCGGGCCGGACGGCTACCTCTACGTCGGCGTCGGCGACGGCGGCGGGGCCAACGATTCGAGCGACGGTCACGTCGGCGACTGGTACGACGGGGTGCGCGGTGGAAACGGACAGGACGTGACCGAGAACCTCCTCGGGAGCATCCTCAGAATCGACGTCGACGACCGCGAGGGCGGCCGCGGATACGGAATCCCCGACGGCAACCCGCTCGTCGGGAGTGACGGCCTCGACGAGCAGTACGCGTGGGGATTTCGCAATCCCTGGCGATTCTCCTTCAGCGACGAGGGCGACCTCTACGTCGCAGACGTTGGACAGAACGAGTACGAGGAGGTCAACCTCGTCGAGAAGGGCGGAAACTACGGCTGGAACGTCAAGGAGGGGACCCACTGTTTCCGCGCCGACAGTTGCCCCTCCGAGACACCCGACGGCGAGGCGCTCGTCGACCCAATAATCGAGTACCCGCACGACGCCCCGGGGGGACCGACGGGCATCGCCGTCATCGGCGGCTATCGCTACGACGGCGACGCAATCCCGGCGCTCGCGGGGAGCTACGTCTTCGCCGACTGGCTCTCACGG
>JBNJGG010000211.1:0-3654 GCA_051747545.1 Halobacteriota archaeon | reverse complement strand
TCTCCGGGCGGGTGAGAAACTGCTCCGAAAACTCTGGAACGCCTCGAAACTCGTCGACGGGCTGACCCCCGACGAGCGACTCGACCAGCCCGAACTGAAGGCCATCGACCGGTGGTTGCTCGCCGAACTCGATCGGGAAATCGAGTACGTCACCGAGAAACTCGAACACTACGAGTTCTCGAAGGCTCGGGACCGACTCCGAAGCTTCTTCTGGCACACCTTCTGTGACGACTACCTCGAAATCGCCAAACAGCGACTTCGAGACGACAGCGACGACGGGACCGACATCTCTGCGGCGTACACGCTCCAGACGGCGCACCGCAGGTTCGTCAAACTGTTCGCTCCCATGCTCGCCCACATCGCCGAGGAGCTCTGGCGCGAGATGTACGGCGACGAGAGCGTCCACGTCCAACCGTGGCCCGAACCGCTCGGTCTCGAAGCAGACCTCGAGGCTGGTCAGACGGCGATGGACGTGGTCGGCGCGCTTCGAAAGTACAAGAGTGACCGACAACTGTCACTCAACGCCGAGTTGGCGACCGTCCAGGTGTACGGCGACGTCGCGGGATTCGAAGACGACATCCGACGCGTCATGCACGTCGAGGCGCTCGAACGCCTCGACGACGCACCCGACATCGAGACCGTCGTCACCGGTATCGACCTCGATTACTCGGTGGTCGGTCCCGAGTTCGGTAGCAAAGTCCCCGAAATCGAGGCCGCAATCGACGACGGTGAGTACTCCGTCGAAGACGGCTCGCTTCACGTCGCCGGCGTCGAAATCGACGAAGACGCGTTCGAGGTCGACCGAGAGCGACGGTACACGGGCGACGGTGACATGGTCGAGGCCGGTGACGCCGTCGTCATCGTGCAGACCTGATCCGGTCGATCGCCCCAGCGCGGACTTCTCGCTCGGTTTCGGTGTCACCCTAAAATTCCACGTAACGGAGGGCCAATGTGACTCTGGGTCCCCCCGTCGTCATCTCTTTCGGACGCAATAGCGCGAACACTACCCTGCCATGCTGAACTGTACCGACGAGCCTCGAGCAAGTCTCCGACCGTCCACCGCCCCCTACAGGTCGGCACCGACGGCGTCGGCAACACTGTCGAACCCGTCGCGGTCGAGTAACTCGACAAGTTCCCGGTTGATGTCCCGGGCGAGCGTCGGCCCTTCGTAGATGAGTCCGGTGTACAGTTGGACGACGCTCGCGCCTGCGCGAATCTTCCGGTAAGCACCCTCTGCGTCGGAGATACCTCCGACGCCGACGACTGGCACGTCGGTTCGACGGGCGATGAACTCCACGAGGTCGGTCGACAGCTGTTCGATTGGCTTGCCCGACAGGCCGCCTCGCTCGGCGCGGTTGGGACTTCGAAGCGACTCTGCCCGCGTCGTGGTCGTGTTCGTTGCGATGACGCCATCGAGACCGAGATCGTCGACGACGGCCAGCGCCTCCTCGACGGCGGCCTGGGTGAGGTCTGGTGAGAGCTTCACGAGCAGCGGCGACGCACCGGAGCCGGCGAGCGAGCCGAGAATCGACTCCAGCGACTCGCGGTTCTGAAGCGACCGCAGGCCGGGGGTGTTCGGACTCGAGACGTTCACCACGAAGTAGTCACCCGAGTCGGCGACTCGCTCGTAGGTGTATCGGTAGTCGCTCGCGGCTTCAGACAGCGGTGTCGTCTTCGACTTGCCGATGTTGACGCCGACCGGCACGTCGGGCAACGACTGTGACTGCAGTCGTGCACCGATGCGATCCGCACCGTCGTTGTTGAAGCCCATCCGATTGATGAGCGCCCTGTCCTCCGGGAGTCGAAACAGCCGGGGTCGTGGATTGCCCGGTTGCCGCTCGGCGGTGACGCCTCCGACTTCGACGTGCCCGAACCCCATCGCCGCCAGCATCGACGGGATTTCGGCGTTCTTGTCGAACCCGGCGGCGACTCCGACCGGATTGGGAAACGAGAGTCCGAACGCGGTCGTTTTCAGACGGTCGTCGTTGACCCGGCACCGACGTTCGACCGCCGTGGTGACCGGCGTCTCCTGCACCGCTCGGAGGAGCGTGTGCACCGCTCGGTGTGTCGTCTCCGGCGGGAGTGCGAACAACAGCGGCTTGAGTCCTCTGTACACGTTCATCGTTTCAGTGCGAATCGCGAGACGCGGTGACACTGCTGTCTACACGCCCACTTCCAGCTACAGTATACACTGCTACACCCTCATCAAAAGTCGTGCTCAACCTCGTCTGGGTCCGCCTTTTGGATGATGATCTTCCCATCTCGAACCCTCACAAACACTTCGTCACCGATCTCCATCCCTGCGACGGCGAGTTCGTCCTCGTGGAGATTGACGTGTACGTTGTGGTACTCGCCGCTTTCGTCTTTGGCGCCACTTGGGCTGAGCTTCTTTTTCCGAACCATCGGGGGATTCTATTCGAACGTTCGCCACAGGGCATACATAAGTGTTGTCTCACCTATCCGAGTGGCCGGCAATTTCCACCGGTGTCGTAACAGGCCCGCCCCCCGAGTCGTCGTTATCTCGTGATTCACGCGGGTGTTTTCGGGATTTCTGGGGCTGATTTTCCGAGGGCGTATATAAACTTATCTCTGGCGAGGCTTCATTTCGCCGATATATTTATAGTCGACCATGCGCTCGATTGCCATGGAGGGCAAAACCATGGTACGCGAGGACGGTAAACGTAACTTCGTGCTGCGCAGTTCTAACGGAAGCGAGTCGAGTGTATTCTCCGGGAATATGCCTCGGCAGGCCGCGTTGAAAGCGGCCCGTCGGCTCGAACCAGCTAGTTCGGAAGACGAAGCGAAATCGAATCCGACAGAACTCCGGCTACGTGAGAAAGGCACCGATAAGGTACACATCTTCGACGCGTGGGCGTGGCAGTCAGACGCCCCTGGAGACAAACCCGAGTGGATGGATAGCGAAATCACAAAGGGGAACGTCTCCAAACAGGGCATCGAGCACCTCGACGAGTAAACTCCGGCGTTTTTCGACCCATCGGTAGCACGTTCGTTCGATAGCCCTTTGCTTCCCGCGTCCTCACCGGTGACTGCGCGGCAAACACCCGGTTAGACCACACGCGCGACGCGAGGGATGACCGACCGGCCTCCGGCCGCGCCACACGTCGACGCGACACTATTACGCCATCGGGTAGCGACGCGACGACCTGCTGGATCGAACGGGTCGCTTCTCTGCGCTCCAAGGTCCACCCCTTCGACCAGTAGGGGATCTCCAATGACATGGAATCGCATGCCGGGGCTCTCGTGCTTCGACGGTGTTATATATATCACTCCCATCGGCCATATTGTGGTGGTCGGCTGGGGTCGCTCCCGCCGGCCGCAATCCGATGCCCTTACATACGGTCGGGCGTTCGGGTTGAAGTACGCAGGTCGCGCGGAATCGACTGCCCGCGTCGGCCTATTCCGGTGCCCTTAAGTACAAGAGGGGACTCGGAATGAATGCGAAAGACACACCGCGATTGTGGGCCGTTCAATTCGGTCCACGTTCGGACAAACGTCGGACGACCGACAGACGCAAGCCGGTTCGATGGGTTTAAACCCTAAAACCGCATACGTCTATGTCCGTAAGAGATGAGGATTCCGCCCCTGCGGTCCGCCGTACAGACGGTATCTGATGTAAGCCTCGGTGGTTCGGTG
>JBNJGG010000210.1:0-3747 GCA_051747545.1 Halobacteriota archaeon | reverse complement strand
CGGCATCCTCGTCGCTCACGTCGGCCTCGACGAACGAGGCGTCGCCCCCGTCCGCGTCAGTAATGTACCCGGCCAACTCTTCACCTTCCTCGGCGGAGAGGTCTGCGACGACGACATCTGCGCCGCGCTCGGCGAGTATGCGACACGTTGCCGCACCGATCCCGCTCGCGCCACCGGTCACGATGGCCGTCTGGTCATCGAGATACATTGTCAGCCGAAGTCGAACTCCACGCCCTTGCCGCCCTCTGCTTTCGACCACGAGACGGCGCCCTTGTCGGGATCGTTCGCACAGAAGACCATACAGGCGCCACACTCCACGCACGGTTCGTACGCGAAGTAGATACCGCCCTCCTGATCCTCCTGGTAGTCGAAACACTCCGCAGGACAGAGGTGTAGGCAGGGCTTGTCCTCGCAGGTGATACACTGTTCGTTGTCGACGGTGATGTGGGCGTCCTCGCTCACGTCCCACTCGACCGTCTCTAGATCGTCCTGGACACTCATCGCTCTGTCTCTCCGTTGGTACCGGTTCGTGGTGTGTGTGAACTCATGGCTATGTATTGGTGTCGATAGGTATTGCTCTTTTGGTCACAGTGATCTGAGTCCTCGATACCCGTCCTTGAGTAGGTCGAGGACGCCGGCATCACTACGTCGGAACGCGCGGTACGCCTGTCGCCACGTCAACCCGGACGCGTCGGTTTCCGCGGAGTACATCCTCCGGAGCGTCTCCGTCGCGATGCCCGGATACGCGTCGTACATCCGTTCGTTTTTCAGGAACTTCGGGAGGTGACGGTGTTGCTTCATGTCCTGGAGGACGTACGAATCCTCCAGACTCGTGTCGTACCGTCGGCCGAACGCGTTCCAGTCCCCGTCCTCGGCACACTCCATTACAGCCTCGGCGGCAACGAGACCGCTCTTGATCCCGTAGTCGAGCCCCCGGAACGTGTACCCCTTGTTGAGTACGAGCCCCGCGGCGTCGCCGACGAGCGCGACCCGGCGATCGTGGCGGTCCGGGAGGGTATCGTAGGAGTGCTCGGGGACGAGGATCCCCTGATACTCTTCGACGGCGTCGCCCTGGACGTATGGACGGACGTTGTCGAGTTCCATGAAGTCCTCCAACAGCGAGTACAGCGGGGTACCGGTCTCGCCGTACCCCTCGTCGCCGAGCCACCGGAGGGTTTCGAGACCCCCGACCGCGCCGACGGAGATGTACTCGTCGAACGTGTAGATGAAGTAGCCGATGGTGGGTGCGCCTTGGGGGAACCCCGTGTAGATGTATGCCGCTCCCTCGTCACTATCCAGGTTGAAGCGCTGGTCGATCGTCTTTCGGCCGACGTCGATCACCTTCTTGACCGACAGCGCCATGTCCTCGTTGCGCATCGTTCGCTGGATCCCCGTCTTCCGACCGACCGTCGTGTTCACACCATCGGCGCCGATCACAGCGTCGCAGGCGATGTCGCCGTTCTCGCGGTCGGTGTGGACCACTGCACGGCTCTCCTCCTGTGTGACGTCTTGGACGGTCGTTTCCGAGAGGAACGTCACCCCCTTTTCGACCGCACGGTCGACGAACCATCGATCGAACTTCCCGAGTATCAGCGTGTAGTTTGGTTCCTCCCGGAGTTCGAGGTCGCGGTACCCGATGGAGACCTCTGCGTCGCCGTGGAGCAGTTTGATGTTGTGCTCGACCACGTGGCGTTCAAGCGGTGCTTCTTCCGGGAACTCCGGGACGAGGTCGTCCAGGATACTGCCGTAGAGTACGCCGCCGGTGACGTTCTTCATCCCCGGCTGTTTGGCACGTTCGACCAGGGCCACCTCGAACCCCTCGTCGGCGAGTTTGTAGGCGGCAGCGACGCCGGCCCGCCCGGCGCCGACAACCACCGCGTCGAAGGCGACGTCCGTCATTCGGCCACCTCCTCGGTCTCTGCGGACTCGTCGCCCGCTCTCGCCCGGCGAACTGCCTCGGCCAAGACGGGTCCGTACTCGTACACGTCGCCGACGATACCGATGTCGGCGAAGTTGAAGACGCGCGCGTTGGGGTCCGAATTGATCGGGATCAGATGGTCGGCATTCACCGAGCGCATGTGGTAGGAGTCACCCGAGATCGCGCAGGGGACGTAGACCTCAACGTCGATCTCCTTGCCTGTCACGCCGATCTGGCGGTCGTAGGGCACCCATCCTTCATCCGACGGTGGACGGGAGGCGCCGCTGGCGGCGCCGAACGCGTCCGCGAGGTCCTCGATCAGGTCGAAACCGTCCGCACTACCCAACCCGAAGCCACCGGCGACGATGCGGCGCGCCTTCGAGAGGTCGTCTTCCGGGACCTCGAACGTCTCAACGTGCCGGAGACGGCCGTCGTCGGCCACGTCGACCTCGACGGTGCGTTCGGTTGGTTCACCCTCGGGGCGCTGATCGGGCGTCCCGAGTGATTCGGTGTTGAGCGTCACCACAGGTGGCTCTCGTTCGAACTCAAACTCGGCGTACGCACGGCCGCCGTACACGGGTCGCCCGGCCCGCAGTTCGCCGTCTCGAACCCGCAGTAGGCAGTCGGTGACACAGGCCCCCCGCCGTCGCCGCGCCGTCGCCGCCGCGAGGTCGGTGCCATCTGCGGTATCGGGCAGCAGGACGGCTCGTGCGTCGTCGGTGAGTTCCGCGAGTGCCTGTGAGCGGGCGCGGATGCCCGCTGCGCCCGACGTGAACTCCCCCTCCTCGCGTGTCACGTGGAGTACCTCGTCGGGAGCTCCAGCTGCGGCTTTCTCCGGCGTGACGAGGCCGTCGAACGTGACGGCGACGACGGTGGGTTGTTCGGACACCGAATCCGCGTCGCCGATCGCCTCGGCGAGTCGGTGAGCTTCGTCCAGCAGTGCAACGTCGTCGGCGTCGGGTACGGCTACGATCCGAGTCATTGGTAGCACCTCATGGTCATGTTGATAGCTCCCGAGCGAGCATCTCGCCGTCGTAGATGGCTTTGTCGATCAGTCGCGGCGCGACGCAGTCGCCGATGCGGTGGACCGAATCGCCCGTGAATCCCTGTTTTACCAGCGCGTCGGCGAGGCCAGTCCGAGCCTCCCGACGTTCCGCAACCACGAGCGAGTCAGCGGAGACAGTGTTCACGTCCTCGGAGTAGACGTTGAGCAACTGTGCGGTGTTATCCTCGAAGCCGATGATCGTGACGTGGGTCTCGATGTCGACGCCATGCTCGTACAGTGTTTCGAGAAACGGCGGAACGTTTGTCCCCTCCAACTGATCACCCGGGTGGTAGGAAGTGGTCACGAAGGTCACGTCGTGATCGCCCGCGAGGTACTCCGCGACGCTGACTCCTGCTGCGTGCTTGTTGTTGTCGAAGACGATCACCGAGTCCCCGACTTCTTCGCCGCGTAGGACGTCCCACGAGCGGTGAACGTCCGGTCCCTGTAGGTCGGGTTGGCCCTCGCTGGCGCCGATGGCGACGATCACGTCGTCCCACGCGTCGGAACTGACGTCCTCGGGGACGACTTCCGTGTTCGTTTCGACGGTCACGTCGCGGTTGCCCAGTTGGTTCTTTAGGTTCCGGACGGCATCACCGAACTCCTGTCTGGAGTCGACCTGTGTAGCGATGTTCGACTGGCCGCCGAGTTGTTCCTCTCGCTCCCGGATGGTCACCCGATGGCCGAGATCGGCGGCCGTCACCGCGAAAGAGAGTCCCGCGGGCCCGCCGCCGACGACGAGAACGTCCCGGGGCATCGACGCCGGATCGCGGTCCTCGAGGTGGGG
>JBNJGG010000209.1:0-3789 GCA_051747545.1 Halobacteriota archaeon | reverse complement strand
CGGGGCCGGATGTGGCGCTTTTTTCCCTGACCGAGCAAAAGGTGCTGGAATACGTGGTGGAGATCAACGACGGGCCGGCCGGCAAGAAGAAACTGAAACAGTTGAGAAAGTTGCCCGACCGGGCAAGGGAACTCTATGGCAAGAAGGTGGCGGCCCCGCACTACGCCACCTACAAGCTGGGCCACGCGCTGCTGCTGCAGCGGACGATGGAGGGCGCCGACAACATCGAGGCGTGTCTTGACAAGATTGCGCGCCGTCACGGCTGGGCGGCGAAGATGGAGAAGTGCCGGGGAGCGGATCGTCGACAACGACGTCGACATCGTCTCCGATAGAACCGGCCACGTGCCCGGCGTGACCGGTGCAGAGGCCGTCGACGACACCACCGTCGACGTGATTTCCGACTCCATCAATCCCCTCGTCGAATCGGCGTTCTCCTCGTTCCTCGGCGTGGTCGTCATGCAGAAATCCTGGGTCGAAGAGCGCGACCCCTCCGAGGTCGCACTCGACATGAACGGGACCGGGCCGTTCGTCCTGGAGAGCTACGAGCAGGACGTGAGCGCCACGATGGTCCGAAACGAGGACTACTGGGGGGAACCGCCCGCCGCGGCGTCGCTCTCGTTCACCTACGCGGGAGAGTCGTCGACTCGAGTGAACCAGTTGCTCGCCGGGGAGGCGGACCTGACGGTCAACATTCCACCGGCCGACGTTCCGCGAGTCGCCGACAGCCCCGAGAGTCGCATCGAGAACGTCCCCAGCACCCGTATCCTCCACGGGTGTATGCGAAACACCGTCGAGCCCTTTACCAGCAAGGAGTTCCGTCAGGCGATGAACTACGCGATCGACGTCGAAGCCGTCATCGAGGGGACGCTCTCGGGGTTCGGCATCCCGACTGGTCAGCCGACCCTGCCGATGATGTTCGGGCACAACCCCGACATCGACCCGTACCCGTACGACCCGGAACTGGCGGCGAGTCTCGTCGAGGAGAGTGGCTTCGCGGGGGTCGAACTGGAGGTGATCGTGCCGACGGGACGATACCTCAAGGGCCAGGAGTTCGGTCAGGCCTACGCTAGCTACATCGACGACCTGCCGAACGTCTCCTGTGAGCCGAACATCATGGACTTCGGGACGTTCGTCGGTCGTCTCGGTGCGACCGGAGACGACCGCATGGACTTCTACATCTGGGGATACGGCCAGCCGTCGTTCGACGCGAGCGCGACCATCGTGCCGCTACTGGTCGAAGAGCGGCTCTCCACCTTCGAGAGCGAGGAACTCAACGAGTTGATGGCCGAAGCGAACAGCATCGGTGACGAGGCCGAGCGGGAGGCGGTCCTGCACGAGGCCAATCAACTGTGTCACGACGAAGCCTGCTGGATATTCCTCCACGGCCAGTCGAGCATCTACGGCGTCAACAACTCCTTCGACTGGCAACCGCGCACTGACGAACTCGTCTACGCCGGCGACATCGCTCTACAAGAAGGTGAGTGACACGTGAAACGGGTGACGAAATTCCTCGCCAAGCGACTCGGACAGGGCGTCTTCGTCGTCTGGGGGGTAATCACGGCCGTGTTCGCGCTCCGCGCGATGTCGCCGACCAATCCGGCCGCGCTCGCGGCCCCGCCGGACGCGACGACCGAGCAGATTCAGCGCATCGCTCACGAACTGGGGCTCACGGCCCCGATTCACGAGCAGTACCTCAACTACCTCGTCGACGTCGCACAGGGGAACCTCGGTTACTCCTACATTTCGAGCACACCCGTCGCGCCGCAGATACTCAACAAGCTACCGGCGACGATCGAACTCGCCCTCGCGGGCATCACGTTCGCGTTGATTCTGTCGATTCCGCTCGGGGTGGTCAGTGCGACGCGACGAAACGAACCCCCCGACTACCTCGCGAACGTCTCGTCGCTCATCGGAATTTCGACGCCGAACTTCTGGCTCGCCATCATGCTCGTGCTGGTGCTGGCAGTGCAGTTCGACCTGCTGCCGACGAGCGGACGACCGGTCGGATTACTGGCCGCCGTCGGGGGAGTGATCACGTTGAATCCGGCTCCGTTCGTCACCTGGGGAACGCACATGTTCCTCCCGATGCTCGCGCTCGGGACCTACCTGATGGCGCTCATCACGCGGTTGACGCGGAGCGGGATGATCGAGGAACTCACGAAACCGTACGTTCAGGCGAACCGCGCGAAGGGACTTCCGGAGGTGCTCAATCGGTACAAGCACGCACTCCGGAACAGCCTCGCGCCGGTGGTCACCGTCGTCGGCCTCCAGCTCGGGCGACTCATCGGGGGCTCGGTGGTCATCGAACAGGTGTTCGCCTGGCCCGGCGTGGGCCAGCAGTTCATCCGCGCGATTACCACGACGGACTGGCCGATAATTCAGGGGACGCTGATAGTCGTCGGCGTCGCCTACGTCCTCATCAACATCGGCGTCGACGCCGTCTACGCACAACTCGACCCACGGGTGGTGATCGGCTGATGGCGTTGCTATCGCCACGAACGCTGACGAACCTTCGGCGGGAGTTTTCGGCGAGCCTGCTCGCGAAGGTCGGCGTCGTACTCGTGGTGTTGATAGCCGTCATGGCCATCTTCGCACCACTGCTCGCACCGCACAATCCGACGACGCAGGACCAGAGCCGGACGCAACTTCCGCCGGTCGGTGTGACCGTCGCACAGGAGGAGACGCGACTCGTCGACGGGGAAATCACCCGCGTCGAGACGACCACCACCGGGACGTTGGAACATCCTCTCGGAACGGACGGCCTGGGCCGCGATATGCTCTCGCGGGCCATCTACGGGGCCCGCACGTCACTGCTCGTCAGCCTCACGGCCATGCTCATCTCCGCGGTGGTCGGCACCGCGGTCGGCCTGTCGGCGGGGTACTACGGGGGGAACATCGATGAAGGGCTGATGCGCGTCGTCGACGTGATTCTCGCCTTCCCGTCGTTGATCGTGGCACTGTCGCTGGTCGGTGTCTTCGGAAACGCTGCGGTCAGCGTTCCCGATCCCTTCGTCGCGCTGGGACTCGCAGACGGGATGCCACCGGTCGCAGTGATTCCGGGCTCTATCACGCTCGCCATCGCCTCGACGGGGTGGGTGTGGATTGCGCGAATCGCGCGGGGAGAGGCGATCTCGGTCGCCAACGAGGACTACGTCCGGGCCGCCCGGACGACTGGGTTGTCGAACTGGCGAACCATCCTCAAGCACGTCCTGCCGAACAGTCTGACCGCGATTTTGGTCCTGGCGACCATCCAGATCGCCACCATCATCATCATCGAGAGTTCGCTGTCCTTCCTTGGCTTCTCGGGGACGACGCTCTCGTGGGGCTTCGACATCGCACAGGGACGAAACTACCTCGCCACGTCGTGGTGGATTTCGACGGTTCCGGGCGTGATGATCGTCCTCGCGGTCATCGGCATCAACCTCCTCGGAGACTGGCTTCGAGACGCGCTCGACCCCGGTATCGACAGGGGGGGGTGTTAGCTGATGCCGAGAGACGTCCTCCGCGTCCGCGGGTTGACGACCCGGTTTTTCACCGCCGAGGGGCAGATAAACGCCGTCGAGAACGTGTCGTTCGACCTCCGTGACCGAGAGGTGTTCGGCGTCGTCGGCGAATCCGGCTCCGGCAAGAGCGTCACCGGCCTGTCAATCGTCGACCTCGTCGAGTCGCCCGGACGTGTCGTCGACGGCGAGATATGGTTCCGGAACACCGACCTCGCCACGAGGTTCGACGGGACCGACGGGGTCGCGACCGACGGCGACTTCGTCGACCTGCGAACCCTGCCCGCTC
>JBNJGG010000208.1:881-3808 GCA_051747545.1 Halobacteriota archaeon | reverse complement strand
GCGATGTACGCGGGCACCTCGACCACGTCGGCGCACTCTCGAAACTCGGCGTCGAGGTGCCCGCGTACATCGCCCAACCTGACGCTGGGTATCTCACCGGCGAGCGCTCACCCCCGATGTCGAACCACAAGGGCCTCTTTCAACGACTCACGGCCCCACTGGTGTCGACCCCAGACGTTCCGATACGTGTCGTCCACGACGGTGACCGAATCGGTGGGTTCACCGCCTACCGAACGCCTGGACACACTCTCGGACACACGGTTTACGCCCACGAAGACCACGGGGTTGCGTTCCTCGGCGACCTCGTTCACACGAGGAAGGGCCACCTCGCCACATCACCCTGGATCGTGACGGCCGACTCGGCGAAGAATCGCGAGAGCATTCGCCACCTCGCTGGTCGCATTCCTCGCTTCGACGTCGCCGCAGTCGGCCACGGCAATCCAGTCGAAACCGACGGCCGGTCGGCACTCGGCCACCTCGCTGACCGCCTGTGAGTCGACCAGTCGCGTCGGGAAGTCTGGACAGTCACCGACTTCCCACTGACGCTACGGACACCGTTCGGCGGCTCCTCGGAGCCACGTCTGTCGACCAGAAAAGCGAAGCGAGGACCACAACAGGGCGGCCCTCGTCTCGTGGGGTCGTACTCGGGCGAGACCTCTCCGGGAGAGGTGAACGCCCGGCACACCCCGGACTGACCAAGCCGCTGCGAGGAGCACCAGTCTCGCAGATGCCTGACGCGCCCGGTGAGTTAGTACCAGCGCGTCAGCCGTTACTTTGACGGATGTAGTAAAAAGTGCTTGGTTAGCGCCAATACCATCCATCGATACCGACTCCGCTAAATGATTATTGAATCTAATTGTGGGAATCGACCGGGTAATCGAAAATAGTGAAAAGTGCATGGATGTTCCTTGACGATTGAACAGTTACGTCCGGAATCCGTCGCAGTCCCCGTCAATGACCGTGCCCACGTTTGCGAGTTAGTGTCTTTCAGTCTCACTGGTGCTACGTCTCTTCACACCGTCGTTGGGTCTCACCGGACCCCGAGGCGCTCACGCAGTCACCGGACCAGGTAGGTGTCGCCACCGGGAAAGAATCGACCGAGGTCCGTTTCGCGTCGGAAGTCCGTCGACTGGAGCTCTTCGAGACCGGCTACGAGACGTACTGCGTCGTCGTCTCCCCACTCGTCGGGGTCTTTGATTGGCACGACGAGCCACCCGCTCCCGCGTATCTCGACGCCGTGAAGGCGGTCCATGTCGAGGTCGAGCTTCCCCGCCTGTGCCGTGTAGTTCTCGAGAACGTACTTCGTCGCCGTCGTTCCGACCGGGAGCAGAACGTGGGCAGCGATTGCGCGAATCTCTGCGTCGAGGAACCGCTCCATGTTGGCGTACGAGTCAGCCGTCGGTGTTTCCTCCGGGGCGCACATGTGCAAGTACGAGAGGTAGGTCTTTTCGACGACGGGACGGTCTCCGGCTGCGACGAGTAACCCCGCGTCGACGAGGGCGGCCTGTAGTCGCTCACCGGCGACGCACCCCGTAAATGGAACGCCCGTCTCGACACCACCGTGGACTCCAGGGTGGTCGCCAACGACGTGAAAATCAGCGTTGGCGTCACCATAGCCCGGGACGAATCGGTCGCACGGCGGCCGCATGTCGAACGGGTTGCTGATACGGTCGGTTACGTTCTCCACGCCTGAGAGGCGTTGTATTCGCTCTTAAAACCCACGCGATTAGTGCAACGTCGCTGTCGAGAATCGGATGTCCCTACATCGGGACCGTCGGGTATCTCGGCGATGATATGTTCGAGCGCCTCTACGGGATGGTCGAGTATCCTCACAGAGATTTGCTGGTCGTGAACTCACAGTTCGACGCCGGACGGGATGAGACTCTGACTCCGCAGGAGGCTCCCATCGGCGTCGTACACCAGGAACGTGTTCTTCTCGTAGGCGACGACCTGTTCACCCTCGACGCTGATTTCCACCCTGTAATGGCCGTCGTGATCGCCCGCGTTCTTGCCGAACTCTCGGGCCGCTCTAATGAATCGCAGTACGTCCTCGGCCTCCTCGTTGAGTTCGAGGATGAAATCACCCGTAATCCGGTTGGTGACCCCCACGACCCCGGCGGCTTCTGGTTCGGTTAGTGGGTCGACGAGGCGGAAGGCGACGTCCGTTTCGGCCGCGTCCAGTACGTCGCCGTCGGTCCCAGTGAGGCGCTCACGAAGTAGTTCATCGGGCCCGTTGAAATCGATGTGGACCTCCGGCTTCTGGGGGTCTCCTCCCGAATCGACCCAGTCGATGTGTTCAACGTTCAGTTCGAAGTAGTCACGCCTCATTCGGCAAGCCTGTCTTGGATTTCACACCGTATGAACGTAACGCCCGTTGTCGTCTCTCGCACTTCCGACACGTGTCATGAAACCATCACCGACCCTATCGGTTTTCCATCCTGTTCGGTCGCGACCGACCGCGCCCTTCGTTCACCACGTCCGATACCTTTTATTTGATTGGTCTCGCCGCTCGAATATGGTCTGGGTTCGTTCGGAATACGCCGGAGAACTGGCGGTGTTGAGCACGTGGCTCTGCGTGCTCATCCCGTGGAACGTCACGTTTGCGACCGGCGTCATGGACGGTGACCTGCTGTACGTTCGGTTCCCGTTTTTCCAAATTAGATACACGTTTGGTGTCCGACTCGCTGAGAGTATCGCCGTCAGGGACCCCCTCTCGGCGCTGGCCTTCCAGAACGTCTCGACCCTCCGTGCGCCCTACGAAATCTGGGTCGTCGGCGCGGCGATACTCGCGGTTGCAGTCCTGTTCTCAGTGCTGTACTACGCCCGGGAGGAAGTCGTCGAGTCTGGCCCCGTCGACCCGGTTCGCCTCGCGGGATTCCTCCTCGGACTCGCCGGTCTCGTCTTCGCCGCCGCCACGTACTCGCTGG
>JBNJGG010000208.1:0-871 GCA_051747545.1 Halobacteriota archaeon | reverse complement strand
GGTCCAGCACAGTCCGTTCGCCCAGTACCCGATTCCGGTCGGCGTCGTCTTTCTCCTCCTCTTCAGTGGCGTGCTGTTGACCGTCGAGCGGTCCTGACCCACGTCGCGAGCGATTCCCGGTCACGTCGTTGCTTTCGGGGCAGACCAGTCTTCACCGCGACACGTGAAGGTCCGAATTTAAGTACCGACACTCCCAACAGATTTCCTGACACCGCGTCGGGGGAGCATGCCAGGGGAGTTCATGGACGACACGCAAGACGGTTCTGAGACGAGATTCGAGCGATTTCGTCGCGGAGTACGGCGCACAGTCGAGACGCTCCGCGGCTCGACGATTTCCGTTCGTCCGTTTCGCCCCGACGGGGACGGCCCGCTCTCGACGTTCGAGAGACCGACTGGTCACGACGTCGTCGAGCAGTACTGGGTGAACGCCCCGTTCGCCTACGTAGTCATCACGGACGACCTCGAGGAGAACGAACTCCGATACCACGTCGTCGAACCGGATTTAGACCCGTTCGAGGCGCGCCTCCTCGAGCGAGTCACCGAGGACATTCGCGACCCGATTTTGTTCAGTACCGACGTCGACGCCGGCGCAGAAGCAACGCTCCGAACGGAGTTGGAAACGCTACTCGAACAGTACGGCGTCGAAATCGGGATGTCAACGTTCTACACACTCCTGTACTACCTCTACCGCGACTTCCGCGGGTACGACAGAGTCGACGCCCTGATGAAAGACCCCCACATCGAGGACATCTCCTGTGACGGGTACAACTTGCCGCTGTTCGTCTACCACGAGACCTACACGGACATCGAAACCGACGTCGTCTTCGACGCAGACGAACTCGACACCTACGTCAACCGACTCGCACAGCAG
>JBNJGG010000207.1:2763-3841 GCA_051747545.1 Halobacteriota archaeon | reverse complement strand
CCTCCGCTACGGCGAGAATCCCCACCAGAACGCCGCCGTCTACGCCGATTACACCTGCGAGGAAGCGAGCGTCGTCCACGCCGAACAGCTGAACGAGGGTGCGAAGGCCCTGTCGTACAACAACTACAACGACGCCGACGGCGCGTTGAACCTCATCAAGGAGTTCGACGAGCCAGCCGCGGCGGTGATCAAGCACACGAATCCGGCCGGCTGTGCCACCGCAGGGACGCTCTCCGAGGCCTACGACCGCGCGCTCTCGACGGACCCGATGAGCGCTTTCGGTGGTATCGTCGCGCTCAACCGCGAGTGCGACGCCACCACCGCGGAGGCAATCGTCGACTCGTTCAAGGAGGTCGTCGTCGCGCCCGGCTACACCGACGAGGCCCTCGACGTGCTCTGTGAGAAGAAGAATCTGCGGGTGCTGGACGTGGGCGAGCTGGGCAATCAGGACGAGCGGGTCACCGAACGCTACACCGAAAAGCACCTCGTCGGCGGCCGACTCGTCCAGGAGCGCGATCAGCAGTCGATTTCCGTCGAGGATCTGCAGGTCGTCACCGAGCGCGAGCCGACCGACGAGCACCTCGAGACGATGGTGTTCGCCTGGCAGACGCTCAAGCACGTCAAATCGAATGGTATCCTCTTCGCGACAGGAACCGAGACGGTCGGCGTCGGCATGGGCCAGGTCTCCCGGGTCGACGCCGTCCGGCTGGCGGCGATGAAAGCCGACGAGCACGCCGAAGGAAAGGACGCCGACGGCGCCGTGATGGCCTCCGACGCCTTCTTCCCGTTCCCCGACGGCATCGAGGAAGCCGCAAAGGCGGGCATCGAGGCGGTCGTCCAGCCCGGCGGCTCGGTCAACGACGAGGACGTGATCGCCGCCGCGGACGAACACGACATCGCGATGGCCTTCACGGGCCAGCGGTCGTTCAAGCACGACTGACCGTTCCGAGAGTCGAGGAGCAAGAGCCGGTACTCGGTGGGCGTGGATCCCCCTGTGGGGCGCCCACCGGCACCCGCAACCACCCAGTCGAACTCAGGCCGATCGCTCCATCGTCGGTAGTTCGACGACGAAAGCGGC
>JBNJGG010000207.1:0-2753 GCA_051747545.1 Halobacteriota archaeon | reverse complement strand
TGCGTTACAAGCGTCCGGACCAGGTAGAGACCGATGCCCGACCCGGCACTATCGAGCCCCTTTTCACCCTTGCCGAAGATCGTCTCCTTCCGATCGTCGGGGACGCCCGGACCGTTGTCCGCGACTGTAACTCGAACCGAGCCGGCGGATTCCGTACCGTGTATCGTCACCGCTGGCGCCGCCGTATCGTTGTGCCTGACGGCGTTCTCGAGGATGTTTCTGAACACCGACGAAAGCATTTGCGTGGCCGCCACGGTCGAGGAGGGAAGTCCACCGGACACCTCGAACGTCGCTTCCGGGTGAGACTCACGGACCGCCACGAGTTCGGACTCGATCGTCGCTCGAAGATCGATCGGTCGTGGCTCGGCGATGCCGTCGTCGGAGAGTGATTCGATGAACTCCCTGGAGACGTCGGTGAGTTCGATCACGTGCTCGGATTTCGCCAGGATGCCCTCGAGGGGTTCGTCCCCGTCCTCGTCGACGTGATCCCGCAGGTACTCCGCCCACCCGAGTACCACGGCCATATCGTTTCGAATGTCGTGTCTGACGACTCGGTTGAGTGCCTCCAGTTGTTCGCTCTTCGTCTCGAGGCGCTGCCGATAGGTTTCCCGATCGGTGACATCCACGACCGTTACGAGTTGCCCCGTCTGTACCTCCCCGGAGAG
The DNA here is from genome assembly GCA_051747545.1 of Halobacteriota archaeon. GTDB lineage: Archaea > Halobacteriota > Halobacteria > Halobacteriales > Haloferacaceae > JBNJGG01. Next base: position 2,088 of record JBNJGG010000207.1, on the reverse strand, counting down.
AAACGGAGTGCGCTGGAGCTCGTAGAATCGCGTGTCGCCACCGCGATCGACCGTGACGATCTCGTCGTCCGTCAGTCGGCTCTCGACGTCCGGGAACACCGAATCGATCAGTTCGCCGATCGAGCCCGCAAGCTCCGGAAAGGCGGTACTGGCGGCCGGGTTGAAGTCCCGGACGCGTGAGTCCGGGTCGAGGAATATCGAGGGTTTCTCGGAGGTACCCGTCACCCTGACCGCCTCGAACCGTCGACTGTAGACGAACAGCGTCCCGGCGGCGAAGACGGCGACGCCGGGCGGTTCGTACATCAGCGGTAAGAGGAAGTCGACCTGGTCACCCACGATCGTGGCAGCCGCGGGAACGGCCGTGATGGCAAGGAGCGCGATCAGCGGCCGACTGTCCGTCCCGGTGTGGTAAAACCGTTCGAGAACCATGAAAAAACCGATGGCGATGGCCGCGTAGGAGAGGCCGAGAACGATCCAGTAGAGCAGTTCGTGCTGAATCGCCAGGTGGGGAAACGGCGTCGTGACCCACTCGGTCGTGAAATACCACTCGTGGATTGGATTCGTCACTTTGAGCGCGCTGAACACGAGAAAGACGGCGACCAGGGCACGTCGATACGGTGCCTGGCGTGGTGTCCGACCGGTGTACGCCGCACAGAAGTACAGCCAGGCACCGACGGCGACGAACGCGAAGACGAACCCGAAGATGTAACTGGCGAGTTGGAGCGCCTGTGTCGGCGCGAGAAGGTAGCCGAGGTAGCCTGCCGACCAGAGCGTGACCGAGACCAACAGCCCGACCAACCCCTCACGAGTCCCCGGATGCTGAATCGCCAGCGCCCGAGGGAGAGCGGCCAGACAGACGAGCGCAGCGGCCGTGAAAACGGCGGCGTGGGCGACCAGCAGTACGTTCATCGGAACGAGTTCGAATACGAGGGAGACGACCAATAACCGTTTGCATACCGAACCCTCACCGTAAGCGACCAGTGGGCGTCCCGATCAGCAGCCGTGGTGAGCGACGGACCGAACGACCCCTCCCCCAGCCACCGTCGAACTGTCGGCTCAGGCGTACGCTTCCCGTTCGGCGACGGTCACGACCGTGTCCTCGCCCGTGATGACGAGTCGCTCTGCGTCGTCGACCGCCTCGGTCGTGACCGTCAGATCGCCGGCTGCCACCGACGTGCCGGCGTCCGGAACCGGCACCGACGCGACCTCGCCGCCGTCGCGCAGCGTTCGCACCTCGAAGGCGTCCCCGGTCGGGACGAGTTCGATCGCGTGGCCCTCAACCACCGCGTCGGCCCGGACTGAATCGGACGTAAACGACCGCGTCGTCTCACCGTCGACGGTGAGGTCGACGACGTAGGCGTTATCGCTGCCGACCACGTCCCAGCCGGTGCGGTCAGCCGTCACCGACTCCTGCCAGCCGAAGCCACCGAGACGGACGGTCGCCTCGCCGGCGTGTTCGAGCCGGTAGTCCGGAACGCCGACGGTCCACAGCTGACGGTCGGGGTCGACGACGATGACTCCGCTTTGCTCGCTCGCGTAGAGATCGTCGGCGCCGACGTCGATCGCCGGCTGCTGACCGCTAGTGGCAGCTCGTTCGTAGGTTACGGTGTAGCCCTCGACGACCACCTCGCCGGTGTCGGTTGGCGCGTCGTCGACCACGATCATCCCCAGCGGCAGGCTCGGCAGCGCGACGAGGACGGTCACGACCAGTAAGCAGGCGACCGCGGCCGCTCGTCGGGAGACGCGTGGGGGCGCCCACGCCCCACGAACGAGGGGAACCAGAGCGGGAGCAGCGAACAGGAGTGCCATCGGCACGAGGGCGACGAGTGCCACCGGTTCGCCGGCCAGGGCGACGCCAACGAGCCCGCCGAAGAAGACGATTGCGACGACAGCGAGCCAGAGTACGGCGAACTGTCGCGGCGTCGGTAACCACCTCGCACCGGAGAGACGAGCCACGAGCGGTCGGCCACTCCCCGTCGCGGCGACCGTCACAAGGACCGTCAGTACGGCGACGAGCGTGACGCCGATTCCCTGGTAGAGCACGTAGTCGTCGCCCGTGAACCCGACGAGGAGCCAGAGCGACTGGAC
>JBNJGG010000206.1:0-3862 GCA_051747545.1 Halobacteriota archaeon | reverse complement strand
GCGAGTTCGGAGGTCCTCGTCGCCAGTTGCTAGGTTGTTACTGAACGTGTCGATTTCACCGAACACCGATTTGAGATTCGCCTGCATCTCCCTGAACGAATCGACCATTCGACCGAGCTCGTCGTTTTCGACGTGGTCGTCGATATCGGTATCGAAGTCGCCGTCGCTGGCGGCGACGGCGGCCTCGGAGAGTTGAGAGACCGGTGCTGTGATCCGCTTCGCGACGAACAGCCCGATCACGACCGCGACGACAAACGCACCGATCGTGAGTCCGATGATCTCCATCTGTGCCGTCTGCGTTGTGCTATCGGCGATCGCAACTTGGGACTCCAGATCGGCTTGTGCCGATTCCTCGATCGAGTGCGCATTTTCCTCCATTGGGGCTCTCAGTGACTCCATCTCTTCGGCCTTCTCAGTAGCCAGTTCGGAGTCACCTTCTTGTTGTGCTTCGAAAAACTCGCTTCCGAGCGCGTTGTACTCCTCGTGTTGAGATTCGAGGGTTTCGAACTGTTCTTCTTGCTCTGGGCTCAACTCCGTTTCTTCGAGATGCTGTGCCTGTTCGTTGAAGAGTTGGTTGGCCTCCTCGAATTCTTGCTGGGCGTTTTCGTCACCGAGTCGGGCGGCCTGTATCGCTGCCCGTTGCTGTTCGATGCCTACAATCATCTCCGCGCTCGCGTCCATCTTCTGTCCATCTTCCGCGATAAGATGTGCTTCCTCGTCGACTGCGACAACCGAGGTGTAGCCGACCGCCCCGGTGACGGCAACCAGGGCAGCGACGAGGACGAACGCGAGTATGATTTTCGGTCGAAGGTCGGTGTTGCTTAGTCGAATCTTGTTGAGCATGCACACGAGTCCGTCTCATATGTGATATACCCATCTCCGGAATTATCGAAATCAATATTTGAACGCGTGGCTCCGTTGAAAACCTCAGAGAGTTACTGATCCGATAAAACGGGGGTGAACGCGAGTCGGCACGGGGGTTCTTCGTCGGGTCGGTACCGGGTCGGGAACCCGCTCGGTTGCGGTTGGGGGTCCGGTCAGTCCGCGCGCGCGGTGTGGTCGCTTCCGGACGCTGCCGAGCGCTCGGCTTCGGTTACCTCGATGCCACGCCGTTCCAGTTGCCGGATGAACTCGGCCTCGCTGACGCCCGCCTGCGTCGCCGCCTGCTCGAGCGTCAGCGTTCGCGCACCGTACAGCGTCAGCGCACTCGACAGCGCGTTCGTTGGCATACACACCCGTCTTGCGTGAACGATTATGAACCTTACTACTTCATTCAGGACCCTGATACACCTTATACGATATAATGTATCACTGAACTGCGGTCGACATGTATAATGGACGGTCGTGGCGAACGCTCGTCGACGACGGCCCGGAGGAATTATGAGTCTCTACGGTCGAGTTCGGGTATGGACAGACAGCAGGCCATCGCGCTGTTCTTCGCGTTCCTCATGGTGAGCTCCATGGTCGCCTGGGGGATCAGCTTTCTGTGACCCCGCTCGGACCGTTCCTGGCGCACGGTCCGTAGCGATCGTCACCCACCAGCCGTTCGTCCGTTCACCCGTCGCCCCAGACGTCGGAGAGCGGGTGATCCTCCCGCCGTTCCTCGTCGGCTTCCGACCGGGTTCGCGTCGTCCCCCCGTCCCCGGTCGACCCGGGACGGCCCGCCGTTCCATCGCCGATCGCCTCGCCCGTCCGCCCGGACGACGTGGCGTTCCGCGACCCACCTTGGCGACGTCCGGCACGGCCGGGGCCGGACGGCTCGGCGTCGATCCCGGCGAGCGCGGCCGACGGGTCGAACGCGGGGAGATCGGGGGTCGTCATCGCGTCGATCTGGTCGCGGAACCACGACGGGGTGTCGGCTACTGCCCGGTCGAACAGGTCGAGGAGCGAGTCGTCCGCGAGGTACGTCGCCCCGTAGTCGTCGGGCGCGCGGACGACGCGGCCACACGCCTGTATCACGGTGCGTAGCGCGGTCCGATGGTACCACGCCCACTGGCCGTCGGCCAGCCGCCGAGCGACCCGCGAGTCGTTGGTGTTTCGGTACGGCGCTTTACACACCACCTGCCAGCGGCAGAGGTCGCCCTCCAGGTCGAGCGCCTCCTCCATCTTCACGGCGACGAACACCTCGGGGTCCGGACTCGCCTTCCACGCCTCGAGTTCGGCGTCGCGGTTCGCCCGCGTGTGCCGGCGGACGCGCGCTGTGACGCCGAACTCGCCGAGGTGCTCGACGAGCCGTCCCGCGATGTCGTAGGAGTGTGCGTGGATCAACCCCTTCTCGTCGGGGTGTTCGGCCATCAGCCGGACGAGCAGTCGGGCGATCTTCGGCACGGTCTCGTCGCGGTGCTCGTAGGTCATCGACCCCTGCGTCACGTCGAAGAGCGGCCGGTTCGCGAGCGGGAAGGTGTGCTCGACGTCGACGAGCGCGACCTTCCCGGGGTCGAGGCCGACACCCCGACAGAACGCCTCCTTCGAGAGGATGGTCGCCGACAGCAGGGCGAACTTCTCGCCGCGGTCCCAGACGGTGTGTCTGAGGTAGCGCGCGGGGTCGAGCGGCTTGATCGCGATGGCGGACCCCTCGCCGTCGGGCTGGTCGACGACCCAGGTCGTCGGCGAGTCGAGGTCGCGGTAGTCCTCGAGGAACCAGCCGAGCTCCGAGATCAGCTCCCCGAGCCGGTCGCGTCTCGCGACCTCCTCGCGGCTCAACTCGGGTCGTCCCGTCAGCTCGTCTTTCGCCCGTTTCGCCACGTCGCGGAGGCTCTCGACGAACCGGGCGGTTCGGTCGAGCGCGTCCTCGTCCGCGCCGGCGTCGCGTTCGACGTCCGGGACGCCCACGTCGTCCCAGACCGGGACGCGCTCTGGCGAGAGGTCGATGGTCGCGTACATCTCGGCCCACTCGGCGAGCCCGTGAGCCTCGTCTATCACGACCACGTCGCGTTTGCGGAACACCTCCGACCCCGCGGTCCGCATGAAGTACGCGAGCGTCATGCCGGCGAACCGACCCGACGAGGCGATCGCCCGGTCCGAGAAGTACGGACAGCGGTGTTTGATGCTACAGTCGAACCCCTGCTCGCGGGCGCAGGGCGCGCGGTCGACCGGCGTGTCGTGCTCGCCGGGGAGGACGCAGTCGTAGTTCGACTTCCCGCGGATCACCTTCAGGTCCTCGAGGAGGTCGTCGCTCGCGACGTCGTCGAGCTGGGAGACCTGCGGGGTGGTGTAGTACGCGTCGGTCGGCTCGCTCGGCGCGGCGTCGGCCACCTCGCGGGCCGACCCCATGACGGCGCGCGCGAGCAGGGACTTGCCGCTACCGGTCGGTGCGCGCACCAACACCACGTCGTTGCCGGCAGCGAAGGCGTCGCGGACGTCCGCGAGCGCGCGCTCCTGTGCGCCGCGGAAGCTCGGGGCCGGGAACTCCGCGGGGATCCGGTCGGGGTCCACACGACCCCCTCGCGCGCTCCGGGAATTAAACCCTCGGAGTGGAGGGTCAACTCGGAGCGGGCAATCGAGTTAGAGCGGGACAGTCGAGCGAAAGAAACGAACAACTACCGGATCGTTTATGCCACGTCCGCGAGTCGGTGTGGTATGAGTTGGCAGGAAGCCGAGCGGCGGTTCGCGGACGACGTGGTCGCCCGTGAGACCCTCCCTCGAACGTTCGAGCGCTCCGCTGTGCGCAACGCCGACCGGGTCGCCCAGCGCTACAAGGGCGGGGTGTACGACCGGTCGCTCGTCTCGGCGGACGTCCTCGACCCCGCGCCCGTCGGCGACTACGCCGACCTCACCTACGCGGCGATGCGGGACGTGGTCCGGAACCTCACGGCGGGGTTCCGCGAGGTCGGCGTCGCGGACGACACCCGGCTCGCGGTCT
>JBNJGG010000205.1:0-3883 GCA_051747545.1 Halobacteriota archaeon | reverse complement strand
AAACGACGCAACCTTCCGGGAGCCACGCACATGACACATCCCCATCCACACAACAACACTCGACACGGTGGGGTGGGTGACTCCATCCGGTAGCATAGAACGCTCTTTTCTCGATCACCTCGACACGCTCCTGCACGGAACACTCGACACGGTGGGGTGGGACACGTTGATTGGGCCACTCCCCGCTGACCGGGTCGGCTCGAGAGATACACCGCAAACGAGCGCGTCGGGATCGACGACCGGAACAACGTAGCACCCGTACTATGACAGGCCCACTACTCGATATTCGAGAATCGCGCTATTCGAACGGATTAAACGTACCGTTGATGTCCCACTCGTGGATGCAGTGGGGGTTTCCGACCAGTTTTTCACCATTTTCCTGGCCCAACTGCCACGCCCCCCTGTCGGCGTCCCACGTTTCGACTCGTTCACACTGTTCGCATACTCGTTCGGTTGGTCTTCGCAGCTGTACGCTCATGGCTGTTGTATGGTACTGAGTATCCCACCCATATAACCCTGTCCGAGACCGGCAATAGCTGCCCGGACGGTCTCCACCGAATCCCTCGCCAACCTGTCACAACTTCTCGGCAATATTTACAGATCGACAGAGCAAAGACAGAAGCCGGAGACATTTTGGACGAAAAATGACGACCAACGCTTCCGTATCCACGGTTATTACGTCGCCGCAGAAGACAGCCGAGCGATCGGGACCTCCTGGGCAGCCGATCACCCGTTCCGGGTGCGGAGGTGTCAACAAAGCATGACCGATGGATCGACCGGGTCGACTGCAGCGCGCGTCGTCGACACGCTCGAGGCTCTCGAGGTGGAGTACGTCTTCGGCTATCCCGGCGGGCGAATCATCGAACTGTTCGAGACGATCGGCCACCGCGAGACGGACGTCACGGTCGTTCGACCGCGAGACGAACGCGAAGCGAGCGTCATGGCGGAAGCGTACGGCCGAATGACGGGTTCGCCGGCCATCCTCGCGGGACAGGGGCCGTGGATCGGAAGCCTGGGGACGATCGGACAGATGGAAGCGAAACTCGGCTCCTCACCGATGGTCGTACTGACCGAGGCCTCCGAACGCGGCGACTACTCGACGCTGGCACCCTACCAGCAATCTCGCGGCGACTACGGCGGCCTCTCCTTGCCGAAGATCCTCGACGGGGTCACCAAGGAGTGGTGGTTCCCTCGCACGCCGAACGAGACCGTCCGGAGCGTCCAACTCGCGTTCAAACACGCAACCGCCGGTCGAAGCGGCCCGTGTGCCGTCATCTTCGACGGGAACGCGATCACCGACGACCTCGAGCCGTCCACGCCCGGCCTGTGGGACGACGACGCACAGGTGCAGAACTGGCGTGGGCAGCCAGCAAACGACGATCTCGAGGCGGCCGCCGACGCGCTCGAGAACGCCGAACGACCCGTGATCCTGGCCGGGAACGGAGTCCACTCGAGTGCTGCGGTTGGGGCGTCAAGTGCTGGGGCTGGAACGTCGAGTGACGGGGCTGAGAGAACAGGAGACGCGTACCAGTTACTCGAGGCCGTCGCCGAGGCCTACGACGCCGCGGTGGCAACGTCGTATCTCGGCAAGTCGACCATTCCGGAGACCCACGAGCGCGCCGCGGGCGTCATCGGCTCGTTCGGCCACGAGGGGGCGAACCGGGTCGTCAGCGAGGCCGACACCCTGCTCGTCGTCGGCTGTCGACTCAACCCGATGGACACCAACTGGCAGGCGTCGTCGTTCATCCGTCCCGACGAGCAGACGATCATCCACGCCGATGTCGATTCCCGGAACGCCGGTTGGGTGTACCCGGCCGACGTCGGACTGATCGGCGACGCCGGCGAGACGTTAGCCGCGCTCCTCGAGGATGCGAACCGTCGCGGACTGACGAACCGACCCGATCTGGCACCGAACGAGGAGTCGGCCGACGAGACCGATCGGGCCGCGGCCGAGACGTCCGGCCGGGACAGCGAGTGGGCAGTCGCGCGGGCGACCGAGGCGCGCGAGGATTTTTCCATTCCGGCCTGTGAGTCGGATGACGTCCCGATCAAACCCCAGCGCGTCTGCAAGGCGATCGAAGCCGTCCTAGACGAAACCACGGTCGTCACGGCGGACTCCGGAAACAACCGATTTTGGCTCCTCAACTACTTGCAGGTCCCCCACACCGGGTGTTACTACGGCAGCGGCGGCGTCGGTGCGATGGGGTGGGCGGCCCCAGCAGCGGTGACCGCCGCACTCCTCGGCCACGACGCCATCTGTGTCGCTGGCGACGGCGGTTTCGCGATGACGATGACCGCCCTCGAGACGGCCGTCGACTGTGGCGTCGCACCGACGTTCGTCGTGCTCAACGACACCTCCCTCGGGATGGTCAGACAGATGGACGAGTCGATTCCCGGCACTCGGTTCCAGGACACGGATTTCGTCGGCGTCGCTCGAGCGATGGGCGGCGAGGGCACCCGCGTCGACGACCCCGATGACCTCGAGCCCGCCATCGCCGACGCCAAGCTGGCCGACGTTCCGACGGTGGTCGACGTCCGAATCGATCCGGCCGAAGACATGGCCGGGCAGCTCTCGTCGTCGTTCTACGACGAGGTTGGCGGCCTTCACGAGTGAGTTGCGCTTCACGAGGTTAGCGGCCTTTACCAGCAGGGTGGGCCCTCTCAATGGGCTGGGGCCCAGTAGGTTGACTTCCCGGATCAGGTGACGCTCCGATTGAGGACGGCTACGACTCCGATTGAGGACGGCTACGATTTTGTTCTTCGAGCCGTAGAGACGGGTAATGGCTACCCTCGAGGAAATCCGCGTTCATCCGATCAAATCGCTCGACGCGGTCTCCGTCGACGCTGCCGAAATCGTCGAAAACGGAGGCCTCGAGTTGGATCGGCGGTACGCGATCGTCGACGAAAACGGACACTACGTGAACGGGAAACGCGAGCAACGGATTCACCGACTGCGGACGAATTACGCGCTCGGGTCGAACGCGGTGACCCTTCGAGAGGGCGAAGAGTTCCCCGACCGGACGTTCTACCTCGAGGACGACCGCGACGAACTCGAGTCGTGGCTGGGTGACTATCTCGGTTACGCCGTCGAACTGGTGCGCGATGACGCCGGCGGAATGCCCGACGACACCGAGGCTTCGGGACCGACGGTGATCGCGACGGGGACGCTCGAGGCGGTCGCTTCGTGGTACGATGGAATCGACGCCGAAGAGATGTGCCGGCGGCTTCGGCCGAACCTCGTCGTCGACGGTCCGGCGTTCTGGGAGGACAGGTTGTACGATCGACCCGGTCGCGTCGTTCCGTTTTCGATCGGCGAGGCTCGATTTCACGGGGTGAACCCCTGTCAACGGTGCGTCGTTCCGACCCGAGATCCGGACACGGGCGACCCAACGCCGGGATTCCGCGAGACGTTTCTCAGGCGGCGAAAAGAGGCGGTTCTCGAGGCCGATACGGCGAGCGAAAGGAGAAGCGATCCGAGCGGGGATACCTGGTTCGACCACTACTTCCGACTGATGGTCAACACACGAGTCCCCCTCGAGACGTGGGGAACAGCACTGCACGTCGGCGACGAACTCGCCGTCAGCGAATCGATTCCCGAAACGAACCGATAACTCCGGACTAAACCGACAAAATCCGAAACAAACCGGCTAACTCCGGACTGAACCGGCTAACTCCGGACTGAACCGGCTAACTCTGCCAGTTCTCGAGGCGAACTATCTGACCTGCCAGATGCGCCACTGCCCGTTCTGGGTCCGCAGTTCGACTTCGATCGGGTACTGATCCTCTTCACCCTGGTACTGCTCCTGAATCTCGCCCCTCACAATCGCCTGTCCGTCGTTTTCTTCGACGAGTTCCAGGTTCTGGACGCTGAGGGACGCCTCGC
>JBNJGG010000204.1:0-3946 GCA_051747545.1 Halobacteriota archaeon | reverse complement strand
ACCTGGGGCATCGCATGGACCACAAGCCCTCGGAACTGTCAGTTCGGGCTGGTCGAGTCGCTCGTCGGGGGTCAGCCCGTCGACGAGTTTCGAGGCGTTCCAGAGTTTTCGGAGCAGTTTCTCACCCGCCCGGAGACCCTTCTCCTTGTACGGGAGGTCGTCACCGACAGAGCTGCCAGCGGCCCAGTAGCGCGCCGCGTCGACCGGGAACTTCGCTAGCACGTCGTCCGGCGAGACGATGTTGCCGAGCGACTTCGACATCTTCACTCGATTCTCGTCGAGAATCATCCCGTTTATCATCACCGAGTCGAACGGCACCTCGCCAGTGTGCTCGTAGCACTTGACGACGGTGTGAAAGAGCCAGAATGAGATGATGTCGTGTCCCTGTGGTCGGAGGTCGAACGGGTACAGTTCGGGACGCAGTATCTCCATTGCTTCTGCGTCTTCGTCCCACTCCCATCCGGCGTTGATGAGCGGTGTGAGCGAGGACGTCGCCCACGTGTCGAACACGTCGTCCTCGGGGACGAACTCCCCACAGCCACAGTCGGGACAGGCGTCGACCGGCGGGTCGTCCGCGATGGGGTCGACTGGAAGTTGCTCGCGCTCGGCGATGATTTCGTGGTCGCAGTCGGCACAGTACCACACCGGGAACGGAATCCCCGAGGAACGCTGCCGGGAGATGGACCAGTCCCACTGGAGTCCTTCGATCCAGTTCTTGTACCGCGTGAACATCTTCTCGGGGTACCACGCCATGTCGCGACCGGCCTGCAGGTACTCCTCCTTCTTGTCGAGGAGTTTGATGTACCACTGCTCGGCGACCAGGAACTCGACGCTCGTCCCGCAGCGTTCGTGGACGTTCACCGTGTGCGTGATGGCGCGCCGGTCGAGCAGGACGCCCGCGTCGTCGAGGTCCTCGACGATGGCCTCGCGGGCCTCTTCGGAGGACAGCCCCGAGTACTCGCCCGCCACGTCGGTCAGCGTCCCGGACTCGTCGATAGCGATTCGAAGCGGGAGGTCGTGGGCCTGATACCACTCGATGTCGGTCTGGTCACCGAAGGTACAGCACATCACGATACCGGAGCCAGTCTCCATGTCGACGCGCTCGTCGGCGAGAATTGGGACCTCCTGGCCGAACACCGGAATCTTCGCGTGCTGGCCGACGAGGTACTGGTTGGCGTCGTCGTCGGGGTGGATGAACACGGCCACGCAGGCCGGAAGCAGTTCCGGCCGAGTGGTCGAGATGGAGAACGTGTCTGGGAGGTCCGGGTCGTCGTCGGCCTCTGAAACTTCGAAGGCGATGTCGTGGAAGTGGCTGTCCTGTTCATCGTCTTCGGTCTCGACCTGCGAGATAGCCGTCTCACACTCGGGACACCAGATGGCTGGCGCACGCTGGCGGTACTCACGACCTTGTTCGTACAGTTCGACGAACGACAGTTGCGAGATGCGCTGGACTCGCGGGGAGATGGTTCGGTACGTCTCGTCCCAGTCGATAGAGATCCCGAGCGACTGCATCTTCTCGTTGAACTCGGCCTCGTACTGCTCGCAAACGTCTCGGCAGAGTTCCTGAAACTCGCGGCGGTCGTATTCCTGGTGCTGAATACCGAGTTCGTCCTCGGTCAATCGCTCGGAGGCGATGCCGTTGTCGTCGTACCCGAACGGAAAGAAGACGTCGTTACCGCGCATTCGGTTGAACCGAGCGACGAAGTCCTGGAGGGTGAACCCGTAGACGTGACCCCAGTGGAGGCTTCCCGAAACCGTCGGTGGTGGCGAGTCGATGGAGAAGGCGGTGTTCGGGTCTACGGAATCGCCTTCGTACGTGTAGACGTTCTCCTCGACCCACCTGTCCTGCCACTTCGCCTCGACCGTCTCCGGGTCGTATTCTCCGCTAGGCATTCTCGGACGTGTCTACCACCCGGTTCGCTGTTAAATGACTCGGTACGACCCGCTGGCACCGACTCCTCCACGGCCACAACTAGTTATAAATGCGACAGCTGTGTGGTGGGTGGCGTATGACGGTCAGAGGGACTATTGGGGGCATGGCACAGCGTGCAAATCCGGCGTTCGCCGCGGGGGCGGTGGTGATTCCGCTCGCCGCGTTCGCATTCGTCGTGAGCGTCGGGTCCGTCGAGATGCACACGTTCGTTCACGTGATGGCAGGCGTCCTGTGGACGGGCATCGACCTGTTCATGGCGATGGTGATCGGCCCGGTGCTGGGTGGGCTGAGTGCCGACCAGCGCGCCAGTTGGTTCGAGAAGTTCACGCCGAAGATGGCGTTTCTGATGCCGACGCTGGCGACGGTCACCATCTTCGGGGGCATCACGCTGGCGGTTCGGATGGGACTCTTTCCGAACGCGGGGCCGTGGATTGGCCTGTTCGCCTTCACCGCGTTCGTCGTCGCGACGTTGGTACTGGGGTGGGTGTTCGACGCCTTCGGTGACCGTCGCTGGCAGGCGTTCTTCGCCCTCGTCTTGCTCGCCAACGGTGGCTACCTAGCGGTCGAACTCGTGGGGTCCGGGATGGCCATGCCGGCCACCAGCACCATCATCGTCGTCATCCTCGCGGTGATGGTCGTCCTCACCGTTCAGGGGTTCGGCTTCCTGATGCCAAACGAGGTGCTGGTCTATCTGGAGATGATGTCGGCGAACCCGGACAAAGACCGCATCGGGCGTCTCGGAATGCGTAACGCGAAACTCAGCGGCGTGCAGGGAGCGTTCCAACTGGCCATCATCGTGCTGATGGTGTACCTGCGCTGGGGCGGGTTCTAAGCCCACCTTTTTCTTCGCTCGGTCGCTCTCGCTCCCTCCCTCGAAAAATCTGGACCAAAAAACCACAGAGGACGGAACTACTGCAGCGCGTCCAGTCGCAATTCGAAGGCCGCGACCGGCAGTTCGAGGTCGTGTTCGACGAGCACGGCGGGGTGAATCTCTCCGACGACGCCGACTTCCTCGCCGTCGACGACGACTGCGGCCGCGCGGCCGGAGATGAACGACGGGTGGTCGGTCGGTGGTGTTTCGAGGTCGACATCGAAGTCAGCGCACAAGGAGGCGAGGCGGGCCTTGGCATCCTCGTACGTGGCGTCGTATCTGGCGAGGACGGCCGCGACGGTGCGGTGTTCGGCGACGTGAGTGTTCTCTGTGTCGTCGCGCTCGGCGGCGAGACCGATTTCGGCGAGGTCCTGTGGGTACGCCCGGTGCGTGTTGTTTTCGAGGACCATCATGAGCGACGGCAACGCCCACGTCCGAACCATCGTGTAGTCCTCGCTGTAGGGTTCGGTGATGGTAACGGGCGCGCCGCCACCGACAACGTCCGTGTCCGGGTCGACGCGCAGGCGCTCGTAGTTCTCCGTCTCCGAAATCAGGTGGAAGTTGAGCAGGTCCTCGAAGCCGAGTCCAACCAGACTCCGCCGGGCGGCGTCCTCGAGCATCGAGCGCCCGTGTCGGACCCCGACGGTCGCCACGTCGGGATAGCGCGGTTCGAGTTCGTTGAAGCCGTAGGCGCGGCCCACGTCGTCGACGAGGTCCAGCGGGTGGAGTACGTCGACGCGGTAGGGCGGAATCGACACCACGTAGGTAACCCGTCCGTCCTCCTCGCCAATCTCGGCGTCGAGACCGGATCGCTCGAACAGGTCGACGACCTCGCTCTCGTCGAGGTCGACGCCGAGCATGCGCTCTATCCGACGGTGTGTGACGGTCTTCGAGTCGGGGTCGAAGTCGGGGCGGAGAAGCCTCGTCCCCGACTGCACGACTTCGGTACCGTCGTCGAACTCGGTGAGCGACTGACCGGGGTACTCGACCTCGACCTGCTCGATGGTCGCCCCGCGAGCGTCCAGCGCGTAGCAGATGATGTTGCACATCCGGTCGATGGTCCACTGGTCGGTGCCCGTGAGTTCGACGAAGAGATCGCGCGAGTTCGTCGAGACCTCCGTCCGGCGGCCGTTGATCACCGG
>JBNJGG010000203.1:0-3958 GCA_051747545.1 Halobacteriota archaeon | reverse complement strand
ATGGCGGCGCGGGCACCGACGTACAGGAGTCCGACCTCGAGTCCGAGGATGGGAATCAACACCGGCGCGTAGTAGGTGAAGACGTGCTGGACGAACCCGAAGAACGTGTTCATCGTCACCGCGATCAGCGTCGCCCGGTCGTCGAGCAGTCCGGACTCGCGGAACTCGGCGAGCATGCCGTAGCCTGCCGTCGTCGACGCCGTCGTCGTCAGGATTGCCGCGCCGACTTCCTCGGGGAGGTTCGCCGGCCCCGTGAGGTACTTCGAGAGACCGGCGATGCGCTCGACGAGGCCGAACGCGACGGCGACGTTGGCGAGGAACACCCCGACTGCGATGAGCAGCGCGATGCTGGCAACGCGAAGCGCTATCGTCGGCACCAACGACGGGAGCCAGTCGGGAGCGAACAACGGGGTGAGCGCGAGGGCCGACACGCACGGAGGTAGCAGGTGTGAAGCCAAATCGGCGTCGATTGCACAGGCCCGACGAAGGGGCGAAACGCGGAGTCGTCCCAGTGACGCCGATTGTTTATGCGGTCGGCGGGCCGATGAGAGGTATGGACTTCTCCGTCGAAACGGGCGACAGAATCGAAGTGCGGGACGTGACCGACGAGGTGAACGACGCACTGCCGTCGTCGGCCGAGGGAGTCTGCACGGTGATGGTTCGACACACGACCGCCGGCGTCGTCGTCAACGAGAGCGAACCGCGGCTGATGGCGGACATCGAACGAGCGGTGGCCGGGCTGGTTCCGGACGGGGGCTGGGCGCACGACGAACTCGACGGCAACGCCGACTCGCACCTCCGAGCAATGCTGGTCGGGTCGAGCGTGAGCCTCCCCGTGACGGATGGCGAACTCGACCTCGGGACGTGGCAGTCAGTGCTGCTCGTCGAGTGTGACGGTCCCCGACGGCGGACGGTTCGCGTCGTCGTCTGAACTCGTGCACGTCGTCTGAACCCGTCCGACTCCTCGGCGGGAGTCGCCCCTCACCGGGGTGCCGTGCGTGTGAGTCAGACGAACAGCAGCACTGACCCGAACAGCACGAGGACACCGAGCACGTCGCACGTGTTGGTGACGACGGGGATGACCACGTCGTCGGGGTCGAGGCCGAACCGATAGGCGACGTACGTCGCAACCAGCGTGACCACGACCGCGAGCAACGCGAGTGCGATGCCGCTGGTGAGCGCCACCAAAAACAGGGTCGAGAAGGCCAGCTGCGTCTCGGCGACGAGCGACGTCAGCAGCCACGCGCCGGTCGCGATGAGCGGAAACACCGTCACCGCGAGTGCGAGAGTCGCGACCGCGTTGCCGACGAGCGTCTGGTCTGCGAGGTCGAACGAGAGCGTCCCGAGGTGAAACGACGTGGAGAGTCGCGCCGCGAGGATACTGCCGAGGTTGCCCGCGGTGCCGATGGTGACGGGGACGAGGACGAGCAACGAGGGGTACCGCAGCAGCGAGTCCTCGAAACGTCCGAGAACGAGACCGCTGCCGAGTTCGACCAGCGTCAGCACGAGCAAGACCGGCAACATCGCTCGCGTGATAGCCCGGACGGTCCAGTCGGTCGGCATCTACCCACCTCCGAGCGCGAGGATAGTTCGAACCGCGAGCAGGAGGAACAGCATCCCGAACACGTCGCCGGTGGTAGTCACGAGCGGGCCGACCAGCGTATCCGGATTTCGCCCCCGGCGATAGCCGGCGAAGACGACCGTCACGACGACGATGATGAGTACCGTCCCCGAGAGGAGGCCGGCGAGCAGTGCAATTCCGACGAGCGTCGGCAGTGGGGCGACGACAGACCCCAGCACCCGAAGGACGACGAACGCGGCGACCGCGGCGAACGTACTCGCGAGCAGGCCATTTGCGAGCGCGGCGGCCGCCGCGGCGCGGAGACGCTCGTCGTCGAGAGAGAGCCGCGGCTCGACGAGCCCCTGGTGAAGCGCGGTCGAGATGCGCGCACCGAGCGAGCCGTAGACGTTGCCACGAGTCGCCAACAGCGCCGGGACGAGCACGAGGAGACCGGGGACCGCCTCCAGTTCCGTCCGCATCCCGCCGAGGATGACGCCCGCGAGGAGCCCACCCGCGAGGCTGGCGGAGAGCGCGGGGAGTGCCTCTCGGTAGGCCTCGACGGCGACCGCTCGAACTGCCATCGTCGGTGAGACGGGTGCTGGGATTAAAAGTGAGGCGTGAAAGAGAATGTCGTGATCTGGTGGTCTACTCGAGCCCACCCGACGAGTCTCTCACCGTCCTGCGCCGTAGAAACCGCGTTCGACACGCGCGGAACCGTCGTCACGAGCGAATCAATCGGCACCAGCGAATCAATCGGGATTACTGAATCAATCGGGACTACTGAATCAATCGGCACCAGCGGGAACTGACTGCTCGTTGTTGCCGAGTGCGAGAACGCCCACGAGTCCGAGCGAGACGAGTTGTGCGACGACGAGCACGCCGAAGGCAAATCGGAAGTCGACCGTGTCGGAGAGGACCCCGACGATGGCCGGTGCGATTGCGGCAGCACCCATCAACACCGTCCGAGCGATGCCGAGCGTGCCCCCGGTCGAACGTTCAGGGAGGAGGGAGACGAGGTAGGCGTCTCGAACCGGTCGGAACGCGTGACTGCCGAGGCCGAGGACGAGGACGGCCGCTGCGAGCGCGAGCGGGGCGGACACGACCACCAGCGCAGCGAGTCCGACAGACGCGAGCGCCATCGCTGCCCCCATCACGGTCAGCGGACCGATGCGGTCACTCAGGTCTCCGGAGAGAGGCTGGACGAGGCTGACGACGAAGAGACCGCTGTAAATCACGCCCGCGAACTCCTGAGAGAGCCCCGCCTGCTCGACGAGGTACAGCGGGAGAAAGGCGACGACGCCGTTGAACCCGAAGGCGAACAGGACTGCAAGGGCCACCGCGATGGCGAACTGCCGGTCGGTGAACAGGGCCACGTACTGACGGGCGTTCGCGTGGGTGTCGTCCTGCGTTGTCGACGGCTCCGGCAGGCGACGCGGGACCCGGTAACTGAACGCGAGCGCGAGCGCGACGCCGACGACGCCAGCGAGGAGAAACGCCGCTCGCCAGCCGACCGTTGCGGCGAACGCGACGAGGGTTATCGGGGCCACCACGCCGCTGAACGAGCCGAAGGTGTCGAGGACGCCAAGTGCCCGTCCCGTGTGCGCCGGATACGTCCGCGACAGGAGGTCGATGGCGACCGTCTTGTGCGCGCCGGTCCCCAGACCGACGACCAACATGCCGCCGACGAGGACCGCAAACGGTGCCGGAACGACGAACGACAGCGCCGCGAGACCGGTGAGAAGGACTCCCGCGCTGATGACGCGAACCGGACCCACCCGGTCGGCGAGCGCGCCGGACGGGAACTGCGTGGCAGCGTACACTAACATCAGACCGGTGAATGCCGTCCCGAGGACGGTGTTCGAGACGCCGTAGGTCTCCTGGAGCGTCCCGAAAAGGGGCGGGAAGAGGTAGCGAAGAAACTTCCCCAGAAACCAGATGAGCGACGCGAGAACGAGCACGTCGAAGCGGGCGAGAGAGGCCACTCGAGACCGAACGCTCATCTAATCGCCGAACGGTCCCATGCCACCGAGTCCACCGCCCTGATTCTGGAGCTTCTTCATCATCCGCTGCATGTCGCCGTCGCCCATCCCCTGGAACTGCTTGAGGGTCCGCTCCATCATCTTGTGCTGGTCGAGCAGTTCGTTCACGATCTCCTCGTCGACGCCGGAGCCCTGCGCGATACGGCGCACCCGAGACGCGCCCACGATGCGGGGGTTTTCCAATTCCTCTTCAGTCATCGAATCCATGAGTACGTCGAACTTGAGCATCCGGTCCTGCGTGACGTCCATCGCGTCGTCTGGCAACTGGTCCATGAGGCCGCCGCCGAGGCCGGGAATCATGTCGAGGACCTGGTCGAGCGGGCCCATCCGCTGCATGGCCTCCATCTGCTTTTTCATG
>JBNJGG010000202.1:0-3959 GCA_051747545.1 Halobacteriota archaeon | reverse complement strand
CAGCACCGCCGACGGCCTCGCCATCGCGTGGGCGACGACCGAGTTCGTCCACGACGAGGTCGGCGCGACGACGCTCTTCGCAACCCACTACCACGACCTCACGGCGCTCGCAGACGAGCGCGACGGCGTGTTCAACCTGCACTTTACCGCCGCCCGCGACGGCGACGACGTGACCTTCCTCCACCGGGTCTCTCCCGGTGCGTCCTCGTCGTCGTACGGCATCGAGGTGGCGACGATGGCGGGCGTTCCCGACCCCGTGGTGCGACGGTCGCGTGACCTCGTCGACGGAGACGACGCGGTACCCGGGACACTCTCGAAGACCGCCCACCCAGAGACGCGGGCAACTAACGGGGTGCCGGACCACTTGCCGGACCACTCCGACGGGACTCCCGCAGCCACGAACGGCGGCCTCGAGGATGGACAGACGACACTCCCGGAGGCGACTGGACTGGACGCCTCCGGGGGCAACGCCACCGAGACTCCGACCGACGAGACGCTCGCGGCCATCGCGGCTGACCTCCGTGCCTTCGATGTGGCGAGCACGACGCCTCTGGAGGCGCTGAACGCACTGAACGACCTGAAACGACGCCTCGACGGGGGTGGGCGCTTCGAGGGACCCCCCGGCGACGGGGACGACGATCTCGGCGAGGCGGCTCGCCGATGACCGTCGAACGACTCCCGCCCGAGACGGTCGAGCGGATCGCCGCGGGCGAGGTGGTGACCCGCCCGTCGAGCGTCGTCAAGGAACTGCTCGAAAACAGCCTCGACGCCGGGGCCAAACGAGTCGAAATCGCGGTCGACGGCGACGGTACCGACCGGATTCGCGTCGCCGACGACGGGTGCGGCATGTCGCCCGCCGACGCTGCGCTCGCGGTCGAACCGCACACGACGAGCAAACTCCCGTCCGACGGGGTCGAGCACCCCACGACGCTCGGATTTCGCGGCGAGGCCCTGTCGAGTATCGCCGCGGTCTCGACGCTAGAAATCCTGACGAACGGCGACGACGACCGGGGGACTCGCGTCGTCGTCGAGCAGGGCGAGGTGACGACCGAACCCGCGGGTCGAGCGACCGGCACCACCGTCGAGGTGTCCGACCTCTTCTACAACCGGCAGGCCCGGCGCACCTCGGTCGCCTCATCGACGACCGAATTCGGCCGCATCAGCGACGTGGTCTCCCGTTACGCGCTCGTTCGTCCGGACGTTCGATTCTCGCTCGAACACGACGGCCGGTCGGTGCTCTCGACGCCCGGCAGCGGCGACTACGCCGACGCGCTGCTGGGCGTCTACGACCGAACCGTCGCCAGCGAGAGCACGACGTTCGTCCACGGGACGCACGCTGGGGGTGCGAACACGAACAGTGAATCGGATCACCCTGCTGACTCCCCTCCGGCCCACTCGGACGACTCGTTTTTCGTCTCGGTCGCAGGTGCCCTCTGTTACCCGTCGGTCACGCGGGCGACGCGCGACCACGTCGCCGTCGCGGTCAACGGCCGGGCGCTTCGGCAGTCCAGCCTCCGGCGGGCCGTCGTCGCCGGATACGGCGAGTTGCTCCCGGCGGGTCGCTACCCGATTGCGGCGGTGGACGTGACGCTTCCGCCCGGCGCCGTCGACGCGAACGTCCACCCCGCGAAGGTCGAAGTCGCCCTCCGGGACGCCCCCGCCGTGACGGCGGTGGTCGAATCGGCCGTCTCGGAGGCGCTCTCGACGGCCGACCTCCGGCGAACCGCTGAGGTCGCCACCGACCTCGACTCGTCGCTGGAACCAGTCACTGGTGACTCCGTCTTCGACACGCTCTCGGTCATCGGGCAGTATCGCGGTCTCTACCTCCTCTGTGAGGCCGACGACGACCTGCTCGTCGTCGACCAGCACGCCGCCCACGAGCGAGTCACCTACGAACGTCTCAAAGAGTCACTCGCCGACGAGGGTGTTCCGTCGGTCCCTCTCGACCCACCGCAGACGGTGTCACTGTCGGCCGCCGAAGCCGCCACCGTCGAGGCCCACCGCGCGACGCTCGCCGAACTCGGCTTCGAACTCGACTCGTTCGGCGGCGACGCCTACCGACTCACCCGCGTTCCGGCCCCGCTCGGCCGCGTCGACGACGCGGCCGCCCTGCGCGATGGGCTCGACGCGCTCCGCGCGGGCGATTCACCCGAGGACCGGCGTACGGAACTGCTCAAGGACCTCGCCTGCCACCCGTCGCTGAAGGCGGGCGACGCCGTCGGGACCGAGACGGCCGCCGCACTCATCGACCGTCTCGGGGCGTGCGAGCAACCCTACGCGTGTCCGCACGGCCGACCGACCGTCCTGTCGATTTCCGAGGAGACGCTGGCCCGCGGCTTCGAGCGTCACGGCACGCGATTCGGGTAATCGCCTCCCTTCGCGCTTCGCCGCTCGATGTCGCGCTCGTCGCCGACGACGTACCGGTCACCACTCCTTGCAGTTAGCACAGACGTACCGGCCGTCGTCGTGCCATCGTTTCGTGACCTGCTCGCCGCACTCGGCGCAGGCGACTCCGTCCGGGGACCAGCGGTACGTCGATACCGCGGGGTCGACTGCGTCTGTGTCTGTCGGTTCGTCGACTGCAACGTTGCTCGACTCGCTGCAGTCCTGCGCTTTCGCCGCGTTCCCATCGACCGCGTTCCTCGCGTCTCGGTCGGTCGCGTCGTCGTCAGCCTCTGCTCCGGCGTTTCCACCGCCGAGGAATTCGTCGAGCGACCGA
This sequence comes from Halobacteriota archaeon, assembly GCA_051747545.1. Taxonomy (GTDB): domain Archaea; phylum Halobacteriota; class Halobacteria; order Halobacteriales; family Haloferacaceae; genus JBNJGG01. The sequence goes on along the minus strand of JBNJGG010000202.1, from coordinate 1,240 downwards.
TTGTCTTCCATGTCCGGGCTGTTTCGCCGTCGGGACTTAGCGGTGACGACGAGCACCGAGTCGTTGAGACTGTCCGAAGTGAGGATGTAGAAATTCTCAATCGGTGATGGGTTTCGGCAGTCGTACTGAATACAGGGCGCGAATCGGTTATCGAGTGATCGCCTTCAGCGGTCTCGCTGAGTGGGAGATAGGAGGAACACCGTCAAAACGTCTCATCACGGGAGACGTGCGTGTGTAGCTCTCAACCCACCCACATCTTTTTAATCTAATTGGAATAATCGAGCGGTATGGTCCCCCTTCAATTCGGTATTCCCGGTGGTGCAGAGCTCCTCATAATCGGTCTGTTCTTCCTAATTGTCCCCTTTGTGCTTGCCTATTGGGTGTATAATGATGCGGAGCAACGTGGAAATGAGAATGCTGCATTGTGGGCGCTTGCCGTTGGTGGGCTCACGTTTCTGACCTTCTTCGGCGGTTTTCTCGCACTCGCAGTCTATCTCTGGGACCGCGAGTAGACTCTCGAATCGACTCTTTCCGTCGTTCCAGAGACACGTTTGCAGGACATTCTACCAGCTGATTCAGTACGAAACTGACGAAAAGAACTCCCGTGAGCTGATCTATGACGCCCCCCAGCTATGGCGTAACGCAGCCGTTGGTCACCATGGTCGTGTCGGGCTCGATTGTGACATTGACCTCTGGTGATTCACAGGACGCTGGGACTGAATACCCCCGCGTGACAGTTCGGCCATTCTGTATCGAGACGCGAATTTCCGTCGGGATTCCGACGAACGATTCCGACTCGTCGCCCTTGCCCGGACCCAGCGTGTAGGTGTGGCTAAAGAAGTCGGTCGAACCTCGAATTGCGGTGATGGTGACTTGAATCGACTCCTGGAGCGCATTGGCTACGAACACTTCCAGTCGCGGTTTGTGTTCCTGAGGTGGGTTCTGTTCGACGAGGGATGAACAACCCGCGAGAAATCCGGCACATCCCGAAAGACTACCGACAAGGACCTGTCGTCGGTTCATACGAGACCATTTCTCTCGACGGAAGAAAGTTCACCGGAGATGAATAGGACTGTTCGTGCTTCTACCGTATATTTGCTTCATACGCCCTCTGTATTCAGCACGTCGTTCGTCGCGGTTGCCGAGTGTTTCATCGGTGTCTACGAAATGGCGTGCTCGGCGACCCAACGCCACCTCGCGGACATTTCTCAACGCACAAGTACCCCGGTTCCAAAGCATG
>JBNJGG010000201.1:0-3967 GCA_051747545.1 Halobacteriota archaeon | reverse complement strand
TGCGTGGAACGGGGCGATTCACGGCGGCATCGCGACGGTCGTCGGTGCCTTCGTGGTGCTCGTGTTGCTGGCGCTGCTGGGCCTGTTCGTCACGCCCTTTGCTAGCCTCGGCATCTTCCTGGCAGGGGTCGTCGTCCTCTTCGTGCAGGCGATTCCCGGTGCCATCGCCGGTGCAATCGGTGGCTGGCTGAAGGGTCGTCGCCCGTCCGAGGCAGTCGAAGCCGAGCCAGCGAGATAGCGCCGGAGGTTCGCGTGGGTCGAACCCGCACTCGACTGCCGGGGCCACCGTCGATTCCGGCTGTCGGCGCGTCGACCCCGACTCACGCTCGATTTTGTTCGGTACGTCGAGTCACTTCTCTGTCGGTGTCCCCGAGACGGACGCGTACCCGCGGTCGCGTCGCTCGGCGACGCCGAAGAGGACGAACCAGTCGAGAATGTGTTCGACGCGTTCGCGCCACGTTTGTTCCCATCCTCCCGGGTCCTTGTAGTGTTCCCAGGTCGGTACGCGTTCCCGAACGCGCTCGAACGCGTCGGCCGCCGAAAGCGGGTCTGTCGCCGATTCGAGCACGTCGAGGAGTTCCTCAGCGCCGAATACCCTGGTTCGGAACGCCGTCCAGATGTGGTCCTCGTCGGGGTCGATTCGGCGGCGGCGAAAGCCCGAGGGCGTCTCCTCGGCGAGGTCGAGCGCGCGGAGAAAGGTGAGCCACGTCCGGGCGACGTCTCTGCTCGGGAAGTCGAGACGGCGCATCAGGCGCGCACAGCAATCGTCTTCGGAATCGGGGACGAGCGGAACGGCGCGCTGGGCGTCGGCGACGACGTCGAGCGCGTCGGGCGCGGCAGGGACGAGTTTGAACCTCACAGGCCGAACGACTCTACCAGGCGCTCTTCGCGGCGCTCACCGACGACGTGGGTCGGCCCGTCAACGACGTCTATCGTGACTTGCGCGGGCGCGAACACCGACGCCGGAATCTCGTAGAAGTCCCAGTCGGCGTCCTCGAAGATGTCGATGAACGACCGGTCGTACTCGTCGGCCGCAGTCGAGACCACTTCGTCGAATCGGTCGAACTCCTCTCGGACGGTGAGATACACCTGTCCGCCGTAGGCGAGCGCGTCGTTCGTCCGGCCCATCGCCACGCCTTCGTCGTAGCTTACGGGAGCTACGGGGGCGGTTCCAGCGACGGAGAGAACGTCTCTGGGGTCGTACCCCAACTCGAACAGTCTGAACACGGCCAGTTCGGACGCCCGCGCCGCCGTGGCGACGCTACCGACAATCGAACCAGTCGCGTACGTCGGCAGGAAGACACCGCTGTTGGGCACCCCCGTCCGGGTGGCGACGTGAGCCGCTACCTCGTCGGTGGGGAAGTCGATGCTCTCGACGGTCAGGACTGTGAGGTCGAACTCGTCGTAGTAGTCGACGGCGGCGAACTCGTCTTCCTCACCGACGAGGGCGCGAGCAGGGCCGCTTCCGAGGCCGTCGAACGCCTCGAACGTGAGTTCCCACCCCGCCTTCTGCGAGCACAGCAACGCGACATCGGGGTGGTCGGTCGACAGTTCGACGTGTGGTATCGGTGCCCCAGCGAGTTCGCTCATCCGCGTCTGAATCGTCGCCAGCCCCGCCGTCTGGATTTCGGCCAACAACAGGCCCGCCTCTACTCCCCCGTCGGCGTCGACGCCGAAGTCGAGGATGGTCGCCCCCGAGTCGAGTTCGTACGCCCCGATGTCGAGTTCGGCGGCGAAGTCGAGCGCCTCGTCCACCAGCTCGACGGCCATCCGATTGATACTCTCCATACGCCGACGTTGTGTCCGTTCCGTTATAGGGGTTGCCAGTCGGTGAGTCGCGCCGAGTCCCCGCGTCTCGATGACTGTGTGGCGCTCGTCAGTCTCGGCCACGCCTCGCTTTCCGTCCGAGTTCGCGCTCGACGGCTTCGACTTTCTCGCTGGCGTGTTGTGAGACGGTTCGTTTGTCGTCGATTTTGAGAAACGTGCTCACCCGGTCGGCGTCGACTGCCTCGTGGGCCGCTCCGACGGCCGCCAGCAGTTCGCCGACGTCGTCGGCCTCTATCACCGTCCCCATCGGGTTCGTCTCGTAGGCGACGTCGTAGTCGTCGAGTGCGGCGACTGCGGCGGCCACGTCGGCCGCCATGCTCCCTTCCGTAACCGGCGCGACGCTCAGCAGCGCGATGACGGTCATATCCAGACGAGGGCGGCGGTCGGGGTAAGTGTAGGGACTGTCCGTCGTCGTACTCCACAGCATCGGTGACTCGTCGACCGATGACCGAACCCATCTCGGACGGTACCGCACGCTTGTTGACGGTCGGGGACAGACACTCCCTCGATGTACCTCTCTCACCCGGTTCGTCGAGTCCGTGACGACCCGACGCCCGGCAAAACGGCGAGTCTGGTCGTCGAACTGGACGACGGAGCCTCGATCGAGCGACTCGAAGCCGCAGTTTCGAACCTCGGCGGCACCGTCGAACCCCTCCGGTTTTCGTCCCGGGTAGAACTCCCCGAACCAGCCGTCGCCGACCTCTGTGAGGTCAGTGGCGTCGTCCGCATCGAGACGACCGATGTCCTCGGACTTGCACTGGACGATAGCGACGAACGTGGGTAGTCGGGCCACGTACCACCGCTGCCGGGGAGATTCGCTGTGGTGCGAGCGGTCTCACCGGTCTGTTCACTCTGGGCTGGTTGCTCACGAAGGCGTCTCACACCTCGCTCCGCGCTCTGGGTCGATTTCCTACGTCACGAGAATTGCCGACTGGATTATCGGACCCGCCTCCCAATAGTCAATCGCCCCCTGAAGCGCCCAGAGTTGACGCCTTCAGAGGGGTGGCACCTGATTATCAGGTGATGTGCGTCGCTCGCGACGTTGGTGGATGAGAAGTGCACTGCCCGGGATGTTTCCTCGGGAAGGCTGTCCCGTCCGTTCGCGTTCAGCCGGTTCGCAGGCTTCGACTTCCCTGCTCACATCCCGGCGACGCATTTTCTATCTCGAATAGAGTGCGGCGCGATGAAACGCGCCGCTGGTTCCGTAGCAATTCGAGAAGTGCGCTGACTGGGATTTGAACCCAGGTTGTGACCATGGCAAGGTCACGTGATACCACTACACTATCAGCGCCTGACTGCACCCGTTGTTTTTCTGGGTTGCTTATTAAGGGTTCCGAAATCTGGGTGAATCGCCAGCCAGCGTGGGGGTCACTCTCACGCACTGGAATGTCACGAGATCCGTCTAGACTGCCGTGTGAAGGCCTCACAGGCCAAATAAGATTCGCTATCCTTTTACGGGAGGGTCCGGTAGCAACGCATCAGTCTAGGCGAGACGTAGAGAGCCGGTATGACATACAGCGTACTCGTACCGTCTTCGCTCGTCCGGGAGGCCGAGGACAAGCGCGAGGCAACTCGCAAACTCGGCTACGTCGCCCGCGCGGCGACGATATTCCGGGCGGACAGGCTCGTCGTCTTCCCCGACCGGGAAGGCGAACGACGCTGGGGAGGCGAGTTCGTCGAAACCGTGCTCCGGTACGCCGCGACGCCCCCCTACCTCCGAAAGGACGTGTGGGGCAAGCGGTCGGAACTGGAGTACGTCGGCGTGCTCCCACCCCTCCTCGTCTCGTCTGAGACCGCTGCGGATTCTGACGAGTCCGTTGCGTTAAGACAGGGAATCGTGACCGAGGTCGGACCTGAAGGCCGCGTCCGGGTCAATTGCGGACTGCAACACCCGATCTCCCTCTTCGCTCCTGACGGAGCGGAGGTGGGAGAGCGCGTCGCCATCAGGATCTCTTCGAGAGAACCGGTTCGTGTACGCATCGTAGACGAGCCCCTCCCGGGGTACACCGTCTACCGCATGGACCTCGCGGAGGCGCTCGCCGCCGCCGACGCCGGGATTCGCATCGCGACATCGCGGCACGGCGAGGCGTTGTCGGTCGACCGACTGACGACGCTCGTCGGGCGAATCGAGGGAGACGGC
>JBNJGG010000200.1:0-3989 GCA_051747545.1 Halobacteriota archaeon | reverse complement strand
CTGACCGCGGCGTTCTCACACGCGAGCGCCGGACACGTCGTCGGCAACCTCGTCGGTACGCTCACGCTGGGTACGCTCGTCGAGTACGCGTGGGGCCACTACCCGCGAGCGCGGGGCGACACCTCCTTCGGCAGGGTCGAACACAACCCCTACGTCCGAGCGTTCGTCTTCTTCCCCGTCGCCGCCGTCGTCGTCGGCCTGCTGACGTCCCTGTTTTCCATCGGGCCGGTCATCGGATTCTCGGGCGTCGTGTTCGCGTTCGCCGGGTTCGCGCTCGTCTACTACCCGCTGACGACGCTGCTGGCGCTCTTCGTCGGACGGGCCGTTCGCACGGTCCACACAGCACTCGTCGACCCGACGACGACGGCGACGGCGAAGCCAGTGTTCTCGACGCCGTGGTGGGCCGACGTCGCTATTCAGGGCCACGCGCTGGGGCTCTTTATCGGCGTGTTGGTCGGGACGTGGCTGCTTCGCCTCCGCAACGACGACCCGCCCTCTGCGTTCCGTCTCTGGGGGGCCGTCGTGATGTTCGGCATCGCCCAGTCGCTGTGGGCGGTCTACTGGTTTCGGGGGGCAGAAACGTTCGTCCTCTATCGCGCCGTCGGCGTGACCCTCGTGGTGATACTCGCCACGCTCGTCGCGCTCACCGTGACCGGGTCGACGCAACGGGCCATCCGGAACCGACTCCCGACGGGGTTGACGGAGCTACGTACAGTTACCGGATGGCAAGCCGGGTTCGTCGTCTTACTTCTGGGTATGTCGGCCATCTCGGGGCCGGCGATACCGATAAACCTCGTGACGACGAACGGGGACGACCTGCCGAACAACGCGATTACGGTTCGGGATTATCAGGTGACGTACGTCGAAGACGTTCCCAACGGCATGGTGTCGGCGTTCGACGTCGACGCCTTCGGCGAGTCGACCAACCTCAACACGTCCGGCGTCGTCGTCCAGAGCAACGAACGACGAATCTGGACGACAGACGTGACGAAGGGTCGCCTCGCGTTCGACGGACACGCGATGGTCCGTCTCGGTGGACTCGGGTGGCGCGACCAGGTGTACGTCGAGCGAGAGGGGTGGAACGTCGTCGGCGGCGGGACGGCCTACCGGGTGAACTTGACTCACGCGGGGGAGACGAGGACGGCGTTCACCTCTCAGCCGATGAAGGCCGAACCCGTGGTCGCGGGTCGGAACATCTCAATCGCCACGCACGAATCTGACTTCGTCGTCGCCGTCTCGCACAACGAGACGCTCGTCACGAGTTCACTCCCCGAAATCAACGAGTCGGTAACACTGGAGCAGGTCACCTTCCAGAGAGAGGAAGACAAACTGTACGCGACGTACGATAGCACCCGGGTTCGCGTGGCGAAGAAGGAGTCTTACGAACACTGACCCCGAATTGCGCGCGCGCCGATGGGCGTCGAGAGCGTGTGCCGACTTTCCGCCTCAGTCCCACTCGATTCTGTAGACCTCGGTGTCCAGCGCCGTCCTGTCGGCCTCGTGGAACTCGAACTGTCGGTCGAGGTCGAACGTCGCGCTGAACGCGTGGGTGACCGCTCCACCGTTGTCGTCGGCGAACGCTTCGATGAACTCGCGGCTCCCGGTGTTGTGAATCGAGTACGAAACGGTGGCGACGTCGGCCGCCGTCCGGAGGAACTCCCGGTCGGCGTGGACGTTACCGCGCTGCGCACCGAACGGCGGGTTCATCACGACGGTTACTGGACCCTCGGGACACAGCGGCGCGTGGGTTGCGTCCGCCTGCACCCAGTGAATCGGTGCGGCCGCCCCGACGCGACGGCGGTTCACCCGAGCGGTTTCGAGTGCCTTGCGGTCGAGTTCGACGCCGACCACACACCGGGCACCGCGGAGGGCGGCACCGAAGGCGAGCATCCCGGTTCCCGTGCCGAGATCGACGACGGTCTGCTCTTCGATGTCGCCGTTTAGGTCCGCGATGTGGACGACGTGAGCGGCCACGTCTGGCGGCGTCGGATACTGTTCGAGAGCGACCTGTGGATTCTCGAAGCCAGCGACGACGGCCAGCTGCGTCTCCAGAGCTGATTTCGTCGCCATTAGCGGTAGCGGGTGTGACGGTCGTCCCCGTCACACCGCGGGCGACTCCGAAGCGGCGACGACGTGGGTGCGGTCGGATCTGTCCTGGTCACCTCGCCTGCGCTGGCGTCTACACTCGTCAACTGGATTCGAGGCGCGTCCGTCAGATACATCTCACACACACATATTCGATAGTTATACAAAAGTCTTTGTGGATGTCCGAGAATAATATTTTTGTGCTGTGGTCCGCGCCGTCTCTCTGAGACACGCCCCCATGTCAGTGTTTGGGAATATATTACAACGTTTGACGAGAATCTGTGCGTTAGGTGATTCAGTTAACTTCCCAACTCTTTGTCTGCGGGGGGACGCCAGATTCGGGTGCAAAGGAAATGCCCAAAACAGCCTATTTCAGCGTTTATTTGCCCTCTATGAATCGAATTGGAATCTGGAGAAACGGTCGAAGTGGCGAGTGACGCCGACCGGACAATACCCCTACTGGGGCAAAGGTTTAAATGTGCCGTTGCCCACAACACTTATTAATGGAACGTCCGAGCCGCCAGCGCCAGCGAGAGCAGTCAACGGAACAGGAAGCGGACGAAAACGTCAAATGTCCAGAATGTGGGTCGAAAAATATCGTCACGGATGCTGATCAGGGCGAGTTGGTGTGTGACGACTGTGGATTGGTAATCGACGAGCGGACTATCGACCGTGGCCCCGAGTGGCGAGCGTTCAATCACTCGGAGCGACAGAACAAGTCTCGCGTCGGTGCGCCAATCACCGAGACGATGCACGACAGGGGGTTGACCACCACGATCGCATGGAAGGACAAAGACGCCTACGGACGGTCGCTCTCGTCGGAAAAGCGCAGTCAGATGCACCGACTGCGCAAGTGGCAAGAGCGTATTCGGACCAAGGACGCTGGCGAGCGGAACCTCCAGTTCGCACTCTCGGAAATCGACCGCATGGCGTCGGCGCTGGGCGTCCCACGTTCCGTCCGAGAGGTCGCATCGGTCATCTATCGTCGCGCGCTCAACGAGGACCTCATCCGCGGCCGATCCATCGAGGGCGTCGCCACGAGTGCGCTGTACGCCGCGTGTAGACAGGAGGGAATCCCACGCTCACTCGACGAGGTCGCCGAGGTGTCGCGGGTCCCACAGAAGGAAATTGGCCGGACGTATCGCTACATTTCTCAAGAACTCGGTCTCGAACTCAAGCCTGTCGACCCGAAGCAGTTCGTCCCCCGTTTTGCGTCCGCACTCGAACTTAGTGAGGAGGTTCAGGCGAAGGCGACCGAGATAATCGACGTGTCGGCCGAACAGGGCCTGTTGTCCGGGAAGTCTCCGACCGGATTCGCGGCGGCCGCAATCTACGCCGCCTCGCTGCTCTGTAACGAGAAGAAGACACAGCGCGAGGTCGCTGACGTTGCCCAGGTGACCGAAGTCACCATCCGAAACCGGTACCAGGAACAGATCGAAGCGATGGGCTTCAGATAAACCCAGACGCCGCCGAAGCCGTTCTCCAGTCCCGTGACGTACGTATGCCGGGAGCGACTGCACCATCGTTCGCGTCGATCCGGACTCTCGTTCACGTCGGTTCGGGGTTACTGTTCGACGAAGACGACCACGGTGCGGTCCCACAGGCCGAGGTCGTACTCGGCCGCGTCGTAACCTTCGAGCCGTGAGGTGAGCAACTCTCGTTGACTCGCGTCAGCGATGACTACCGGCGGCGTCGACGCCAGCGTCGACAGGTCGTCCGGGCCGGAGACGCTAGTACTCTCCGCGCCAGCCCGTTCGAGATACCACGGGATGGGTAGCCGCGCACCCCACCCGTCGCTCGCGCGTCCGCCCGCGCGAGGCTCCTCGGGTGAGTAAAATCGCGCGCCAACGAACACCACGTCTGGGCCGTCGTTGCCCTCACTGGCGACGCGAACCTCCTCGACC
>JBNJGG010000199.1:907-4005 GCA_051747545.1 Halobacteriota archaeon | reverse complement strand
ACGGCGTCGACGTCCCGATCCAGCTCGGCGGCGGCATCCGAACCGCCGCGGACGCCATCGACCTGCTCGACCGCGGCGTCGATCGCGTCATCCTGGGGACGGCCGCCGTCGAGACTCCGGAGATCGTCGCCGATATCAGCGAGGCCCATCCCGACAGCGTCGTCGTGAGCCTCGACGCGAAAGACGGCGAGGTCGTCGTCGAAGGGTGGACCGAAGGCGCCGGACTCACGCCGGTCGAGGCCGTCGAACGGTACGAAGATCTCGGTGCGGCGGCGATTCTCTTCACGAACGTCGACGTCGAAGGCCGGCTCGAGGGCGTCGACACCGGCCCCGTCCGCGACCTCGTCGACGCCACCGAGGTTCCAATTATCGCGAGTGGTGGCGTCGCCACGCTGGAGGACGTCCGGGCGCTCGCAGACGCCGGCGCCGCGGCGGTCGTCGTCGGCAGCGCGCTCTACGAAGGGCAGTTCACGCTCGAGGAGGCGCAGACAGCCGTCGGACAGTAACGTGGTCGACAGGTCCGAACAGCGTAACGCTATTGTACCCTCCGTGAGAGGGCCGGGTACATGTCCTCCCGTCACCCGACAGCGACGGTATCGCGCGGGTCGAGCATCGCCGCGAGCGCTGCCTTCGGTGTCCTGGCTGCCGCCCTCGGCTATCTCGTGACGTACCTGCTGGTGGTGAGTGAGGTCCGAGACGAACTCGGGGGCGACGTGGCCGAGTGGATGGGTGTCGCCTGGTACTACTACAACGCCCATCTGGTGGACATCGACGCTAGCGGTTCGCTCGGGGGTATCAGTGGCTCGGAGACCGTCAACTTCGTCGCCGAGTCGAGCAGCACGACGGCCAGCGTGCTCTACATCGTCCCACCACTCGTTCTGTTCGGCGCCGGTGCGCTTCTCGCATACCACTTCGGGGCGCGAGACCTCGGTGCGGCGGCCGCCGTCGGTGCACCCGTCTCCATCGGCTACGTCGTCTTGCTGGGCCTCGGTGCGCTGGTCGCCGAATCGAGTTTCGAAGGCACGTTCTTCGGCGCCGAGGCGACCAGTTCGATGGCGCCGGCACCCGTTCCGGCCGTCGTCCTCGCGGCGATCTACTCGCTCGTGTTCGCCACCGCGGGGGCGGTCCTCGTCTCTGTGCTGGCAGACGATCGATGATGGGGTGGTCACGCAGTCGTCCCTCGGAGACCCGCACCCAGTCCAGACCACCGACGAAGGTGCCCAAGTAGCGCCGACGGTCGCCTCTTCGGTATTGACCGTACGGCCCTCGAAGGTCGCCGGCGCGGTATATTGTGCACGAGCAAACTTCTGAGCCTCATCTCACGCACCAAATTGGCGACCGTTCCACCAGTCGATCACGACGTCCAGAACGCCGGCGTCAACAACACGAGCACGGGGATGATCTCGATGCGACCGACCCACATCATGACGATCATCACCCACCGTGAGGCCGACGAGAAGCCCGCGTAGTTGTCCATCGGGCCGGCCTGTTCGAACGCGGGTCCGATGTTGAGGAAGATCGAGGCGGCCGCACCGAGTGCCTCGAACTCGGAGACCGGGTCACTGCGGACGGCGGCGTCGACGACGAGGAACATCGTCAGCAGGAAGAAGATGATGATCGCGAGCAGGACGTACGAGAAGATGTCGCTGATCGTCTCCTCGTCGACGACCGAGTCGCCCAGCCGAACGGGTCGAACCGCCTGTGGGTGGATCGACGTGAACAGATTCCGCCACAGGCTCTTGAGTATCACCAGCCACCGGAGTGACTTGATCGAGCAGGTCGTCGAACCGGCCATCCCGCCGATGAACATACACAGAAAGAGGAGGTGTTTCGCCCCGGGACCCCACAGGTCGAAATTCGTCGAGGCGAAGCCGGTGGTCGTCACGAGCGAGACGACGTTGAACACGCCGTGACGGACCGTCTCCTCGATGCCGTACTCGATCGAGGAGTCGAGTGCCAGGATGCCGACGATCCCAGCGCTGAAGAAGGCCAGGACGCCGAGGTAGAAGCGAAACTCCTCGGTTTCGAGTGGCCGACGGAGATCACCGCGAATCACGTAGTAGATGAGCACGAAGTTCACCGCGCCGACGATCATGAACGGAACGATCGCCCACTGCGTGATCGGGGCGAACGCGCCAGCGCTCTCCGGCTGGGGGGAGAAGCCGGCGGTCGAAACACTCGTAAGCGCGTGTGAGACGGCGTTGAAGAAGTCCATGTTCGGGTCGAGTCCCAGCAGGTGGATCCCGTAGAAGACGGCCACTGCGAGGACGGTCAGGCCGACGTACAACCCCCAGATCAGCTGGGCCGTGTCGGCGATGTGCGGACGGAGTCGTCGGACGTTGCGCGTCTGGGTTTCGGTCTCCATTAGCTGGGCACCGCCGACCAGGAGGTTCGAGAGCAGTCCGATCGCGACGACGAGGATACCGAGCCCGCCGAGCCACTGGATGAGCTGTCGCCAGAGGAGGATCGATCGCGAGTGGTCGTCGAAGTTCTCGATCACCGTCGCGCCGGTCGTGGTGATGCCGCTCGTGCTCTCGAACAGCGCGTTGACCGGCGTCGCGAGCGAGCCCGCGCCAGCCGCGTAGAACGGAATCGCCCCGACGAGCGCCACGCTGAGCCAGGTCAGCGCGACCATTAAGAACGCCTCTCGCTGGTGGAGGTCGGGCTCGGAATCGAACCCCTCGAGTGCCCACCCGGCGACCACCGTCAGGACGATCGCGAGGACGAACGGGAGGAGACTGTCCCCGTCGAGGACCGCGAGCGCCAGGGGGATCGAAAGCGGCACGGACAGCCACTTCAGAACCGTCCCGGTCAGGCTACAGCTCGCCCGCCAGTCGACACGAATCCGCATATCGTGGTCACCTGTGTCCGGCGACGGGATAACCGGTTCGGAACGGCCGAACCGGCAACCCCGGCGACAGCTGGGCCGCCACCCGTCGCGTCGTCTACTGGTTGTACCCGTGTCCGGCGTAGAGGGCGACGACGTTGAGGGCGACGAGCGACAGGAAGACCGAAAAGACGGTCAGGCTTCCCAGTCCCTGGACCAGCAGCGGCAGGTAGACGAACGGGAGGGCGACGGCCAGCCAGAACGAGAGAAA
>JBNJGG010000199.1:0-897 GCA_051747545.1 Halobacteriota archaeon | reverse complement strand
CCGTTCCGGTGACGATTGTGACAGCGATTCGTTCGAGAGCGACTGGCGATCGATCATTCGTGTCCCACCCTGTCTGTGTGCTGCACGCACATTCCCATAAACCGACACGACCATTCCGTTCGTTTCGCTACGTTTCACGTGTGAGTTATCCCCACCGCCAGCCCGACGAAACGTCCTGCGGGCGGCGGAGACTCTTCAAAATCGATTCTAGGGCGGTTATTTTCGGGCGACTGTCCGTGGTGGGTTGGTCCGTCTGTGGCCGGACGAACGAGCGCAATCGCCTTGTACCATCGGCACGGTCGTCTGGACATGACCGATCGCACGGCGACCGTGACTCGCGAGACGGCCGAAACCGAGATCGAGTGTACGCTCTCGATCGACGGGTCGGGGACCGCCGACGTCGACACCGGCATCGGCTTCTTCGACCACATGCTGACGGCGTTCGCGACCCACGGCTGTTTCGACCTCGACCTGACCTGCGCGGGCGACCTCGCCGTCGACGACCACCACACCGTCGAGGACGTGGCGATCGTCCTCGGCACGGCGCTCGCCGACACGCTAGGTGACCGGTCGGGCATCGTGCGCTTCGCCGACCGACGGGTCCCGCTCGACGAGGCCGTCGCCGCGACCGTCGTCGACCTCAGCGGTCGTCCCCGGTTCTACTTCGATGGCTCGTTCTCCCAGGACCGCGTCGGCGAGTTCACGAGCGACATGGCGCGACACTTCGCCGAGTCGCTGGCGACAAACGCGGGAGCGACCCTCCACCTCGCCGTCAGGGGGGAGAACGCCCACCACGAGATCGAGGCGCTGTTCAAGTCCCTCGTGCGAACCCTCGACGACGCCACGCGGGTCGACGAGCGGCGCGACCGGCCCCCGAGTACCAAGGGGACGCTCTCG
>JBNJGG010000198.1:0-4049 GCA_051747545.1 Halobacteriota archaeon | reverse complement strand
CAGGGTTACTCAACACGTACGTCCTGCTCACCTCGAGTTTCACAGTGGTCATGGCGATGGTCATGGCCGAGCGCGGGAACAAACGGGGTCTCATCGCGTCGATGCTCGTGACCTTCGCCCTGGGTCTCGTGTTCATGGGAGTCAAGTCGTTCGAGTACCTCACGAAGTTCGGGGACGGCGACTACTGGTTTAGCGGAATCGAGTACTCCGTCTACTACGTGACGACGGGCCTACACGCGCTGCACGTAATTCTCGGCCTCGCCGTGGCCGGGTTTATGATCTACCGAGTCGTGTCCATCGACGCCTACCTCGAGGATCACCGACCAGTAGAGTACTTCGGGCTCTACTGGCACTTCGTCGACATCGTGTGGATCTTCCTCTTCCCGCTCTTCTACTTGATGTAACGGGCTCTTCCCGTTCGACCGCTTCTACGGTACCGGCCGACGTCGGTGCACGAATTTGGGCCCGAGACGATTTCGACGCGTGTTGTGACGTGACCGTCAGCGACGACAGTTACGGCGTTCTGGACTCGTACCGTTCCGGGCCGTGGGTTTCACCCCCAGCCGAAGTGCCGGCGCGTATGAGCAAGGTATAAGTGCCCATCTTGACTTGCTAGAGGTATGGCGAGTGTACGGAAATACGCATTAATATACGCAGCGTTACTCGTAATGGGGACGGTGCAATTCGTGCTGTTCGAAACTGACGTTATCGAATTTACCTACGCAGTCGCGATGCTCGGCGTCGTCATTCTGTCAGTATCAAAAACGTTTCTCGTCGCTGGTTACTTCATGCACCTCGTCGAGGAGCCAAGGTCGATCTCCTACGTCATGGCGATCGCCGTCTTCATGGTGTTGTTGCTGGCGGTCGCAGCGGGATACTCGATCCAGTAACCGCCTGCGTTCAGTAACCCCTGATTTTACCTGCGACTGACCGCGCCCCACTGGAGACGAACGACGGTCACCAGCCGTTCGTTGCGGACCGGTTCTCGAGCGAGGAACGGCGGTCCGCAGGGAACCGGTACCGATCCGATGGTCAGGCACGGGGAAACTGCGTGTAGTCTACCTGCCGGTGATCTACCCGCCATCACATCATCCGCCCTGGGCGGTGGTGTGGGTCACGGTGCTCGAATGGCTGCCATCAGACGTGTCGGTCCCGGCAGATTCTGCGACGGGAGGCGGCCCGCTGAACTGGTGAATCGAACAGTTTATTCCCCCAGACTGATTTCGAATCGTATAGATGGTTGTCAACCAACCGCATTTCGACAATTCGTCCAGACGGACAGGCACTCGCGCCCACCGTGGGGGTGTCGTTCGACCGTGATCGTCGGTGTACCGAGTGAGACGGTCCCGGGAGAGACGCGCGTTGCACTCGTCCCCGAGGCGGCCAAATCACTCGTGGAGGACGGGCACACGGTCAGAATTGCCGCAGGCGCTGGAGACCGGACCGACTGGAGTGACGATGAGTACCGCGAGGTCGGGTGTGAGATCGTCGAGGACCGAGCGGACGTCTTCGACGGTGCCGACGTTATTCTCCAAGTCAACGGACTCGGTGCCGCCGAGACGGTCGACCCGTACGACGAGGACCAACTCGTCATCGACCTCCTGGGTCCGTACGACGTCGATGATGCAACGCTCGAGGACGTCGCCGAGAAGAACGTGAGCGCGTTCGCCCTCGAGTTAATCCCCCGTATCAGCCGCGCACAGAGCATGGACGCACTCTCCTCGATGTCGAGTATCGGTGGCTACAAGGCGGCGATCACCGCCGCGGAGGCGCTCCCGAAGATGTTCCCGCTCCAGATGACAGCGGCGGGGACCGTCCAGCCGGCGGAGGTCTTCGTCATCGGTGCCGGCGTCGCGGGGTTACAGTCGATCGCCACGGCCAACCGCCTCGGTGCCTCGGTTCGAGCCTACGACATCCGACTCGAGGTTCGCCAGGAGGTACAGAGTCTGGGGGCGGAGTTCGTCGAACTCGACCTCGAGACGGAAGGATCCGGCGACGAAGAAGGGTACGCACGCGAGATGGACGAGGAGTTCTACCGCCAACAGCGAAAGGAACTGACTCGCGTCGTGGCCGACTCCGACGTCGTCATCACGACGGCGGCGATTCCCGGCCGGGCCGCACCGGAACTCGTCACCAGCGAGATGATCGACGGGATGGATCCCGGGTCGGTGATCGTCGACCTCGCGGCGGCGACTGGTGGCAACTGTGAGCCGACGGTCCCCGACGAGACGATCGAACACGCCGGAGTGACAGTGTTCGGACCGACGAACCTGCCTGCGTCCGTCCCGCACCACGCGAGTCAGCTGTACGCGAACAACGTGACGGGATTCCTTGAGGAACTACTCGAGGAGGGCGAACTCGTCGTCGACACCGACGACGAAATCGTCGACTCGACGTTGCTCACCCACGAGGGGCGCGTTCGAAATCCACACGTCCGCGACACCGACGAGTCGGCGGACGACGAGGACGAATCGGACGGCGAACCAGCGGATGAAGATACTGCGGACGAAGACGCATCCGACGATAGCGGCGATCACGAACCCAACCAGACTGACGAGACGATGGAGGACGATTCCCAATGACCGACCTAGTGACGAACCTGACGTTGTTCGTCCTGGCAGCGTTCCTCGGCTACTCGATCATCACGAAGATTCCGGCGATGTTACACACGCCGTTGATGTCCGGGGCGAACGCCATCACGGGCATCACGCTCGTGGGAGCCGTCCTAGTCGCCGGTGCTGGCTCCTCGACGGTGGCCACGATCATCGGCTTCCTCGCGGTCGTCATGGCGACGATCAACGTCGTCGGGGGGTACCTGGTGAGCCACATCATGTTGAGTGACTTCACCAGCGCAGGAGGTGACAACTCGTGATCGACGGACTCCCAGACGCGACGCTTTCACTCGCGTACCTGTTCGCCGCGATCCTGTTCATCCAGGGGCTTCGCGACATGACCCACCCACGGACGGCCGTTCGCGGAAACCTCACCTCCGCGGCCGGCATGCTGGTCGCAGTCGGTGTGACCATCATCTGGTTCGAGATCCTCTCTCCCGAGGTACTGCTAGCCGGATTGATCGTCGGCACGGCCATCGGTGCCTTCCTCGCCGTTCGCGTCGATATGACGGAGATGCCCCAGCTCGTGGGCGTCTTCAACGGCTTCGGAGGCGGGGCGTCGGCGCTCGTCGCTGGCGCCGAGCTCATCGAGATACAGGACGGTGTCGCTGGCGCTTCGATTCCCACCGAAGTCGCCGTCGCCGCCGCCGCATCTGGAATCATCGGCGGCGTCACCTTCTTCGGCAGTATGGTCGCTGCGGGCAAACTCCACGGCGTGGTCTCCGGTTCGGCGATCCGGTACACCGGCGACCAGGTGATGAAAGTGCTGTTGCTGGGTATCGCCGTCGTGGCGGGCGGGTACCTCGTCGTCCAGCCGGACGTACTCGTTGACCCGCTCCAGGAGGCGTGGGTGCCGTCGTTCTGGCTGCTGGTCGTCGCGGCGTCACTGCTCGGCGTCGCCCTCGTGATTCCGATTGGCGGAGCGGACATGCCAGTCGTAATCGCCCTGTTGAACGCTTACTCCGGTCTCGCAGCGGCCGGGACGGGGTTCGTCCTCAACAACACGGCGTTGATCATCGCCGGCACCCTCGTCGGTGCGGCCGGCATGATCCTGACGGTCATCATGTGTGAGTCGATGAACCGGTCGCTCACGAACGTCCTCTTCGGCGGCTTTGGAGAGGAAGCGAGTGACGAGGAGATGCCCGACATCTACGAGGGGAACATTACCGAAACCTCGCCGGAGGAGTTGGAGATGCTGCTCGACTCGGCAGGTCGGGTCGTCATCGTCCCCGGGTACGGAATGGCCGTCGCCCAGGCCCAGCACGCCGTCGCGGAACTCGCCCAGTTGCTCGACGAGAACGACGTCGAGGTCGCCTTCGGCATCCACCCCGTCGCGGGCCGGATGCCCGGGCACATGAACGTCCTGCTGGCGGAGGCGGACGTCCCGTACAACTGGATGAAAGAACTCGAGGAGATCAACCCGACGTTCTCCCAGAC
>JBNJGG010000197.1:0-4060 GCA_051747545.1 Halobacteriota archaeon | reverse complement strand
GAGACGTTCCCCACCTCGACTGCGTCGTCGAGTTCGTCGTCGTCGACTCGCTCGACAGTCCCGTCGGCGTGTTTGACGACATCGACGTGGAGGTCGACGTAGCGGATGGTCTCGGGGAAGCACTCGACGGGCGTACAGACGTTGACGTACGTTCCCTTTCGAGTCCCGTCGGCCGCGCGGTAGACGGTCGGGTACCACCATCGCCCCTCGCGAAACTTCGTCAGGGCGATGTCGCCCGCTTCGCGTTCGACGCCGAGCGCGTCGTAGCTCCCGCCGGGCGTCATCTCCCGCTCGACCGCGATGGTCCCATCGACGTCCCAGTCGACGACAGTCCCCCGTCCGAGGACGATGAGCCGACCGTCTGGTTTCCCGTGACCGATGGCCACGGTGTCGCCCTCGACCGGTCCGAACTGCCGAGTGACTATCTCGAACGGGAACTCACCGGACGGGTCGCAGAACGCCTCCACGAAGTCGACGGCGGCACTCGACGACTCGTCGGCGGCCTTTATGCGATGGTGTCCCGGCATCGTCGTCACAACCTCTCGACGCGTCGCGTCGAGTTCGAAGCGAGATTCGCGTCCGAACCAGACCCAGACCGACTCGCCCGGTGTCAGGAGTCGTCGCGGTTCGCCGACGGGCTCGTCACGAACGGCCTCGATAGCCTCTGCGCGGAGTCGAGCCGCTTCGATTGCCTCTCTGAGCGCGTCCATGTCGGCCCGCGTCGCCGCGTGAGTCCACCGCACGCCCCACCCGTCTGGTGGGGTCACCCCGAGCAACTCGGTCATGCCCACGAGTTCGCGGGCCGCCGCGTCGTCACGGGTATCGACCGTCACGCCGTCGTGTCCGAGAAGCAACGTCGCGAGACCGCCAAAAGCGCGAAGGTCAGTGTCGAGGACCGGGCGACCATCTGTCCACGGTGGCGTCGAATCGACCACCTGCACGCGAACGGCGTCGTCGACTCCGACCCGGGTGTCGACGTTGGTGTACGGAAGAAAGCCCTGTGACTCGCCGAGGGTACACACGGCTCCACTGCCGAGCGTCTCGGTCACGCGGGCGTCGAACACCGACCCGACGGGGGCGGGGTCCGTCCACGCGAACGTGTCGAGACCGACGGCCTCGGCGACACGGCAAGCGGTTTCGACCCCGTCTGGAGTGCCGACGATGCCGACTCCCTGTCGGTCGCCAGTGGTTTCGACGGCCACGTCGTGGTCGTCGCCGTCGAACTCGGTTTCGAACCGTTCGCAAATCGAGGCCGACGCCTGGACGACGTCGTGGCCCGCTGCGAGTAAGCGCTGGGTCAGCGCCGTCGTGTAAATCCCGCGGACCCGAACTCTCATAGCATCTCGGGGTCCGGTGAGAATCGAACGCGGTCGTGGACGGTCGGACCGAGAGACAGTTCGACCGTGGTGTCGGAGAGGATGCGGCCGTCTTCCACGTATACCCCCCACGTGTCGAACCGGAGGTAGCCTCGCATATCCGCTCCGTGGGTATACAGGTCGAGGTGGTCGACGGTGTGTTTCTGGATGTCGCTCGCGCCGTGTGCGACATCCATGTCGGAGTAGACGGTCTCACAGTCGTCGAAGAACGCCGCTAACTCGCGGGCATCCCGCCGAACCGACTCAGTGACGATGTCCGAGGCACGCCGAATGCGCTCGGTATCGAGACCGACCTCCCGCAGCGCCTCTTGAGTGCGCGGGTCGAAGTGCATACCGGGGCTTCGGAGTCAACCCTTTTCAGCGTACCCAGTTAGTGCGAACACGTTCCGACGGGCCAAGAGATTAAACCCCAGACTCCGAGAGGAAACCATGGAGCGCCAGCGCGACCCGGTCGAGGTGGCGACGGACGAACCGCTCGACCTCTACGACATCTCCACGTGGGAGGAGCGAACGTCGTTAGACGGTCTCTCGGTGGCCATCTATCGGTTTCTGGTTGGTTCGGCGCGAGTAGGGGTCGTGTTGTTAGCGCTTCTCATTCTGCTCGCCATCGGAGGACTGGCCATCTTCACCCAACCTGCAATCGGGGCGTTGACCGTCCTCTCTGCCATACCCGCACTCGGACTCGCGGGGTACGTCTGGTACAGCGACGTCACCTCGAACGAACCGCTGTCGCTACTGGTGGCGACATTCCTGCTCGGGGTGTTGTTCGCCAACTTTGCCGCCGTGATCAACACGGTCGCCTCGCCGCTGTTCGAATCGATTGGCTACCTCGGGATGGTGCTGATGTTCTTCCTCGTCGTCGGCCCCGTCGAAGAAACGGTAAAGCAGTTGGCCATTCGGCTCTACGCCTACCGGAGTGACAAATTCAACGCTGTTATCGACGGCGCGGTCTACGGCTCGATGGCAGGGCTGGGATTCGCGTTCATCGAGAACTCCCTGTACATCACCCGGAGCATCGGGATGACCGACTTCGACAGCGGATTGGCACTCATCGGGGCCGGAGCGGGTATCACCGCGATTCGTGCGCTCGCAGGACCGGGACACGTCATCTACTCGGCCTTCGCGGGGTACTACCTCGGACTGGCGAAGTTCAACCCCGAGAACGCCGGGCCGATCGCCGTCAAGGGCATCATCATCGCCTCGCTCGTCCACGCGACGTACAATACAATCGCGGGACCCGCGTCGACGGCAATTGCGACCCTCACCGGCATCGGGTCGCTACCGGCGTTTCTGCTCTTCGTCGTCGTTTACGACGGCGTCTTCGGCTACCTGCTCTACCGGAAAATCAAGCGATACCGCAACGCGTACCGTCGAGCGCACATGCCTCGGGGCGAGGAGGCGGCACTGCGCGCTGAGTCGACAGAGTTCGAGTAGACCGCAAACCGTCGGCATCCTGCCGCACCAGGACACGCGGATGCGAGGACCAATCGAGAGCGTCCGTACGACGTTAGCGATAGCCGTCGAGCATCCGTTCGACGTACTTGGCGACGACGTCGACTTCGACGTGAACCGGGTCGCCGACGGACTTTTCGGAGAGGTTCGTCACCTCGTAGGTGGTCGGGATGATGGCGACCGAGAGCGTCTCTGCGCGGCGTTCGGCCACGGTGAGACTGATGCCGTCGAGCGTTACAGAGCCTTTCTCGACGACGTAGCGGTCGACGTGGTTCGGCATGGCGAAGGTAAAGCGCCAGTCTTCGCCGACGCGTTCGACGTCGGTCACCGTGGTGGTCGTATCGACGTGCCCCTGCACGATGTGGCCGTCGAGGCGGCCATCGACGGGGAGCGCCCGTTCGACGTTGACGACGTCGCCGTCGACGAGTTCGCCGAGGTAGGTTCTGTCGACGGTCTCTGCGGCGAGAAACACGTCGAACCACGCGCTGTCGTCGGTTTCGCCGTACTCTTCGACCGTGAGGCAGACACCGCTGACGCTTATCGACTGACCGTGTTTGAGGTCGTCGAGGCCGGGGGCAGCGAGTCGAAGACGACGCCCATCGCCGGTCAGGGCGACCGACTCGACGGTCCCCGTCGTCTCGATGATACCGGTGAACATGCCAGTGCTTGGGGCCTCCGGGGCTAAGTGGTTACGTTCGCGGTGGGCCACAGACTTTTCACACGCACCCACCACGGACCGGCATGGGACTCAGCGTTCGGATTCGGAACAGTTTCGTCGCGGGGTTGTTGCTCCTCGCACCGCTCGCGGTGACGGTGTTCGTCGTTCAGTTCGCCTTCAGACGGCTGACCACCGTCCTCGACCCAGTCGTCGACGCGGCGCGACTGACGACGTACACGGCCAACAACCAGATTGTCGCCCAACTGCTCGCAGCGACGCTCATCGCGGTCGCAATCGTCGTCCTCGGATTCGTCGCCTCGTGGGGCCTCGGGCAACGACTGTTCGGTGGATTCGAGCGCGGCGTCCGTCTCGTGCCACTGGTTCGAACCGTGTACTTCGGCGTGAGACAGGTGAGCGAGTCGCTGACCGACCGCACCAGTGGCTACGACCGGGTCGTCCTCGTCGAGTACCCGCGCGACGGCGTGTACTCGCTGGGATTCGTCACGAACGGCGGGCCACGGGCGACCGAAAGGGCGACCGACAAATCACTCTCGACGGTGTTCGTGCCGAACAG
>JBNJGG010000196.1:0-4091 GCA_051747545.1 Halobacteriota archaeon | reverse complement strand
GGTTACTGCGGCGTCCCAGTAACCGAGTGACGTCGGCGACGTCACTTTTCATCACAGCCACACGTTCAGAAGAGAATTGTTTTAAGGCTGCACGGAGAGAAGGATTACTATGGATATCTCGGTGGTGATACCGACCCTGAACGGTCGGGACCAACTCGCGGCTAGCCTCGACTCGCTGGCCGAGTACGCCCCCGAGTCCGAAGTCGTCGTCGTCAACGGGCCGTCTGCGGACGGGACGACCGGAATGGTCCGGGACCGTGAAGACGTGGACGTGCTCGTCGAAATTTCCGCACGGACGCTCAACGTCGCACGCAACGCAGGCATCGAGTCTACATCCAACGACGTCGTCGCCCTCCTCGGCCACGATATGGCGATCGAGCCGCCGTGGGCGGCGACCATCGAGACCAGCCTCGAACGGGCAGACGTGGTGACGGGACCGACCCATCAGACCGTCAAGGCGGGAATGACGACCGAGGAACCAGAGCGACGCACGATACGCGACCGCGTTGTCAGCTACTTCAACGGCGGCAACGCAGCGTTCCGGCGGTCAGTCCTCAACGCGCTGGACGGGTTCGACGAGTACCTGCAAACCGGCGGGGCGCGGGACGCTGCGCACCGTCTCGCGGCGCTGGGGTACACCGTCGACTGGCAGAGTGGGATGAGCGTTCGGCGGGAGTACGAAGCAGACGGCGGGGTCAGAACTCACGACTGGCGGTGGAAGTATCGGTCGCTCGCGTATCGCCTCGTCAAGAACTACGGACTGCGCCCGACGATCGCTCGTCGGACGCTCGCACACGCAATCGAGGACGGCATCGAGAGCGGAAAGAGCGTCCTTCACGGGGAACTCCGCCCAACGGCGTGGCTCGGCATGGGACGGTCGGTCGCGACGGGCATCGCAACCGGTGCGTCGGACGGGTTCGTCGCACACGCTCGCGACCGCTCTCCTGCACGGAACCCGAACGGGATGTCGACGCGAACCGACCGGGTCGTCGCCCGGTACGACCTCCGATAGCCGAACCACAGCGGTTTGGCGATGCGTCGACCGGTAGAGGGACCGGCAGGGGACGAGGTAGCTGTCGCTGCGCCGATTATGAGCTGTCGCCGAGCGTCAGTCCTCGCCCGGTGAGAGTCCAGAAATCACCCGCGAAGGGTTCTTCGAGAAGACGCGTCGCATCGCGTCCTCTGACACGTCGAGCGTTAGCACCTCCATCACGGCCACGTTCGGATGCGATTCCGGCGTTCCGCTGCCGAACAACACCCGGTCTGGGTGTTCGAGTAGTGCCCGTTCGAGGAGATTACGGAAGCGGACGAAACTGGTCTCGACGTAGAGCTGATCGTACTGGCCGAGCATGTCGAGGGTCGTCCCCATCAAGCGACGGTTCAGCGGATAGCCCCCGAAACTCGTGAGAATCACCGGAAAGGAGTACGCAAGCAGCGTTTCGGCGACGTCACGCGGCGTGAACGACTCGCCGCCGTTGACGAGTACCGGCGACCCGACGTCGTCGAGTTGTTCGAGCGTCTCTTCGTCGGGGAGGCCGTCTCGCGCCGGGTCGAGGACGAACCCGTGGAACCGGTCGTCGTACGCGTACTGCTCGATGTCTTCGGGGGCCGTGTGGTACTCGCGGCGGGAGGCGGCCAGGTTACGCAGCCGAGAGGAGGGTCGGTGGCCCGACTCACGGGGACCGTTGACCCGAGCGAAGGCGAGAAACGGACGTTCGACGCTCAGGCGTGCGACGGCGTTGTTGGCACGAAGGTACCCCTCACTCGGCTCTCGAGGTCCGGGAGAGACGACGGCTCTGACGACGCCTGCCTGATGGAACTCCCGTTCCAGTCGCTCGGGTGTGATATCGCGCCCGTGAGTTGCGACAGCCGTGGCGTCGGGGTCGAGAGTTGTGTGTACGTCGACGACCCGGAACCCGTGCTCCAGCTCCAGCATTAACGGCTGTGTTACGCCACCCTACATTTCACTACCGGTCGCTTCGTGAGGAAACGCGGGTCCGACGAGTACGGCTCACAGTCGAAAATCGTGATAGTCACACACAGCCATACCGCTCGCAGTCACGCGATTTCCAGTGAAACGCGGAGAAACGTATATATAGAACCGCAAACCATGATTCAGCCTGAGGTTTACTCATCATGGCAGCACAAATGGGACAACCCCTATACATTCTTGCAGAGGGTAGTCAGGTAACTCGCGGCCGCTCCGCACAGGAGTCGAACATTCGCGCGGGCAAGGCCGTCGCCAACGCGGTTCGGACGACGCTCGGCCCGCGTGGCATGGACAAGATGCTCGTCGACTCCTCCGGAACGGTCGTCATCACGAACGACGGGGCGACCATCCTCGAAGAGATGGACATCGAGCACCCCGCCGCGCAGATGATCGTCGAAGTCGCCCAGACGCAGGAGGAAGAGGTCGGCGACGGGACGACCACGGCGGCGGTCCTCGCGGGGAACCTCCTCGCACAGGCCGAGGACCTCCTCGAGGCGAACCTTCACCCGACGGTCATCGTCGAAGGGTATCACGCCGCCTCCGAACTCGCACAGGAAGCTATCGACTCGCAGGTCCTCGACGTAGACGTCGACGACGAACTGCTCGAACAGGTCGCAGAGTCGAGCATGACTGGCAAGGGAACAGGCGACGTGACCGCGGACGTGCTGGCCGAGGAAATCGTCAGCGCAGTCCGACACGTCTCGGACAACGAGCACGTCGACCGCGACGACATCCACGTCCACACTCAGACCGGGGCCAGTTCGAGCGCGACCGAACTCATCGAGGGCGTCGTCATCGACAAGGACCCCGCGAACGACAACATGCCCAGGAAGGTCGAGGACGCGACGGTGGCCGTTCTCGACATGAAACTCGACGTGCGAAAGGCCGACGTCGACACCGAGTACAACATCACGGACGTCGACCAGTTGACCGCGGCACTCGACGCAGAGGACAGCGAACTCCGCGGCTACGCGAAGACACTGAAGGAGGCGGGCGTCGACGTCGTCTTCAGTTCGAAGTCCGTCGACGACAGGGTCGCGGCCTACCTCGCCAACGAGGACATCCTCGCGTTCAAGAACATCAAGAAGAGCGACGGGAAGGCGATCGCCAAGGCGACCGGTGCGAAGCGACTCGGCTCGCTTCAGGACCTCGACGCGTCCGACCTGGGTCACGTCGACTCCGTCCACATCCGGCGCTTCGGTGACGACGAACTCGCGTTCGTCGAGGGCGGCGGTGCGGCCAAGGCCGTGACGCTGTTCCTCCGCGGCGGCACCGAACACGTCGTCGACGAACTGGAACGCGCCATCAACGACGCGGTGGACGTGGTCATCGCCGCCATCGAGAAGGGCGGCGTCGTTCCCGGTGCGGGCGCGACCGAAATCGCCATCTCCGACCACATCCGAAGCGAGGCCGCCAGCATCGAGGGTCGCCAGCAACTGGCCGTCGAGGCGTTCGCCGACGCCGTCGACAGCCTTCCGCGCACCCTCGCGGAGAACTGCGGGATGGACCCCATCGACGCGCTCGTCGACATGCGAGCACGATACGAGAAGGAGGGCCGAGCCGGCATCATCTCCCACGGACAGACCGGCGAAATCGGTGATCCAGTCGAATACGGTGTCCTCGACCCGGTGGCCGTCAAGCGTGAGGCCGTCGACAGCGCGACCGAAGCCGCGACGATGATCGTCCGCATCGACGACGTCATCGCCGCCGAGTAATCCCACGGCGCTGCCACCGAGGCCCGCAGACCGCCTTTTCACCACTTCGCGCCGTCTGTTCGACCGTCTAACTGCCGTACTTCGAGCGAGACGCACACGAATCCGAGGGTCGAACCATCGAAGAGCACGTGTGAACGCTGTTCAGTGGCCGACGGCGAACGGGCAGTCAGACCGTCGACACCAGCACCGGGTCACCGGGTTCGAGACCGAACGCCTCGTCGCCGCGACCGTGGTTCACGTCGCACTCGACGTAGCCGTGACTGCCGACGACGACGACTCGCTCGCCGGTGGCGACGGCCGCGAAGGAGCGGCCGACGGGCACTCGCTCGCCGTCGATAGCGACCTCGTCTCGTCCCGCGACCACGTCGCCGGGGACGTTGGTGACG
>JBNJGG010000195.1:0-4102 GCA_051747545.1 Halobacteriota archaeon | reverse complement strand
CTTCCAGGTCCCGTGAGTGAACCACAGCGCCGCCGCGACACCGCCGACCAAGCGAGGACTGGCATCGACACCGGCGACCGAGCCCGAGGACCGGTCAGTCGGCGACGGCTTCGTCTCCGACCGCCTCCGTCGAGGACTCCCGAATCCAGAGGTCGCCGAAGAGGTCGTCCTGCCGGAGTGCGACCCTGTCGCGGTGGGCCAGAAAGAGGAGCGCGAGGTACGTCGAGACGACCGTGCCACCGGCGCGCCGTATCTCGGCGAACAGCACTTCCGAGCGACCAGCGTCGTACTGCTCGAAGAGGGCGCTTTCGACCGTCTCGATCGTTCCTTCGATGTCCTCGGTGTGGGCGGTTCCCGTCACGTCGGCTTCGGTGGGTTCCCCTCCGGTTCGGAGGTCGTCGGCCGCGTGGTAATCGAGCGTCTGCGTACCGCGACTGAACCCGCGCGGCGACTTCGACGTATCGTACGTCCGCGAGCGCTTCCACCACGACCCGCGTTCAGCCTCGCGAAGTTCTCGGACGAGTTCGTCGAGTGTCTCGGGCGTTCCGCGGGCGTGCTTGCGCTCCAGCCGCCGGTCCATTTCGGCCTCCAGCGCGTCGACGGGGTCGAACCCTGGCGCGCCCGCGTCTGCGTCCATCGCCAGTTCCCACGGCTCCGGTTCTGGCTCTTCCTCGTCGTCGGCGGCGAGGAGTTCGTCGCCCTTCATACGGAGGAGGACGCTCGCGTAGAACAGCGCCCGGCCCGACGTACGCAAGTCGGTCTCGTCGAGTTTCGAGAGGAAGGCGTCGGTGACCTCGACGATATCGATGTCCCACGGCTCGATGGTTCCCTCCTCGGCCAATTGGACGAGCAGTTCGACCGGTTCGACCTCGTCGTCGTCGGTCCTCGACTTGGCCTCCTGCGGTATCGTCGCATGCTCGCTCTCGGCAGCGCCCGTGGCGTCGAGTCCGACCGCGTCGGGGAGGTCAGCCACCCGCGCTCACCTCCGCCTCCTCGGCGTCTGAGTCGCCGAGTTGGATGCCCGTGACCGCGCTGACGTTGTCACCCTGCATCGTCACGCCGATGACCCGCTCGGAGCGCTCCAGCAACGCCGACCGGTGTGAGACGACGATGAACTGCGCGTCGCCCGCGAGGTCGTCGACCATCTCGCCGACGCGTTCGGCGTTGGCCGCGTCGAGGAAGGCGTCCACCTCGTCAAGCGCGTAGAAGGGAGCGGGGTTGTGCCGCTGGATGGCGAAGATGAACGCGAGTGCCGTGAGTGACTTCTCCCCGCCGGACATGGCGTCTAACCGCTGGATGGGCTTGTCCCCCGGTTGGGCCTTCATCGTCAGCCCGGCCTCGAAGGGGTCCTCGGGATTTTCGAGGTGGAGTTCGCCCGACCCGTTCGACAGGCGTTCGAAGATGTCCTGGAACTGGTCGTTGATGGCGTCGAACGCCGTCAT
Organism: Halobacteriota archaeon; assembly: GCA_051747545.1. Classification (GTDB taxonomy): domain Archaea; phylum Halobacteriota; class Halobacteria; order Halobacteriales; family Haloferacaceae; genus JBNJGG01. Next base: position 2,660 of record JBNJGG010000195.1, on the reverse strand, counting down.
GAAGGTCGTCCGTTTCTGGGCCTCGTACCGCTCGATACGGTCGCGGATGCCGTCGCGCTCCTCGGCGAGGACGTCGCGCCCGTCCTGGAGGTCTTCGAGGGCGCTCTCGACGGCGTCGTACTCGTCGATTGCGAGCATGTTGACCGGTTCGAGTGCCTCCATCTCCCGTTCGAGACGGTCGACGTTCTGCTCGACCGTCGCGTGGTCGGGTATCTCCCCGGGGTCGTAGTCGCCGACTTCGTCTTCGAGGGCGTCGATTTCCCACTCCAGTCGAGTCACCGTCTCGCCGAGCGTGTCGAGTTTCGACTCCACCGAGGAGACCTGCTCGCGCTGTTCCTCGCGTGCCTCTTTTGCCTCGCCGAATCGCTCTTGAAGTCCCCGGCGCTCCGCTTTGAGTTCGGCCAGTTCCGTTTCGAGTTCGGAGACCGCCTCGCGTTTCTCTTCGAGTACCGCCTCGCGGGTCTCGATTTCGGACTCGTAGTCGTCGATGTCAGACTCGGCCTGCACCTTCCTGTTCTGCGCCTTCTCGACCGTCTCGTGTAAGTCCTCGATTGACTCGTCGGCGTATCGTTTCTCGAGTTGCAGTTCGTTCAGGCGACCGTCTAACTCGTCCATCCGGTCTTCGCGCTCGGAGATGGCACCGCGAATCTCGTCGGCCTTCGAGGTGAGTTCTGGAATCTTCGAGTCGGCCAGTTCGGCCTCCAGGTCCTCGATAGCCGAGCGGACGGCGGCGAGCTGCTCGTTACGGTCGGCGAGGTCCTCGTCCAGCGCCTGCATCCTCTCGTCGACCGCCTCTCGTTGCTCCCGCAGCGATTCGAGGTCCGACTGGTGCGTCTCGATGTCTGCCTTGGCCGCCGCGAGGTCGTCCTCGGCGCGTTCGATGTCGCCCTCGACGGCGCGGACCCTGTCGGCGGCGTTCGTCTGTCGGTCACGTGCGTCTTCGAGGTCTTCGTCGACCGACCGAATCTCGTCGCGGAGGCGGTGACGACGCTCTTCGAGGTCGGTTATCTCGGCGGCGATGCGTTCGAGTTTGCCCTTTCCGGACTTCGAGAAGGAGTAGCGCGACCCGCCGCCGCTGCCGCCGGTCATCGCGCCGCTCTTCTCGACGAGGCCGCCGTCGAGCGTCACGAGTCGGTACCGACCCATCAGGTCGCGGGCGGTGGACATGTCCTCTACGACGAGCGTCGACCCGAGGACGTACGAGAAGACGCCCGAGTAGTCGGGGTTGAACTCGACGAGGTTGTACGCGAAGTCGACCACGCCGGGGTGGTTGGGTTCGTTCGGGAGCCCCCGGTCGTCCATCTTCGTGATGGGGAGAAACGTCGCACGGCCGGCGTTGCGCTGCTTCAGATAGTCGATACAGGAGGCACCGACGCCGTCGTCGTCGACGACGACGTGCGCCAGTCGACCTCCGGCGGCCGTCTCGCAGGCGGTGGCGTACTCGGAGGGGACGCTCCCGAGCTTTCCGACGGTGCCGTGGACGCCCGACATGCCGGCGTTGAGAATCGTCGTCACCGCCCGCGGGTAGGAGTTGCCGCCGTCGCCGCCGGCGCGCGCCTCCAGATCGGCGTACTCGGACTGCTTCGTCCGGATTTCCTCGGTCACCGCGTCGAGTTCGTCGCTCAACTCGCGCTTCTCGTCGCGGAGTTCGGCGACGATGTCCTCGGCCTTCTGCTCGTTCTTTCGGGCTTTGTCGAGTTCGCTGTGGAGGTCCGACAGGCGCGCTTTGAGTTCGGGAATCCGCTCGTGAAATCGCTCGAGTTCGGCCTGTTTCGCGGAAATCTGATTCGTGCTGCGTCGCGTCTCGTCCAGCAGGCGGTCCTTCTGGCGCTGGAGGTCGTTCTTCTCGGTCTTCAGCGACTCCAGTTCGGCCTTCTTCTCGGAGAGGTCCCGCTGGAGTTCGTCGTACTCGGTGTCGACGTCGGCGATCTCGGCCTCGACCGATTCGAGGTCGCGCTGCTTGCGCTGAACCTCGCCCTTGATGGACGCCTTCTCGACTTTCACGTCTCGAATCTCCGATTCGAGGTCGTCGACTCGCTCCTGTTTGCGGTCGATTTCGACGAACGCCTGTCGCCGCTCGTTTTCGGCGTCGGCGATGCGCTCTTCGGCCGTCTCTATCTTCCCCTCGAAACGGCTGATTTCGCCCTTGACCTCCTCGATTTCGCTCTTGATTCGGAGCTGTTCGTCCTCGCCCTTCCGCTCGATTTCGCGGTTGAGCGAGTCGAGTTCGTCTCGCAGGCGCTCGACGCGGCCCGTGCGTTCGTCGAGGACGGATCTGAGGGATTCGAGCTGGGATTCGGTGGTCTCGATGTTCGACCTCGTCCGGTCGAGCGAGTCGCGTTTGTCCTCCAGTTCTGCGGCCTTCAGGTAGCCCTCGTACTCGCGTTTCTCCTCGCGTAGGGACTGGTATTCGAGGGCCGTCTCGCGTTCGTCCGCGAGTTGGTCGAGGCGACTCCGCTTCTCTTCGATGCGGAGGTCCGCCTCGGAGATGCGGTCTTTGACCGTCTCTAACTCCTCGAATGCGTCCTCCTTCTTCGCGTCGAACTCGGCGACGCCCGCGATCTCGTCGACGATTCCCCGCCGCTGGTAGGGCGTCATGTTGATGATTTCGGTCACGTCGCCCTGCATGACGACGTTGTACCCCTCGGGAGCGACGCCCG
>JBNJGG010000194.1:0-4154 GCA_051747545.1 Halobacteriota archaeon | reverse complement strand
TACGGTTGGCCGCGTTCTTCGACGGCCTCGACGACCGCAGGTACGCCCTCTAGCATGTCGATGATGACCGAACTGTCGAGGAACGTCACCGCTCGAAGCTCTCCCGAGAGCGCTTCACGGCGTCCCGCGCCTGTTCGGCTTCCGCATCGTTCCACGCCCCGATTTTGATAGGTTCCTCGCTCTGTGCGAGGCGTTCGAGGAGTTCGTCGAACGTCTCGTCGTCTCGTTTCAAGCGCTCCAACATCCGCTTCGTATCGTCGGAGACCCGGATGGACGTGCTCATGTGTATACAGTCCGCATACAGGCGTAACTAGCTTACGCTGCCCGTCCGACGCTGATGAACGGAAGCGATTACGACACCAAAAAGAGGTGGATTGGTAGTTTGTCGCGTTAGAACGGTTCTTCTCAGTCGCCGAACATCTGGCGCATCATTGGGTGCATCTCCATCAGCTGCTCTTCGGCGATCTCCTCGTACAGTTTGTACGTGATGGAGACCGTCAGCAGCAGCCCGGTTCCGGAGACGGCACCGATGGTGCCGAGCATGTTCGCCATGACAGCGAGCAGGCCGACGAGCGCCCCGCCGATGACCGTCACCTGCGGGATGTATCGCTCCATGACCTTCTCGATGACGCCGGGGTTGCGGCGGAAGCCGGGGATTTGCATCCCCGAGCGCTGAATCTGCTGGGCGGTTGCGTCCGGCCCCATGCCAGTCGTCTCGACCCAGAAGATAGCGAAGATGGCTCCGCCGATGATCATGAACCCGAGGTCGATGCCGAGGCGGATGAGCACCTGCCACGCCGGGTTGGTCACCTGCCCGGTCCACCACATCCAGTCGGCCGGCGAGTAGATCGGTGCGAAGTAGTAAAACAGCCCGCTGATGGGCTGCCCCTGCGCGTTGTAGGAGCCAAGCCACGCAGGCATCGCCGCCCACTGGTTATTCAGGATGCGCCCCAGGAACTGGATGTTCGCCTGCAGCGCGCGGACGAGAATCATCGGCAGGACGCTCGCGTAGATGAGCTTCACCGGGAAGCGACCGCGAGCACCCTTGACGCGGGCGTGCGAGAGTGGGATCTCGACACGAACGCTCTCGGCGTAGACGACGATTGCGAAGATGAACACCGTCGTCAACAGCGCGAGCAGTTGGCCCTGTCCGAGGAACAGGTCGTTGAGACCCTGTGCCGTCAGCGGCGAGCCGATGTTCAGACTTCCCGTGAGGATGCCGAACCAGGTGGGGAAGAAGCCGGCCGTCCCACCGAGGGACTGCCAACTGAACAGCCCGGCGACGAGCTGCTGGCTCACGCCAGCGATGATGAACAGACCGACACCGGAGCCGACGCCCCACTTGCTCACGATTTCGTCCATGTAGAGGATGAGGACGCCGCCGACGAATACCTGAGCGAAGATGAGCGCCTGCACGCCAGTGGTGTTGATGCCGAGCGCGCTTGCGACACCCGAATTCGCGGGGAGGAAGCCACTCAATACCATCGGGAGTCCCGTCAGAACGATCATCACGATGACGAGCACCTTCTGGAGACCCTGATAGAGAATCTGGTCGCGTGGGTCACTCGTGTCGAGACCGAGCAAGTCGGCACCACCGAGCAACTGCAGGACGATGCTCGCCGTGACGATCGGACCGATTCCCAGTTGGAGAATCGACCCCTGCTGCCCGGCGAGAATCGACCTGAACTGACCGAACAGGTCGCTTGACGACCCTGCGTCGAGTCCGAACAGCGTGACGTTCGTGAGGAAGAAATACAGGACGAGAATCCCGGCAGTCCACCCGAGTTTCCGACGGAACGGCACGTGCCCTTCTGGACGTACCACTGTCGGCATCCGCGTCAGCACCGGTTCGGCGGCCTCCTTCCATCCCATGGTTCTACTCCGTGTCCTCGTCGTCGGCTTCTGCTTCGGCTTCTTCGGCCGCGCGGGCCTGCGCTCGCTCCGAAAGCTCTGCAGACCCACCGACGGCCTCGATACCCTCGACAGCGCCAGCGGTGAAGGCGTCGGCGACGACGTGCAGTTCCTGCCGGACCTGCCCACCGCCGAGCACTTTTACGACGTCTGCTTCGTATCCGTCGTCGGCAACGTCGCGGGCGTCGATGTGATAGGCGTCGCCGTCGACCTCAGCGAGGCCGTCCGCGGCGAGAAGCGCAGCGTCCTCGTCGAGCTTCTGCAGATTCACTTCGACGACCGTCCGCTGGACCTCCTGGGGTCGCTTGAAGCCGTACTTCCCGAGCGGTTCGTAGTTGTGAAACTCGTGTTTGTCGCGACCTGCGCGGCCACGGCCACCACGGTTTCCGGCACCGCGCCTGTTCTTGTGGGTGCCGCCACCGTGCGTACGCGAGCCGCGCTGGCGTCGTTTCTTGCTAGTCATTATCGCATCGCCTCCAGAAGGGCGTCCATCTCCTCGGTGGTGTGCTTACCGAGTTGCCCGCCCTCCTTCGTGGGGTGTTTGACACCGTGGTGTCCCCCGCGCGGGGGGTGAAGGCGCAGCACGGGAGACAGACCCTGCTCGCGCAGGGACGTCTCCTCGTCGACGAGCGCGCTCGCCAGTGCCGAGACGTCGTCGTAGTCAGTGTTGGCCGCGACCCACTCGTCGTCGACCGTGTCGTCGCCTTCGATGGGCTCTGCGCGCGTCCGAAGGAGCGTCTCGACGACGCCCTCGGTCGGCGTGCCGTACGCGACGTAGTCGTTCACCTTGACCACCATGCCGCGGTAGGTGTCCGACTCGGGGACGAGCGCACAGTGGTTGACCGAGTGGATGTTGAGCATCTTCAACGTATCGCGAACGGCCCCGCTCATGTTGACCTCGCCGCGGAGTTGCACGACCGCCTGCATCACTCGTTCGCCTCCTGTCGAATCTCACGCGCTCGGCGCGGCGTCCGCGACTGCGAGGCGTTTCTGAGCGCATTGTACGTCGCCTTCGCGAGGTTGACCGTCGTGCGCGTGTTCCCGTGACTCTTGGTCCAGGCGTCCTGGACGCCGCCGAGTTCGAGAATCTTGCGCACCGTCTCTGCGGCCGCAAGTCCAAGCCCCATCGGAGCGGGGATGATTTCGACGGTGACAGAGCCTGCCTTCCCCGTCGCCTTGCGGGTCAGCGAGTGCGTTCCACCCGGTCGGTCTTCCCACGACCCCGAGCCGCGGTCGACCTTGATGATGTTCAGTTTCGCGACCTCGATGGCTTTCTGGATAGCGCCACCGACCTGGTCGTCGCGGGCTTCTGCGTACCCGAGGTAGCCGTCGCGGTTACCCACCGCACAGACACACCGGAACTTCACTCGGCGGCCAGAGTCGGTCATGCGCTGCACCATGTTGATGTCCAGCACCTCGTCGTCCAACCCCGGAAGGAGCTGGTTGACGATTTCGGGCTCCTTCAGCGGGAGTCCCGATTCGAGTGCCTGGTCCATCGACGTGACGTCGCCGTCCTGTACCATGCGGCCGAGCCGCGTTCGCGGCTGCCAGCCGTCGTCGTAGTTATTACTGCTCATGCGTCCTCCTGGAGGGCTTCGAGCACCTCGTCGAAGTGCTCGGGAAGCCCCGTGGCGTCGAAGTCCCTGCTGTACAGCGGCTCGTCGAGTTGCTCGGCGTAGGCGGCGATGTCTTCACCGCGCGTCCGAGACCAGTCTGCGAGCACGCTCTCGTTGTGGGGGATGTCGAGCCCTGCGTCGATTGCACCTTCCTGTACTGCGAACACCTTGTTGCCGGGGGTCGCCGTGTTGAGACCGATGTCGAGGACGGCCTCTTCGAGGCCGGCCTCCAGTGCGCGCACGCCCACGAGGTATCCCGTGAGATACGCGCTCGGCAGGTTGCCCGTCGGGGCTTCCCAGCCGTACTCGGCGAGGTCTTCGGACGAGGCACTCGCGTGCGTCTCGTCACCGCTCGGACCGGGGGTAATCAGCTGCGCCCTGACGTGCTTGTTGCTCACACGAGCAACGAGGCGTGGCTTGCCCGATTTCAACAGGCGCAACCTCTGATGGTAGTCGGTCCGGACCTCTCGGCGGCGCCGCATCGGCACCTTGTATCGTGGTCCAGTTGCCATTATTCGTTCTCCAACGTGATTCTGTAGTTGTTTTCGATGAACGCTTCGAGCCGGTCGACACTGTCGAACTCGCCACCGCTCGCCTTGTTGTACAGTTCGCAATACTAAATTCAAT
>JBNJGG010000193.1:0-4158 GCA_051747545.1 Halobacteriota archaeon | reverse complement strand
ATTCGCCGACGACGATCCGCTGTTGCGGGTCGAAGCACTTTCCGATCTACGAGGGGATCGTCCGCCGGCAGGTCGCGGCGGTTCGCGCCGTCGACGACGTGAGCTTCACCGTCCCACGGGGCAAAACCTACGGTCTCGTCGGCGAGTCCGGCTCGGGGAAGACGACCCTCGGTCGATCGATCCTTCGAATCACCGACCCGACCGAAGGCACCGTCGAGGTCGATGGGACGGACGTCACGCGCCTCGGCGGTCCGGAACTCAAATCGTTCCGCCGGGACATGCAGATGGTCTTTCAGGACCCCGCCTCGAGTCTCAATCCGCGAAAGACGGTCAAACAGATCATCGAGACGCCGATGAAGATCCACGACATCGGTTCCGCCGGGGAACGCACCCGGCGGGTCGAAGAGCTGCTCGAGATGGTCGACCTCCCGCGAGAGTTCATGTACAAGTATCCTGGTGCGCTCTCTGGCGGACAAAAACAGCGCGTCGGGATCGCCCGCGCGGTCGCGGTCAACCCGAAGCTAATCGTCCTCGACGAGCCCACCAGCGCGCTCGACGTGAGCGTCCAGGCGCGGGTCATCGAGATCCTGAACGACCTTCAGGAACGGTTTGACCTGACCTACATATTCATCAGCCACGACCTCTCGCTGATCAAAAACGTCTCAGATCGGATCGGCGTCCTGTATCTGGGTCGACTGGTCGAAACCGGTGACGTCGACGCCGTCTTCCAGGATCCACAGCACCCCTACACGAAGGCGCTGCTCTCGGCGATACCGACCGTCACCGACGAGGACCGGGCGTACAAGCCGCCCGAACTCACCCTTGAGGGCGAGATTCCGGACCCGCGGGAGAAACCCTCCGGCTGTGCGTTTCGTTCGCGTTGTCCGGAGGCGTTCGAGGCCTGTGCGGGTGACGAACCCGGGATGTATCGAACCGACCGGAGCCAGTGTTCCCGGTGTTACCTCCACGACGAAGCCTATCGCGACGCAAGTGAGGGCAATGGTCGGTAACGACGACTCGACGGTCGCGCGAGAAGCGGCGATCGACCGCGACTCCCTGGTCGCCGCTCTCGAGCGCGCCCGCGAGAGACCTCCGTGGACCGAACAGCTCGTCACCGAAGCGCTCGCCGACCCCGACCTGACGAAGGCGACCGCCGACGCGTGTGCGGACTGCCCGGCACCCTGCGAACCCGCGGAGGTCTGTGCCACGACGATCGCCCGCGACGCCGAACTGTTCGAGCAGGTCGGCCGCGACCAGGCGTTCGCCCACGTCGAGAGCGGCATGGAACGACTCGAGATAACCGGCCGAGTGACGGTTCGACGCGTCGAAGAGATCCGCCCGAACACTTTCGTTGCTGCCACCGGAGACGACCTGGATTCGGTGTACAGCGACGACTCCAGCCCGGCCACCGCTACCGACTGCGATCCGACCACTACTGACGACACATGACAGACACATCTCTCTCACAGCAGATCGACGACGAATGGATTCGACACGCGGTAACCGGCGGCACCTTCCTCGGCGGCGGTGGCGGCGGATCGCCCGACGAGGGTCTCGAGTTCGCCCGACTGGCGATCGAGTACGGCACGCCCGAGATCGTACCCCTCGAGGCGCTCGAGGGTGACGAACTCGTCGTCACGGTCAGCGCCGTGGGCGCACCGGCGGCCACCGACCGCCTCGTCAAGCCGGCAGACTACGTTCGCGCGTTCGAACTGGTTTGCGACCACCTCGAGTCCCGGGGCAAAACCGTCGCCGGGATGATGACCAACGAGATGGGCGGTTCGGCGACGGTCAACGGCTTCGTCCAGTCGGCCGTTACGGGTATCCCGCTGGTCGACGCGACCTGTAACGGACGCGCTCACCCGACGGGCCCCATGGGTTCGATCGGACTCGAAGGGAGCGACGAGAGCGTGCAATCCGCCGTCGGGGGCGACCCGGCGACTGGATCGCACGTCGAACTCGTGATCGAGTCGACGATCGACGTCGCCGCGACCGCGGTTAGACAGGCGGCCCAGGACGCCGGCGGCCTCGTCGCCGTCGCCCGAAACCCCGTCAGCGCCGCCTACGCGAACGAGAACGCCGCCGTCGGCGTCTACGAGCAAGCCGTCGATCTCGGCCGACGAATCGAAACCGCACCCGACGGAAAATCGGCCGCGGAAGCCGTCGCCGACGCGCTCGGTGGCGAGGTTCCTGCGGCCGGCATCGTCGACGACGTGACCCTCGAGACCGAGGGCGGCTTCGACGTCGGTACCGTCGAGGTCGACGGCGCTTCGCTCACCTTCTGGAACGAGTACATGACCCTCGAGATCGACGGCCAGCGGCTGGCAACGTTCCCCGACCTCATCGCCTTACTCGACCGGGACACCGGCGCACCGATCACGACTGCCGCCCTCGAGGCCGGCCGAAACGTCTCGGTCGTCACCGCACCCGCGGCGTCGCTGTCGCTCGGGGCCGGCATGCGCTCCCCCGCACTGTTCGAACCCGTCGAAGCGGCCGTCGGGAAGTCCGTTATCGATTACGCGTTTCCGTCCGCCGTGGACGATCACGAGGCGAAGTAACGACCAAGAACACCCGTTTACGCTCAATTACAGCCACCACCTACTACCGATGTTTACACACGTACAAGACACGATTTCGCTGTTGGACAGCCCGGACGCATCCGGCGAGGACGTCCGCGCCGCGTTCGAAAACACCCCCGCCATCGTCGACGTGACGACCTTCGAAGGGGCCGAGGGGACGACCGATTTCGTCACCGCCCGGCTCCCCGGTACTGAGGACGACGCTCCCACCCTGGGCGTCGTCGGCCGGCTCGGCGGCGTCGGCGCGCGGCCCGGCAAGATCGGCATGGTTTCAGACGCCGACGGCGCGGTCGTCGCCCTCGCGACCGCCGCGAAGCTGGCCGAGATGGCTGACCACGGCGAGCGCCTGCCCGGCGACGTCGTTCTCAGCACGCACGTCTGCCCGGACGCACCGACGATCGAACACGACCCGGTCCCGTTCATGTCGAGCCCCGTCGACATCGAGACGATGAACGAGCACGAGGTCTCCGACGAGATGGACGCCGTGCTCACCATCGACGCGACCAAGGGCAACCGAATCCACTGTCAGCGCGGGTTCGCGATCACGCCAACGGTCAAACAGGGCTGGGTTCTCCGCCCCAGTGAGGACCTGCTGGACATCCAGGAGCGCGTCACGGGCGAACCGCCGTCGACGCTAACGCTGACGACTCAGGACATCACCCCCTACGGGAACGACGTCCACCACATCAACAGCATCCTCCAGCCCTCCACGGCGACTGACGCCCCCGTCGTCGGCGTCGCGACCACTAGCGTCTCGCCCGTCGCCGGCAGCGCAACCGGCGCGAACTATCCCGCCGACCTCGATGCAACCAGCCGGTTCGTCCTCGAGACCGCAAAGGACTTCACCCACGGCTGGGCGTCGGTGTACGACGAGGCCGAGTTCACTCACCTCAACGAACTCTACGGCTCGATGGCCCACCTCCAGACGTTAGGTGGTGATCGATGACCGGGGATGCCGTCGGATTCGTCACCATCGGACAGGCACCTCGGACAGACGTCACCCCGGAGATACTCGAGCACTTCCCCGAGAACACCGAAGTGATCGAAGTCGGCGGCCTCGACGGGTACGTCGACGCTGCGGCCGTAGAGGCGGAGCTCGCGCCGGCCGACGACGCGCCGCGGTTCGTCACTCGACTCACCGACGGTAGCGAGGTCGTCGTCGACCGCGCCGCCAGCCACGACCTGGTTGCCGAGCGAATCGCCGACATCCAAGACGACGTGTCGGTCGTCGGCTTACTGTGTACGGGCTCGTTTCCCGACCTCGAGGCGTCGGTGCCCGTCCTCACGCCGAGTTCGCTGCTCCACGCGTGGGCGCAGGCGATCGACCCCGATAGGTTGGGCGTGATTATGCCGAAACCCGAGCAAGCCGCACAGACGGCCGAGAAATGGGCCGAGGAGTTCGACGTCGACGCGGTCGCGGGCACGCCATACGGCGCAGGCAACGAGGTTGCAGACGCCGCGGACGCGCTCGGCGACGTCGACCTCGTGATTATGGACTGCATCGGCTACGACGAGGCCATGCGCGAGACCGTCCGCGAGCGAACGGGCGCAAGCGTCTTGCTCGGGCGGTCGGTACTGG
>JBNJGG010000192.1:0-4259 GCA_051747545.1 Halobacteriota archaeon | reverse complement strand
CGGAAGCCTTATGAGTGTGCCCCCGTTCGATACGGGTGCAATGGCGAAAGGGAAGGTTGACTTCTTCAACGACACTGGCGGCTACGGTTTCATCTCGACTGACGACGCGGACGACGACGTGTTCTTCCACATGGAAGACGTTGGCGGCCCGGACCTCGAAGAGGGAACGGAAATCGAATTCGAAATCGAACAGGCCCCCAAGGGCCCCCGCGCGAAGAACGTCACCCGTCTGTAAGACGGCCGACCGACTTCGAGCGGCGTACTGACTCACGACTACCAATTCTCGTTATCTCACGGCCGATAGCGGCGCACTCGGCGACGAACACCCACAACCGCGGAGACGACGAACACCCACAACCGCGGAGACGACGAACACCCACAACCTATTGAGTCGCATCACGAGAGACGAACGTGAACCGTCCGAGAGAGCACACCGCCCGGAGCTTGATAGCGTACGGCGTCGTTGGCCTCTACGCAATCGCCGTCTTGCTCGCGTCCGTAGTGACCCCGCCCGGAGGACTCGCGATGGATGGACCGTTCGGCGTCGTCGGGGTCGACAAGTGGCTCCACGCGGCGGCCTACGGAACACTGGCGGTCGGGGTCGCATACGCCGTGCGGGCCCGACGGAGGGACGCGATAGTCACCGCCGTCGTGGTGACGGTCGCGTTCAGCACCGGTATCGAACTCGTGCAGGTGGTCGTGCCGACCCGGTCGTTCGACACCGCAGACCTGGTAGCGAACGCAGTCGGGGCGCTCTCCGGCGGGGTTTGCTGGGCGCTCGGCGTCGAAGTCCTCGACCGCCGACGCCGGGCGGTCGCTCACCGAGAGTGAAGTGCAACTGCAAGCGACGGGAGAATCGACGCCAGCTGAGGCAGGGCGACGGACACCACCGGTGACAGAGAGTCCGACGCACAGTGACAGGAGGCGTGATGCAGGCCGCACGTTATAGTCGGCGGCGTCTAATACTGAGTACATGGCACTCGTCGATTCTCTCATCGTGTTCGTCGTGAGTTTGCTAGTCGGAACGGTGGGAATCTACACCGGCGCTCGATTCATCACGGGAGAAGACGACTTTCGCTACGCGCTCGTCACCGCACTGCTCGGAGCCATCGTCTGGGCCGTCGTCGGGTTCTTCCTCGGGTGGATTCCGCTGCTTGGACCGGTGGTGACGCTGGGAGCGTATCTCGGGGTGATAAACGCCCGATACCGGGGTGGGTGGGTCAACGCCGGAGCCATCGCGTTCGTCGCGTGGCTCGCGTCACTCGTGGTCCTGTACGCACTGGCGCTCGTCGGCGTGGGCTCGTTCGGTGCCGTCGGTGTCCCCGGTGTCTGACACCGCCCTGGGGCACCCAACGCTTAGGCGCTGTGACTCTGCTGTCCGGAGACGTCCTCGACGAGGAGCGTCAGACCAATCATGGCCCGCATCGGCTCGGTCTGAGAGAACAGACTCGGGAACCACGCGTTGTCCTCCAACGCGGCGACTAACTCGTCCCATTCGTCGTCGTCGAGGCGTCGAATCGGGCCGGAGACGACGACGCTACGCCAGTCGTGGGCCGACGTCACGTCGTAGACCAGAAAGCTCGCCCGCTCGGTTTCGTCGACGAAGCGTTCCTTCTTGCTCGTCTCTGCGGGCCTGAGAAACACGAAGAAGAGACGCTCGCCGTCGTAACCGAACGAGACCGGGATACCGTAGGCTTCGCCGTCTGCGGCCAACGAGAGGACGCCGAAACCCTTCGTTTGGAGGAGCTCGTCGGCGTCGACGTCGCTCATTTCGATGCCCTGGACGGCCGCGAAGTCGTCGGAAGTCAGTTGTTCGTCAGCAACCATCGTGAGTCACCGTTCGAACGTAGGGTCTTCAGACGGAAAAAGAACGCCGAGCGCAGGACTCAGCCACGCCCGCCAGCCAGTTTTACCGCCGCTGGAAGCGCCCGCAGACGGAGCATGGCGAGCGTCCCGAGCGCGGGACCGGCAGCCAACGGCGCGAAGGCCCACTGCCAGCCGACCGCGTCGACGAGCAGCGGAACGAGCTGAATCGAGAGGACGGTGATGAGAAAGCCGATGGCCGTCTGGAGCGTGAGCGCGGTCCCGACGTAACTCGGCTCGGCGAGTTCGGAAATGGCGGCGGAAAATTGCGCCGAGTCGGCGACGATGGCGAATCCCCACACGAGGACGAACGGTACGACAAGCAGCGGTGACGCGCCGAAGATGAGCCCCGCGAGCAGACACGCCGACCCGCTTATCACCATGCTGAGGCTCGTCAGGACGGTTCGGCCCAGCGCGTCGGCGGCGACGCCGGCGACGACAGCGCCGACACCGCCGACGGCGATGGTAGCGAACGCCACGAGTGCCGCGAACGTCCCCGCGTCGAACGGGCCACCGGAGGCAGTGAAACTCGCCACGAGGAACGCCGGAATCCAGGTCCAGACGGCGTACAGTTCCCACATGTGGCCGAAGTAACCAGCATTGGCCAGCAGCGTCCCCCGGTCTCGGAGGATGCGCCCGACTGCCTGCGGGTCGAACGGGGCGGCGGGCGACTGGAATGGGCCCTCCTCGGCGCGAAGCACGAGGAGGGCCGCGAGAACGGCGAGGCCGGCGGCTCCGAAGAGTACGAGCCTCGGTCGGCCCACGCCGCCGACCGCTCGAAGCAGGTGAGGGAGCGCCGTCCCGACCGTGAGCGCGCCGATGAGCGTCCCGATGGCGAGGCCACGTCCAGCCCGGAACCATCCCGCGACGAGTTTCATGCCGGGTGGGTAGACACCCGCGAGGGCGACACCGGTGACGAACCGGAGCGCGACGGCGGGAAGCAGAGAGTCGACGGCGCTGGCGAGGACAACCGTGGCCGTCGCTCCGAGCAGTGCCGCACCCGCGAAGAGATGCCGAGTCCGAATCACGTCCGAGAGCGTAAAGGCCGCAGAGACGAGCGCGCCGACGACGAACCCAATCTGAACCGCGGTCGTGAGCCACGCCGATTCGGCGGCCGACAGCCCCCAGTCGGCCGTGAGTTCGGGGGCGACGGCCGAGGCGCTAAACCACAGCGACATGGCGAACAACTCCGCGACTGCGACCAGGGCGAGCGCGCGCCACCGCCCGGGTGCGACGTGACTCATCGTGAGATGTACTCTCGGTGGAAGTAAATGGCTCTCGTTGCTACCGGCGACGCACACGCTGGTCGTCGCTGCCAGCGTGCACGCTCGTCCATGCCAGTGATGGCCACGTACTCACCACGCGGGGCGTCGTCGAACCACGCCCCGCCGGTGACCGCGTCTCGCGCGCTTTTTCTGCCTCGGCGTCGAAGTCTCGTCGACACCTCGAATGACGGTCACGACCCTCTCGAATCCCGACCACAGGGAGACGCTCTCACAGCTCGACGCGGCCGTACAGCGGGGCGAACTCGTCACCATCTTCGGACGGTGCACGGTCGAATACGACGGACGGGCCGCCAGTAGCCTCGGGTCGGGCGACCGACTCGTCATCCTCAAACCGGACGGGTCGGCACTCGTCCACACAGACGAGAAGCGGACGCCGGTGAACTGGCAACCGCCGGGATGTGACCACACCGCGAGCGTCCGCGACGGAGCACTCGTCGTCAGGAGTACGCGAAGCAATCCCAGCGAGACGCTCGACATCCGGTTCGAACGAGTCTACCAGTTTTCGGCGTTCGACGTGACCGACGAGCGGGAGTTGAGGCTGCACGGTAGCGAAGAGGACCTCAGACAGCACGTCCTCGACGATCCGGACCTCGTCGACACGGGGTTCGAACCGCGTGAGACCGAGCGACAGAGTGCCGCGGGGTCGATGGACATCTACGGCGTCGACGCCGACGGCGTGCCGGTAGTGGTCGAGTTGAAGCGGCGGCGTGTCGGTCCCGCCGCCGTGAGCCAACTGTCCCGGTACGTCGCCGCACTGCGGCGTGAACTCGGTGACGGGAGCGTCGTCCGGGGCGTTCTCGTCGCACCCTCGATTACCGACCGAACCCAGGAACTGCTGGACGCCGACGGACTGGAGTTCGTCGCCCTCGATCCGACGACGGGGCGAGCACCCGAACCGACGGCGTCGGACACTACCGACCCCGACGAGTGACGGCCGAATTCGAGACGAAGCCCCCGAGGTCGTGGTACACACCAGCACCTGACGCCCGAGGTTCGAAGCGTTTATTCGGGCGGTGAGCATTATCCCCGTCAAGTAACCATGGCAGACAAACCCGCCTCGATGTACCGGGAAATAAAGAACCCGGCGTACACCCGACGAGAGTACATCAC
>JBNJGG010000191.1:0-4318 GCA_051747545.1 Halobacteriota archaeon | reverse complement strand
GACGACCGAGGTGGGCGTCGTCGGATGCAACAGACCAATCCACTGAAACGTTGGCTCCACCGAAATATATACCAGTCAGAGCGTCCTGTACCAGCCATGACCGACGTTCTGTTCGTGAACAACGACGACGTGAGGGGACTCGCAGAACCGAGCGAATACGTCGAGGCCGTTCGAGACGCGTATCGACAGCGTGGAAACGGAGCCGCGGCGGAGCCGCGGACGAAGTTGACGACACCGGATCGACCGGACGCGAAGTTCACTAGCTATCTGTCGATTCTCCCCGAGACAGGCGTGATGGGGGGGTACGTGTACGCGGCGCGATTCGGTCCACTGGGAACGAACCACCTCGCGGCGCTGTTCGACTTCGAGACCGGTGCACTCCTGGCACTGGTCGAAGGGACGTACATGAATCCCTTCAAAACCGGTGCCGCGGGAGCGACCGGCGTGGACGCGCTGGCCCGACCCGACGCGCGCACGGTCGGGATAGTCGGGAGCGGGACGCAGGCACTGGGACAGCTGGCGTCGATTGCGACGGTTCGCGACATCGACGAGGTGCGCGTGTACTCGCCGACGAGAGGCAACCGGGAGGCATTCGCAACGAAGGTGACCGAGGACCTACAGCTTGACGCGACCGCCGTCGACACCAGCGGACGTGCCGTCGACGGGGCGGACATCGTAGTGACGGCCACGAAAGCGAGCGAACCGGTCTTCGACGGTGATCGACTCGAACCGGGCACTCACGTCAATGCGGTCGGCCAGTACTGGCCACACAAACGCGAGGTCGATTCGACGGTCGTGAGTCGAGCGAAGTACGTGCCGGACCTCAGAGACCGAGCCTTTCAGGACGCGGGCGCATTCCTGTTAGCGCTCGAAGAGGGAGCTATCTCTGAAGACCACGTCTACGCCGAACTCGGGGACGTAGTCGCCGGAACGGTCCCCGGACGCGAATCCGCGGAGGAGATAACCATGTTCGACAGCGGCGGGACCGCGATCGAGACCGCCGCCGGCGCGTACCTCCTCTACGAGAAAGCGCGAGAGGAAGGGTTGGGAACGTGGCTGGAGTTCTCGTCGACGAGCGACGTCTTCGACGGCCTCGACTTCCTCTGACCAACTTCGACCCACGGAAGGGGGAAGTCGGAGCGAGCGGAAACGGCCGAAGGCTCTCGGGTGGAGCCGATGCAATGTACCAAATAAATTCGGGGTTCCAACAGAGGTAATTGTGTCCACCGGTAGACACCATCATGGTATGAACAATCACATTACAATCCTAATTCCGTAACGCAATTGGCGGTAAATATGCGGTCAAACGTGATATATCGTGAATAGTCATGTGCAGAGGATGAGAATATTCGGTGATTTTGAAAAGTTTCGGACGCCTATAGAGCGTCACGCTCCCGAGGCGTGACCGGTCAAGAACGTCCACAGAGAAAACACGATAATCCAAACGATTGAGCAAAGGATTCCGAAACTGACCGTCGACGCCTACTCCCCGGTCACTCGTCGTCCCAGGGCCACCGACCCTGTCGACGCAATCCGATTTCGGTTTCCTCGTCGATACGGCGTCTGATCTCTGAGTCGGTCGCGGGGACGAAGACCCGGTCCCCCTCGGCGAGCTTGCAGACCGCGTTCGAGACGACGATAGCGAGGTCCCGAAGGTCGCGACGGGCGATTTTGTCCAGCGTATCGATGTGGGTGTGTGCGTTGGCGACGCGGCCCTCGTCGCCGGAACCGACCATCCCGGCGGTGACGGCGCGGGCGACGAACGGCCACTGGTCTCCGTGGGGATGGATGTCGTGATCGGTCGTGTAACGAACGTTCAGGTCGGCACAGGCGTCGGAGAACGCAGTTTCGAATCCGGTGAAGCCGTGGTCGTAGACTCGAACCGTTCCGGAATCGCCGATACCGTCGATGTTGAGCATGCACTTGACGCGGTCGAGGTCGTTCGTCTCGGCCCAGTGCGCCGCGCCGTACATCCCGGCCTCTTCGGCACCGAACGCGACGAGTCGAACCCTCGTTTCGAGTTCGTCCTCGGCGGCGACGAGCAACCGACCGACTTCGGTGAGTATCGCGGAGCCACAACCGTCGTCGCCTGCGCCCTCACTGATGTCGTGTGCGTCCACGTGCGCGCCGACGACGACCTCGGTTTCGGTCGGCGGGCCGACGACCGCTTCGACGTTTCGAGACGTCGCGTCCGCGTTTCGGCACTCCACCGACAGGGTGGCGGTGAGGTCGCCGTCGTCACAGAAGCGACTCAGTCTGGACCCCGTCTCGAACGAGACGCCAGCGCCGGGAATCGACGCCTCCGACCCCGCGAAACTGACGAATCCCGTCGGCGGAAGGCCGCCGTCGGTGTGACTGCGGAAGAGGAATCCGACGGCGCCACCGTCCGCGGCGTTGCCGTACTTCTCCTGGCGGTGGACCCAGCGACCGTAGTCCTCGGGGACCCAACTCGACGCCAGCACCAGTTTCCCTTCGACGTCGGTGCGTTCGAAGTCCTCTGGGAGACCGTAACCCACGTCCACCACCTCGGCCTCGTACGTTCCCGCTGGCGTGCCCGGGAGCGCGATGATTTCGTGAGACTGGTCGAACGCACGGGGGTAGGGGTCGTCGATAGCGAGCGAGCACGACCCGCGCCACCACCCCGGAACGTCGAACTCGTTCGTCTGAATGTCGCCGAGGCCGACGCGCTCGAACGCGGCCTCGATGACGTCTGCGCCCCGTCGTTCTCCGCGCTGTCCACACATCCGATTGCCGATCGCCGTCAACTCTTCGAGGACGGTCCACGCGTGTGTGCTCGTGTACGCGTCGCCGATGACGGACTCAGATAAGCGTGCCATAATTCTCCGTAACCGTCTCCGAGAGGGCGCGCCGGGTGCATAAAGAATAGCCTCCCGGAGGGTCACCCAGGTCGCCCCGCCGCGAGCGACGTGCCGAGACGAACTAGACTTCGAGAGAACCCCGAGACGCTCGCAATTCAGCACCGACGGACGCCGACTCGGTTGGCCGTAAGACGTACATTTATAGTTCGGCGATATGACCCCTCACAGGAGACATGAGTGAATACCCCCAATCAGAGATTCGCGACGGGATGCGAATCGACTGGGACGTGCCCATCGAGATGGACGACGGCGTCACGCTCCGCTGTGACGTGTATCGGCCGCCCGAAGACGGCGAGTACCCGGTCCTCATCACCTACGGACCATACGGCAAGTGGCTCCACTTCGAGGACGGCTTCGAGCACCAGTGGACGAAGATGTGTGAGGAACACCCCGACGTGCCGGCGGAGTCGACGAACCAGTACCAGGTCTGGGAGGTCGCAGACCCCGAGAAGTGGGTCCCGGACGGCTACGCAATCGTGCGCGTCGACTCCCGGGGGGCCGGGCGTTCCGAGGGGTACCTCGACGTGTGGTCGAAGCGAGAGGACCTCGACTTCGCGCAGTGTATCGAGTGGGCGGGTGCCCAGGAGTGGTCGAACGGCAAGGTCGGCATCAACGGCATCTCCTACTTCGCGATGAATCAGTACCCGGTGGCCGCGATGCAACCGGACTGCCTCGAAGCCATCTGCGCCTGGGAGGGCGCGGCCGACTTCTACCGCGACGCCTCCCACAACGGCGGCATCTACACCACGTGGGCAGAGCGGTGGTACGACCGGCAGGTGAGACCGCTCCAGAACGGAATGGGCGAGAACGGCTACCGCAGTCGGATGACCGGCGGCCTGGTGTCCGGCCCGGAGACGCTCACCGAGGAAGAACTCGGCGCGAACCGCGCGGACTTCCACGAGGACTTCATCTCTCACGACCTCGCGACCGACCAGTACTGGCAGGACCGCATGCCCGACTGGTCGCAGGTCGAAGTCCCCATGCTCTCGGCGGGTAACTGGGGTGGCCACGGCCTGCACCTCCGCGGCAACACCGAGGCGTTCGTTCGCGCCGCCTCCGAGGAGAAGTTCCTCGAAATCCACGGCGATGCCCACTGGACGCACTTCTACACGGATTACGGTCGAGAACTGCAGAAGCGGTTCCTGGACTACTACCTCAAGGGTGAGGACAACGGCTGGGGCGAGCAACCGCCCGTCCAACTGCAGGTCCGCCACCCCGGCGAGGAGTTCGAGGAGCGGTACGAGGAGGCGTGGCCCATCCCGAGAACGGAGTGGACGAAGTACTACCTCCACCCCGAGGGGAACGAACTCTCCACGGACGCCCAAGAGTCGGAAGGGTCGGTCACCTACGACGCGCTCGGTGACGGCGTCACCTTCCTCACCGACCCCCTCGAGGAGGAGACCGAACTCACGGGGCCGGTGTCGTCGAAACTGTTCGTC
>JBNJGG010000190.1:0-4322 GCA_051747545.1 Halobacteriota archaeon | reverse complement strand
ACCGCGTCCGCGAGCAGTTCGCCGACGAGGACCCCGCGACCGTCGTGATCGAGTCTGCGAGCTTCGCCGCCGTCGAGCGGGTCATCGAGACAGCCAGAGCATCCGACTCGTCGTTTCTGGTCGGCCTCGGTGGCGGCAAACCCGTCGACCTCGCGAAGATGGCGAGCGACCGCCTGGGCTGTGGGTTCGTCTCGGTCCCGACGGCGGCGAGCCACGACGGCATCGTCAGCGGACGCAGTTCCATCCCCGAGGGAGACACCCGACACAGCGTCGCCGCCGACCCGCCGCTGGCCGTCGTCGCCGACACCGAGTTGCTCGGGGCCGCCCCGTGGGAGTTGACGACCGCCGGCTGCGCCGACATCATCTCGAATTCGACGGCCGTCAAAGACTGGCGGCTGGCCCATCGACTGAAAAACGTCGAGTACTCCGAGTACGCCGCCGCCCTCTCGGAGATGACCGCCGAGATGCTCGTCGGGCGCGCGGACGCCATCAAGCGGGGTCTCGAAGAGTCGGCGTGGATCGTCGTGAAGGCGCTCGTCTCCTCGGGCGTCGCCATGTCGATTGCTGGCTCGTCGCGACCCGCCAGCGGGGCAGAACACCTCTTCTCGCACCAACTCGACCGCATCGCACCCGGGCGCGCGCTCCACGGCCACCAGGTCGGCGTCGGCTCGATAATGACCGAGTACCTCCACACCGGTGACCGCGGTGGGTGGCGAGACATCCGCGACGCGCTCGCCAGCCTCGAAGCCCCGACCACGGCCGACGAACTCGGCGTCACCGAGACGGAGGTGCTGGACGCGCTCACGACGGCTCACAGGATTCGAGACCGCTACACCATCCTCGGAAGCGGCGTCAACAGGGAGGCCGCCCGCGAAGTAGCGACCGTCACCGGTGTCATCTGAGCGGTACTTCGACCGAAACCCGAACACGGATATGGTCACCTTCCCAACCGACAGCTATGGCTACAGCCAGCGTTCGCGGTCCCCTGAAAGAGCACCCCGCCGCCGTGACGGCCGTGCTGTCGGTCCTGGGGTACGCACTCGTCGTCGGGACGTTCCTTGGATTCGTCCCGGGGTCGGTCTTCCCCGAACTCACGCTCGGGCAGGTGAATCTTCTCTCGGACGCCATCGCCGTCGTCAACACGACGACCACGGTACTCCTGCTCCTGGGATGGCGGTGGATTCGTCACGACGAAGTCCGCAAGCACGCCGCAGCGATGGTGACGGCGTTCGTCCTCATCCTCGTGTTTCTGGTCCTCTACTTGACCAAAATCGGCGGCGGTGGCACAAAGGAGTTCATCGGCCCCAACCTCGTCTACTACGCCTATCTGGTCATGCTGGCAGTCCACATCGTCCTCTCTATCGTCTCGGTTCCGGTGGTGCTGTACGCGCTGGTTCTCGGCGTGTCCCACACCCCGGCGGAACTCCGGCGTGACACCCCCCACCGGCGCGTCGGGCGCATCGCCGCAGGGTCGTGGATACTTTCGCTCTCGCTGGGGGTCGTGACCTACCTCCTGTTGAACCACCTGTACGAGTGGCGCTTCGTCGAGGCGTTCGTCGCGCTACCGGTGGCGTAAGCGACGGTTCCGTCACTCATCGCGTAAGCGACGGTTCCCCACTGGTCGATTGACCACCGTCTCGTTGCCACGTTACCCGCCGCCCCAACCCGATCTCTCGGGATATCGCACAGGACGCTCGGACCACCGCAGGACGGTTCCTGTCTGATGGATGGTATGGATTTTTACCACGCCGCGTCCTGCCCGCGAGTATGCGCGTCGCCTTCGTCTCGATGTGGCCGCCCCAGCTCAGGGATACGGGGGGGACTAGACGGATGCGACGCACGGCCGAACTCCTGGCTGAGCGCGGTCACGACGTGACTGTTCTCTGTACCCGGTGGTGGGAGGGCGACGAACCGGCGTTCGAACAGGACGGCGTGGTGTATCGCGCGGTGACCGAAGCCCCCACTTCGAAGTCGTTCGCGTCGAAACTCCCGTTCGCCCTCCGCAAGGTCTCCCCGGACGTGATTCAACTTCTCACCCCTCCGCGGTCGCACGTCACGGCGGTACGTGCCGTCGCCCGGTTCACCAGAACCCCGACCGTCGTCGACTGGTGGCCCAGTCCCCAGACCGATGGCTCGAAGAAAGCCGTCCGGTCGCCAGAGGCGGTTCTCGCGCCGTCGCGGATGGTCGAGACGCAGGTTCGACAGTTGGGTGGCTCGCCCTCGAAGATTCGGGTCGTCCCCGAACCCATCGACATGTCCCTCGTCCGCGAGTCGCGGATCGACGAGCGGGCAGACATCGTCTACGCACGGGACCTCGACGAGGACGCCAACCTCGGGAGCCTCTTTCTCGCGCTTGCGGAACTCCGTGACCGTGACTGGCGGGCAGCAGTCATCGGTGACGGCCCCGGCCGACCGGCAGCCGAGCGAATGGCTCGCGACCTACGAATCGACGACTGCGTCGAGTTTCTCGGAGAACTTCGGGCCGAAGAGGGCGTTCCCATCATGAAGGGGGCGAAGGTGTTCGCCCAGACGGCGACGTGGGAACCGTTCGCGACGAACCTCCTCTGGGCGCTCGCCTGTGGCTGTGTCGGCATCGTCGAGTATCAGGCCCAGTCGAGCGCACACGAACTCGTCGAAGGGCGCGACCGGGGCGTCCGCGTGACGAGTCCGCAGGAACTGGCCGACGAAATCGATGCGGCCAGTGATCGAGAGCAGTTGACGGTCAACGAAGCATACGCCGAGTTCGACTACCGGCCGGTGTTAGAGCAGTACCTCCAGTGCTACCGCGACGTACTCGACGACACCGGGTTCTTTTGAGCGGGCACTCGGTGACGCTGGATTCTCGAACGTGGTGACGGGGTGTGGAAATCTACTCGACCGATTCGTAGTCGCCGCCGTACTTCAGGAAGAAGAACGCCAGACCGAGCGTCGCCAGCATCGCGAACGTCGTGGCGACGCTGAGCGCTTTGGCGCTCTCGGGAACCTGCGGGAGGTTCGGCCCTTCGTTGCTGCTGAGGCTCTCGACCACGTCGATTTCGCCGAGCATGCCCGCTACCTCGTGGGGGTCGCAGTGGTACTCGTAGGTGCCGAGCGTCTCGAAGGTGTACGAGTACTCGAAGCCCGTGTTTTCGATGGGTTCGTGACCCGGCCATTCCGCGTCTTCGGGTTGGCTGTCGACGACGATGTTGTGGTCGTCAGAGTCCCACACGAAGTTCACCGTCGTGCCGGGCGTAATCTCCAGCGCCTCGTCGGTTCCGGGGGTGTACACGAGGTCTCCGCCGGGGCCGACCTCGACGGTTTCGGTCCCGCCCCCACCGCCGCCACCCTCGTCACCCTCTTCCTGTGCCGCTGCCGCCCCGGTAGCGCCAGCGACCGCGGCCCCGCCAGCGGCCGTCCGTAAGAACGTGCGTCGTGACATCTCCGCCTTGCCGTCACTCATACCCGGCGCTTGGAAGCGACCTGTAGTGAATACTTTGATTCCGGTCGACGCTTCGACCCGGTCGGCGTCTGCGGACCCTAGAGGGTGTAGTCGTGGTCGTCGGTCTCCGACTGGAGGAACCGCTCCAGCAAATCGACGGTCGCGTCGACGTCGTCGACGTGGGCGCTCTCTGTCACGGTGTGCAGGTACCGCGTCGGAACCGAGAGCGCCCCGACCGGTTTGGCCCCGTAGGACCGCTGAAACCCAGCGGTGTCGGTGCCGCCAGCGGGAAGGACCTCCATCTGGTAGGACACGTCGTTGTCTGCGGCGAGCGTCCGTAGCCGTCGCGTCACCTTCGGATTCGTGATGACGCTCGAGTCTTTCAACTTGATCGCCGTGCCCGCGCCGAGACGCGTCACGTACCGGTCGGCCTCGAATCCGGGGACGTCGTTGGCGACGGTGACGTCGAGTGCGATCGCGAGGTCCGGGTCGAGGTCGACGCCGAGCGCCTGTGCACCCCTGATTCCGACTTCCTCTTGCACGGTGGCGGCGAAGTGGAGCGTCACCGGAGGGTCGTCGATGCGCCGGGCCACCTCGAGCATGACAAGCAGGCAGACCCGGTCGTCGAGCGCTTTCCCGGTCACGTGGTCACCCATGCGGACCGTCGTCTGCTCCATGGTCACGAGGTCGCCGACGGCGACGCGCTCTCCGACGGCGTCCGCGGGTAAGCCGAGGTCGACGGCGACGGATTCGACCGCGTCGGCCTTTTCTTGCTGTTCTTCGGTGAGCGTGTGGGGTGGGACGGACCCGATGACACCGGTCAGGTCGCCGTGGTCGGTGTGGACGGTGACCCGCTGTGCTCGCAGGACTCGCGGGTCCCACCCCCCGAGGGCGTCGACGTGCA
>JBNJGG010000189.1:0-4341 GCA_051747545.1 Halobacteriota archaeon | reverse complement strand
TCTCCCGATACGGAACGTCCGCGGGAGCGGCGAACAGCGGCGTCGACAGCGGGACGAGGCGGTTCCCCTCGTCGTGGGCGGCTTCGACGACGGTGTGGATACGGTCGGTGAGTTGATCGCGAAGCTCGGTCGTGGTCGCACACGGACTGGTCTTGATCTCGACCATCGGTTCGACGAACTCAGGTTCGGCGTGGTCGACCCGCTCGAGCAGCGTATCGGCGGAGACGAGGTCGCCGTCGCCGTCGACGACCCAGTACTCAACCTCGAGGCTCGTGTTCATGGATATCGGCTGCACACGGGACCGAACCGGTTCGCAGTCGGGCGATCACGTGCGCCACCGCGGGTAGCTGACCGACGGTGGAGTCGACTGAGCCTGCATACGCCGGGCCTCACCTGTCGATTCGGCGACGGCGGCACCCGATCCGGGCGCTGTAGGCGCCGATTTCGACGCGGTAGGCTGTCACTGATTGAGCGGGGAACGGCTGGAGACCACGGTCGACCACACGACGTGTCACTCGTTCGCACGAAAATCCGACTCAGCTGCCACGACAGCCGCCGATCGTCGCGGTGTCTATGCTTCGAACACGAACGTCCCGTCTCGCTGGACGACCTCGCCGTCGACCTCGATTCGCGACGATTCGCTCATGTCGACGATCATGTCGACGTGGACGGCGGAGTCGTTCTGTTCGTTGCCCTCGCCGACGGTGTCGTCGTAGGCGCGCCCGACCGCCATGTGGACGGTGTCACCCATCTTCTCGTCGAAGAGCATGTTGTACGTAAAGCGGTCGATGTCGCGGTTCATCCCGATGCCGAGCTCGCCGAGGCGGCGCGCGCCCTCGTCGGTGTTCAGGACTTCGGTCAACACGTCCTCGTTCTTCCCTGCGGCGTGGTCGACTACCTCACCCCCTTCGAACGCGAGGAACACGTCGGTGATCTCCCGGCCCTGGTGGTACAGCGGCATATCGAAGAGCACCTCGCCCTCGACGCTGTCGGGCACCGGCGCGGTGAACACCTCGCCGCCGGGGAGGTTGTGTGTCCCGGTGTCGTTGATGGTCGGGTTGCCGGCGACGGACATCGTCACGTCGGTTGCCTCGCCGCTGACGATGCGAACCTCGTCGGCCGGGTCGAGAATCTCGACCATGTTTTCCTGGTGCTCGCGCTGGGCGTCCCAGTCTTTGTTGACGGCGTCCCAGACGAAGTTCTCGTAGGCCTCGGTGCTCATCTCGGCCAGCTGGGCGTTCGCCGGCGCGGGGTACTGGGTGAGACACCAGCGCTTCGAGAGGCGTTCTTCGAGGATTGGCCGCTGGGCCTGGTTGTACGCGGCGGTGGTCTCGGGGTCGACGTCGCTCGTCTCGGTGAGGTTGTCGCCCGCCCGAATCGCGATGTAGACGTCGGCAGCCTCGATGAGGGCGCGTTCGTGCTCGGGCGTCTCGAACTCGCCGTCGCTGGCCCGGAGGTACGCCCGGCGGTTGCGCGTGCCCGTCCGCTGACTCGTCGTGAGTGGGTACGCTCCTCGATCGCCGATCACCTCGTGCAAGGCGACGACGAGGTCGGCCGCGACGGGGTGGGCGTCGACGACGACGGCGTCGCCCCCCTGCAGATCGACGGAGTGCGAGGCGATGATCTCGGCGTGCTCGCGGATACGCGGGTCCATGAGTGGCTCCACTCTCGGCGCTCGCATACCGCTTTCGCTTCACCGACCGAACGACGGAAGCCAGCCCACGGACCACCAGCTACAGCGGTCCTACGCTGCGCTCCTGGGTCACCGGTCGCCGCGCATCCCCTGGCGAAACTCGAGGATGGTCCGCCGGAGCAGGAGGTACGTAAAGAAGATCAACGAGAGCAGGATGACGACGATGCCGATGATGACTGGATCGTCGGGGAGGAATCCCAGCATACCGGGAGGCTACCAGCGCACGCGGCAAAGCCGTTTCGACTCGACCACGATGGCGGGCGACGGCGGGAAATCGAGCACCCCGGTCGAACGGTGACAGTGCGTGGCTGCACCGATCGACACCCGCGAATATCCATTACCACTCGACGGCTCCCACTGCCGTCCAGCGGCGGGACCGATAAGGTAAAACGGCTGTTGTAGGTTGCGCGGGGTTTACTTTCCCGGGCCGAGTAGGACGGCTCGTACCGGCCAGCCTGCTCGTAGGGTGTGTCCGGTATGGGATTGGGCTCTCGACGTCGGGACAGTCCCCGGCGCGCTGGCGACCCGTCCGCGCGGTGTGCCCCCGCTGACACGATCGGTCGCCCCTACTCCTCCCCGCTCTCCGACACGGCCGGGTCACCACCCCCCCGACACCGAGAACCGTTCGATGAGCGAGCCGTCGGGGTCACAGAGTCGGCCCGATCCATCGTCGTCGATGACGGCGAACCCCGGCCGGTGGCCCCGCGGCTGGGCGTGACTGCCGGGGTTCACCAGGAGCAGGTGGTCCGTTCGGGTCGCCGTCGGCCGGTGGGTGTGCCCGTAGACGACAACGTCCGCCCCGCGTTCGCGCCCGAACAGGTCCAGCCCGGTGGTCCCACCGGTCGGCTGGTGGACCATCGCGAACCGCATCCCTGTGACCTCGACGACGCGGGTCGTCGGCAGCCGTTCGCGCACCTCGGCGTCGTCGGCGTTTCCGTGGATCGCGTAGAGCTCGTCACAGACGTCCTGAAACGCCTCGAGTGCTGGTTCGCTCGTGAAGTCGCCCGCGTGGAGGACGACCGTCGCATCCTGGGCGGCGGCCAGGGCGGCTCCGTCGAGTTCGTGTCCGTGGCCGCTGTGGGTGTCTGCGAAGACGGCGATCATGGTTCCAATCGGTGCTCTCGGACCACCTTCGTTTCGCCGAGGGCAACCGGGTCGGTCTCAGGATCCGGTTTTAACCGCACCGCCGTGGTCCAGCCACTCGGTCAGACTCCCCTCGTAGAAGGCGACGTCGTCGTACCCCAGCGACCGGAGGACGACGTAGGTGTGACTGATTCTGCGGGCCGTGTTACAGTAGAGGACGAGTTCGCGATCGGGGACGATGCCGTGGCTGGCCAGTAACGCACGAAGCTCGTTCGCAGGGCGTCGCCGCCTCGTCTCGTCGTCGACGGCCTCCCGCCAGTCGAACCGGACGGCGCCCGGGAGGTGACCCGCTTCGAACTCCTCGCGTTCGCGCGTGTCGACCAGCAGTGCGCCGCGGTCGATCGCCGCCTTGACCGCACGGCGGTCGACGATCGGACTCTCGTCGGGTGAGAGGGGGGTCGGTTCGTACGTCGACGGTTCGACGGCGGGCGCTTCGGTCGTCGTCTCGTGGACGCGGTTCCACGCGCTGTAGTCACCGTCGAGCAACCGGACGTCCGCGTGGCCGTAAACGTGGGCCGTGAGGAGAAACCGGGCTGCGAAGACGCCGTGGGTGTCGTCGTAGACGACGACCGTATCGGTTGGCTCGATGCCGGCGTCTTCGAGCAGGCCCGCGAATGCGGTCGCACCGGGAAGTGTGCCGGGTTCGTCACCCTCTCCGTCGCGAAACCGGTCGAACGGGACGTTCACTGCGCCGGGAACGTGTCCGATGTCGTCGAACTCCCACGGCTCTCTGACGTCGACGACCTGCAAATTCGGTTCCTCCAGTCGGTCGGCGAGCCACGTCGGCGGTACGATGACGGTTTCGTCCATCACCCACCAAGAGGCCTCCGGCTCCTGAATGGGCGTCGGTCCCGGCACGTTCGGCGGACAGGTACAGATGGCGGCAACATATGCCGATTCCGCTGGTCGGCGACCTGCCGTTCCCTCTCCGATACCGGGGTCGACGCCGACCCGGGGCCGACTGGGGGCCGACGACGGCGAACCGGGCCAGTGGCAACATTGTCCCGTACGCTCGATTACCGTCCGCATTGGCCGGTGGAGCCGCCTCTTTGAGGGTGCCGCCCGTTAGTGATCGTATGGCATCAGAGTACGCCAACGACGTGCTGGTATCGGCCGAGTGGGTTGCGGACCGACTCGAGGAGTTCCAGAGCGACGACTCGAACCTGCGGCTCGTGGAGGTCGACGTCGACACCGAAGCCTACGAGGAGGGCCACGCGCCCGGCGCGATCGGCTTCAACTGGGAGACGCAGTTGCAGGACCAGACCCGCCGTGACGTCCTCGAGAAGGCCGACTTCGAGGAGTTGCTTGGTGGCCACGGCATCAGCGCCGAGGACACGGTCGTCCTCTACGGCGACAACTCGAACTGGTTCGCCGCCTACGCCTACTGGCAGTTCAAGTACTACGGCCACGACGACGTCCGCTTACTCGACGGCGGCCGCGAGTACTGGCTCGAGAACTCCTATCCCCTGACCGACGAGGAACCCGACTTCTCCGAAACCGAGTAC
>JBNJGG010000188.1:0-4408 GCA_051747545.1 Halobacteriota archaeon | reverse complement strand
GTTGACGAGTATCCGAATCCGATTCAGACCGAGCGGGTGATACTATCGGTCGAACCCGAACACGTCACTCATTACGAGGGGTAACCCGACCAACCGTTGGACGTTTCGTCAGCGCCCGTCACTACCTTCGACCTCAACGGCAACCTCGTTGCGTCGAAGGGGTGGAAGCGTCCAGGGCGCATCGTACCCCATGAAGAACGACGCCCCAGTCGTGGGTACCGCCGCCTCGTCTAGGGTCGCAAGCAGTCGTGAAGACTCGCGAGAGACGCGACGGTCGGTTGGACGTCCCGAGAACCGGCGAACGGCGAGTGTCCGCTCGGGGACGGAGACCAACTCCACATCGGAGTCTGTCGGTTTCGGTGCCGATCCGGTGTCGTACCCGTCGGGGAGATAGAACGCCATCCGGACTCCCCATTCGTCGCCGTACGTGCTTGTTTCGACAGGGGCCGTCATCGGAATCATCTTGCCTCGACCCGCACTCCAAGGGGACTCAATCGTCGGGATCGAGGTTCCACGGCCACGAACTTCTACGGGGACAGTCATCAAGACGTCGGCACCACCGTCGTCGGCACCGGTGATGTACCGGAACAGCCTACGGAAGGCTTCACGTTCGGACGGGGCAACCGTCTCGACGAGGACGACCGACGGATACCGGCGGAGTTCGACGTCGCCGACACGGGTGACAACCGTGTACGGAGTAGTTTCGACGGAGTACCGCTGGTGAAGGTTCCATGCGCCAGCAGCAGCGACAACACCGCCGACTAATCCCAACGCAACAGTGGAGGTACGGACCATGAAAGCGAGATGAGTGCTGGGAGAATAGCGATTGTGTCGAGAGCAGCCCGGTTCGACTCAGTTGAATCCAGAGAGCAGCGTGTTTCGACAACCGATTACAGGATGACTCTACTGAGAGTCACAATCCCCACAACGACGTACGTGACGAGTAGTAACTTGACGGTGATAGATTCGGACAGTCTACTGTTGAGATACGCGCCGGCCTGACCACCGATGAGTACAACGGGCGCGATTATCGCGGCAACCGACCATGGGATAGCGACGGTCCCCTGTACACCGAACGACCCCGTCGCCAGTACGACCAGGTTGACCACGTTTGCAGTCAGAATCGTCAAGAACAACACGAGCGTGCTCGTCCCGGTCGAAATCTTGATTGGCAGTCCTTTGCTGACGTGGAGCCGCGTGTTCGTCACCTCACCGACCGCAAAGCCGACCAACCCTGCGACGAGTCCTCCGATACCGAAGGAGAGTCTATCAAACAGGTCGAACGAGGTGGTCGAGTCACGAGTCGAGACGTGTCGAACTGTGTCCGACCCGCCGTCATGTCTCACCGTGGATTGGGTGGTGTGGGCTCGGAAGACGACAATCGTGAGAGCGAACAGGATTATCGCAAAGACGGTCAGTAACCACGATTCCGGCAACGAGTACGCCGCGATTCGGCCCATAGCGGCCAACGGAATCGTCACGACGAGAATGGCGGCGGCGACACGTGTCCGGACCTGCTCACGGTACCAGTAACCCACGAGCGTACTCGTTTGGCCAAAGAACATGATTATCAGCGTCAACCCGATAGCTTCGTTCATTGTCACCGTCGGGAACCCCGGGATAATCGAGGGGAAGAGCAACAGAAACGCGGGAACGAACAGCGCCGCCGACTCGACCGCCAGCGACGTCGCGAGCGTACAGACGACAAACGAAATAGCGACAACGAGTGCGATATCGGCCAGCGAAAATACGACCATGTCTGTCCGTTTTATCCGAAACCGCTCGGAGTATATTCATCCTCCGGTCACGACAGAGCGAATTCGACTTCGACCGAGTCCCGACGAACCCTCGCCTTCCCCAATGAGTAAAACGAACTCGAAGCACTCGACTGCACCACCCGAGGTTGTGGGTCGCCGGCCACTGGTGGCTCTTTACGCACCAATTGACATCCTCTCCGCCCTGAAGGACGGGGTTTTAGCCTTGTAACTTCCATAATGCTGGCAATCGGAATCAACAGTGGACGCGGTTCTCAGACACTGGAGTGCGTGTCCTGTTCCATCTCCCAGTCGAAGTACTCGCGGAGTCCCGCTTCGAGCGGTCGGTGCTCGACACCGAGTTCGCGCGTCGCCTTCGCGTTGTCACCGAAGTACGTCGGACCAGCGAGCGCACGGATCGACTCCGATTCGTAGCCGTCAGGGGATCGAATGGTTGGTTCGACGAGTCCGACCAGACGGCTCAACACGCCGAACAGTGCGGGTGGGACGGAGCGGGGGGCCGGAACCCCGGTGATGGTTTCGGCGAGTTCGTCCATCGGTTCACGCAGAGTCGCCTTCTCCGTAAGGTCGCCCTCGACGAGCGTCACACCGTCCGGGAGGTCAGTCACTCGAGCAGGATCACGACTCAAGGCGACGACTTCGTGACCGGCCACAGACAGTCGCGTCACGACGCGCGTTCTGATGAACCCGGTTCCTCCGGTACGAACAGTGTCGACACGAGTACCAATGAAGACGGACGACGCATAACAGTGTGTACCCGATGTGAAGCGACGGAAGAGGACGTGTGTACCCGATGTGAAGCGACGGAAGAGGACGTGTGTACCCGACGTGAAGAGACGGGAGAGACGTATCTTCGCGCGAAGTCCGCGTTCGACCTACGTCTTCCAAGAGAGTCGGACGCAGACATCGGAGCGAATCCAGGCGTCTTCGTTGTCTTCGTCGTAGAGTTCGAGACCGTCGTCGAGTCGTCGTTCGAGACACTCACTCCAACTCGGAGGTCGTTCGCGGGCCATGTGATATGGCGTGTCGTGGGGAGACACACGTACATAAGCTTTCTTTTTGGCGTCGACCAGTACCTCGTCGGTGAATCTATGAAATCAAAAAAAAAGCCGAGCCACGCGCCGAGAGAATCAGTCTGCGGGCTTCTCTCTCGCGGGTGCGGGGTGGTGGAGTTCGATGCCGACGTCGTCGGGCGTGAGAACGTTGGGGAGTTTCCCCTCGAGTTCACCCGTGATGTCTGCGAGAATTTCCTTGAGGTAGGCGTTGAACAGTTCCGGGTGTTCGCTCATCGGGAAGTGACCGATTTCGGCCATCTCCACCGCGGTGGCCCCGTCACCGATTCCTTTGGCTGTCTGTTGGCCGTCCTCGGGGGTGGTGAGGTAGTCGTACTCGCCGTTGACGATGTAGAGCGGGACCTGATCGGCCTTGACCTGATCCAGTTTGTCCCTGTAGTCGTGGTCGACCGAGTAGTAGTAGAGGTCCCCCTTGAACACACCAGTCGCCCCCTGCTCGTAGAGGTACATCGTCTCTCTGCGTGTCTGCTCGGGGCTCTGCGGTGCCATCAATCCCCAGCACGAGTACGCGTTGACCTCCGTCGTGTTGACGTGTGGGTGGTCCAGCCAGTCGATGTAGAATCCCGGACTGTGTGCGCCACACTCCAGACCGATGAGCGCGCGGAACCGGTCTGGATACCAGTCGGCGAGTTCGAGCGTGATGTTTCCCCCCATCGAAGAGCCCATGTAGATGGGGTCTTCGAGCTCGAGCGCGTCGGCGAGGGCGACGAGTGTTTCGGTGAACCGCTTGCCCGTTATCTTGTAGTCCTCTTCCCACCACGACTGAGTCGTCGGCGGGACGGACTTTCCGTGGTAGGGGAGGTCGTGAGCGATGACGCGGAAGTCCTCGGTTATCTCCTCGTCGGTCAAGACGTGTCGCCACTCCTGACAGTTGTTGCCGGCGGTGTGTTGACAGAGGAGCGGTATACCGTCTTCCGGGCCGTTCTCCTCGAAGTATATTCGGTGGTCGACACCCTCGATTTCCGTATGGACGTACTTGCCGGTGATTGGTTCGATTTCTCCGACTTCGGCCATGTTAGCTCCCTCCGTTGTTGTGGGCGACTCGCATCAGGTCGAGTGCGCGCTGGAACGCCCGCAGGTTCTGGAAGATCCGCTTGTTGTCACCAGTCAGCATCAGGTGCCCGTCCTCGTTTCGAACCGCACTGCGATAGTGCGACGCGATTATCTCGTGGTTGAACGCGGGCGGCGTCTCCTGGACGAACTCGACCCACGCGTCGCGGTCCCCCTCGACGCCGAACGACCACTGGTCGTTCAGTCCGGGGTTCGGAGTCACGTCGTGGACCCGTCCCCGGTCCATCTCGATGAGGAACCGCTCGTCACCGATTTCGACGTAGAAGTTGTCGTCGAACTTGTCGTGTCCCCGAACCTGCATCTCGGGGTCTCTGTTCACAGTCTCTTTGTAGTGGTCCCACCATTCGTGGGTGGCCAGGTCTTCGTCGTTCATTGACACCCCTCCATGCATCCGACGCGGAGTGGCACAATAAATCATTAACATTAGTTAGATTTCTAACGTATGCCGCAGTGGCTGTCTAAAACCGCAACTGTCGAGACGAGGGCGTC
>JBNJGG010000187.1:0-4493 GCA_051747545.1 Halobacteriota archaeon | reverse complement strand
GACCCGCTCTCGATGGAATTGATTAGACTTATCGCTCCGTATTCGTTTGGTATTGATATGAACAAGCTCGAAGGGGTAGACGCCGACGCTCTCAGGGGAGCCCTGGACACGACCACGGACGCGAAAGCGGCCAAACGACTCATGGTCGCCCTCTCGTACATCGACGGTGACTCCGTTGCGACGCTGAGTCGTCGATACGCGATTCCGAAGTCAACGCTGTACTACTGGCTGGACCGGTTTGCGGAGAGCTCTGTCGAAGAAGCAATCGAGGACGAACCGCGACCTGGCCGACCGACGAAACTCGACGCGAATCACCGCACGGAACTTCGTGAGACTCTCGACAACCCCCCGGGTGACCTCGGGTTCGACGAGGGCCAGTGGTCGCCCGAACTCGTGCAGTCGTTTATCGAGTCGGAGTACGGCGTCTCGTATTCGGTCGGCCACGTCCGACGACTCATGCGGTCCTTCGACGACGAATGACGACACGGTGGTACCCGTAGCGGCGCCGGGACTTCCGACGAATTTTGTTGTCTCGTTTCCCCGCCCTTCGTGCGCTGTCTCGCTCCTTCTGTTCGTGTTCGTCTGCGCTCTCTCCGTGTGAACTTCCGTCCGTTCTCTTACGGTGTTCGTTCCGTTTCTCCAGTGGAGGCGCACCAGAAGAAGGCGTGGAGGGAGAATCCACATCGTGGGACGTGGTGAGTTACCATTCTGCAATGTAAATTCGAAGCCCCCGCGACGAGCGTCCAGCGAGACTGCGTCCCGCAGTCTGGAGATGGGGCGACGGCCCAACCGGTTCACCTGTCGCTCGACTCGAGAGAGCGACGGTTCGGTCGAGACGCTTCAGTGCCCTTCGTCGCCGGATTCCGTTGCAGCACTGACCCGATGTGGATGACATCGTGGATTCCACTGACGACACGCTCCTCGTCGGCGAGTGGGTCCGGCCACCCGTTCTGAAGAGTAGAATTGAAACCGGGTGGGTTCAGTGTCGAGTTTCTGCCATGGACTCCGCGAGCGTTCCGTTATTAACCGTTGAACCGACGATATCGCGCGATTCAGTCGGGTCTATCCACTAGGCAATAAATGGCATATATACGACACCGAGAAACACCTTTATACTATAAGACACACGGTTCAGGTAATGAATGAATCTCCGCCGCGTTCCGACGGGTCACCGTCTCCGACTGGCCGCTCGAAACCGAATAGTAAGGTCGACCGTGTCATCTCGAAGTACGACCTGAGCGGGCTTGGCGAGAGACTGGAGGCCTACTGGATCGGCGACGCCGACGAACAGTTCAGCCTCAGGCAACTGGCCGTCTACTTCAACCAGCGCGTCCTTCGGAAGGCGATGATAGACGCGGGTATGGATCCCCTCAAAGGAGAAGTCGAAAACACGTACAACCTGCTTACCGACGACGACGTGACCGGTGGGGTTCGGACGCAGGCCGAGAAAGCACTGCAGCGCGAGGGCATCGACGTGGACGAACTCACTCGCGATTTCGTCTCTCATCAGGCCGTTCACACGTACCTCACGAAGTATCGAGGAGTCAGTCGCGGCGAAAACGAGACCGAAGAGGACCAGGTCGAAAAGGGCATCGAGGCCATTCAGCGCCTCAAGAGTCGCGTGACTGCCGTCACCGAGAAGACCCTGACGACGCTGAAGAACACCGGGCGTATCACGCTCGGTGAGTTCGACGTTCTCGTCGACGTTCGAGTGTTCTGTTCGGATTGCGGGACGCAGTACGAAGTGAGCGAACTGCTCCGACAGCGTGGTTGTGACTGCGATGACGATGCGAGTTGAAAGAGCATTACAATATTATGCCTGTAACGAATTTGCGAAGAGAAGTGAAGAGTTATTAGCACGGGAGGTTTGACGTTCAGGTGTGAACTCAACTCAGACGGTAAGCGACACGGTACGGATCCGTGTTGAAAATATTGGAGGGATAAACGACACTGAGGTCGCTTTCTCCCCGGGCGTCACCGCACTGTCGGGGCGGAACGCGACAAACAGGACCTCTCTTCTGCGATCGATAATGGCTGCTCTCGGTAGTGAGGACGTCTCGTTGAAGGGTGATGCCGACGAGGGGTTCGTCGAACTCACGATCGGCGACGAGATTTACACGCGGCGATTCACCCGCCAGAACGGTGCTGTCGTCTCCAATGGAAATCCGTACCTCTCGGACTCTGAGCTCGCAGACCTCTACTCGTTCCTGCTCGAATCAAACGAGGCCCGGCGAGCCGTGGCACGTGGTGACGACCTTCGTGAGCTCATCATGCGCCCAGTCGACACCGACGAGATTCAGGCCAACATCGACCGGTTGGAGCAGGAAAAGCGAGACCTCGACGGGCAAATAGACGAACTGGAGGGTCTAGAGAGTAAGCTCCCGGAACTGGAACGAGAGCGGACGAGGCTGACCGACGAACTCGAAGAAAAACGCGAGGAAATCGCAGAGAAGGAAGCCGAAATCGACGCCACGGACACGGGTATCGAGGAATCGCGAGAAGAGAAAGCGGCTCTCGAAGAGAAACTCAGAGAGCTTCGTGAAACCCGTACGTCGATAGAAAACGCCCGCTTCGACATCGAGACACAGCGTGAGAGCGTCCGAGCACTCGAAGCGGAGCGAGACGAACTGGAGGCGACGGTCGAAGACCTCCCCGAGGAGCCAATCGGCGAACTCGAAGAGGTGAACGCCGAAATCGGCCGCCTCCGAGACAGAAAACAGGCCGTCGATTCCAGTGTCAACGAGTTACAGAGCATCCTCCAGTTCAACGAAGAGATGCTCGAAGGGACGAGTTCGGACGTTCTCGCCGCGCTGCGGCGCGACGACGACGGGTCGGTCACCGACAAACTCCTCGATGAGAGTGAGACGGTCGTCTGCTGGACGTGCGGAACAGAGGTCAGCAAGACGCAAATCGAGGAAACCCTCGACCGACTGCGCGAACTTCGGAAACAGAAACTCGACGACCGAACAGAGTTACAGACCGAAATCGACGAGTTGTCTCGAGAAAAATCCGAGTTGGAGAGTACACAGCACGAACGAGACGAGGCCCAGCGGCGACTGGGGCGAACCGAGGACGAACTCGAAGAGCGTCGAGAACGCCTCGAACACCTCACGGCGAAGCGAGACGACCTCGAAGAACACATCCAGACGCTCGAATCGGAGGTCGAAGAACTCGAGGGCGAGACATACAAGGAGATTCTCGACCTCCACAAGACGGCGAATCAGCTCGAATTCGAGTCAGGGAAGCTCCAGAACGAACTCGAACGAGTCGAGTCGGAGATCACCCGCATCGAGAAACGCCTCGACGAGAAGGAACAGATCGAAACGGAGCGAGAGCAGGTACAGGCCGAACTCGCGAACCTGAGAACCCGCGTCGAGCAGATAGAGACGCAGGCCATCTCGGAGTTCAACGAACGGATGGAGACGGTCCTCAACCTCCTCGATTACGCGAACCTCGAACGTATCTGGATAGAACGGGTCGAGCGACAGGTCCGTGAGGGACGGCGAAAAGTAGATAAGACGACATTCGACCTCCACGTCATCAGGAGTACGGACGACGGAGCGACGTACGAGGACACCATCAACCACCTGAGCGAGAGCGAACGAGAGGTCACGGGACTGGTCTTTGCGCTCGCTGGATATCTCGTCCACGAGGTGTACGAGACGGTGCCGTTTATGCTGCTGGACTCACTCGAGGCTATCGACTCCCAGCGCATCGCCATGCTCATCGATTACTTCGGTGACCAGGCCGACTACGTCGTCGCCGCGTTGCTTCCGGAATACGCCGAGGCGCTGGACGACAAGTACGAACGGGTCACGGAAATCTGATTCTGTATTCCCGCCCCGCGTCTTTCCACACCGATGCAAGTGTCGAATCTCGGTTCGCTGACTCTCGCTGTGACGTGAGATACGCGTTTTGCTACAATTATTTGCGTCGACGCCAACCGTAGTCGATGGTCCCTTGACGAGGGTCTGCCTCCATCTGCGACAGCGACAGAGGATCCGAATTCGCACGTTTGTTCTTGTGAGTGGGGAACCCATTACAAGAGTAGTGTTGTAATTCTGTGGAAAAATGCGTATCCTCTCACAATTTCACGGCCGTTGGGTTCTGCGTGCCGGAGACGTATAGTTTCAAGTACGAGCGTCCGAAACGGAGGGGCAACGAGACTATGGGTCTGCTCTCACTTCGAGACCTCACCGTCGACTACGAGACCGATGGCGGTCGACTTCGAGCCGTCGACGGGCTCACGCTGTCCGTCGAC
The DNA here is from genome assembly GCA_051747545.1 of Halobacteriota archaeon. Classification (GTDB taxonomy): domain Archaea; phylum Halobacteriota; class Halobacteria; order Halobacteriales; family Haloferacaceae; genus JBNJGG01. The sequence continues at coordinate 232 of JBNJGG010000187.1, read as the reverse complement.
GAAGGATCGATAGTCGGACTCCTCGGGGAGTCCGGGTGTGGAAAGTCGACCGTTGCGAAGACCATCGTCAGGGGGCTCCCCGAAAACGCCCGCGTCTCGTCTGGAACGGTCACCATCGACGGACGACCGATGCTGGAACTATCCGAGCGCGAGTTGCGAGCGATTCGATGGGAGCAGGTTGCGTACGTGCCCCAGGGTGCGATGGGTAGTCTCGACCCGGTGTACACCGTGG
>JBNJGG010000186.1:0-4561 GCA_051747545.1 Halobacteriota archaeon | reverse complement strand
CTGAAAACCAAGAGCTCGGCAGGAAAGGGAAAGAGCGAAGGGGGAAACCATGAGGAGACGACTCAGTCCGGTGGTTCGACTCGAACTGACGGCGGTGACGGGGAGAGTGAATCGCTCGGTGACGAGGGCGGTAGTGAATCGCTCGGTGACGAGACGGACGAACGTAATCCGAGTGGCGGCGACTGACGACCGACGCGGACGATTACCGACCGGCGTGGGCGACACTTGTCGAGCCGTTACCGACCAGAACCGGCGGCCAGAGCGGCTTCGGTCAGATTCACAGAAAGTATCTATTTTCTGAACTAATCTTTTGTCCGTCGGTCTCGTGTGGTTACACGTGGTGATGCATGTCGAACGACTCCGCCAAGACCGACGGTCGAACCCGACGCGAGGTAATCGAATCGGCTGGACGAGTGACGCTCGCGGGCGTCCTCGCGGCCGCCCTGAAGGGAACACCGGTAGCCAGACCTATCCCCATCGCGGAGTTACCGGAACCTTCGACGAGCGAGTCGGTCGATTCGTTCTCGACGGGGCCCGGTGAGCGTTCGACGGTCTACCCCCAGTCCGTCTCCAGCGGCGACCCGACCACGTCGGGCGTCATCGTCTGGACCCGCATCGACCCGGAAGCCTACGATTCGACGCTCTCGCTCGACCTCGAAGTGGCGGCCGACGAGCGTTTCTCCCGGCGCTATCGTCGGTATCAGTTGCCGCCGTCGCGTATTCGCCCGGAGAACGATTTCACGGTCTCGGTCGACCTCGACGGCGACCTCGACTCGGACACCGAGTACTACTATCGGTTCGTTTACGACGAAGTTCCGAGTGAGACGGGCCGATGCCGTACGCTTCCAGCCCCGTGGTCGACTCCCGACAGCGTTCGACTGGCGGTCGTGAACTGTCAGGACTTCCGAAATGGCTACTACGGGGCCTTCCGACACGTCGCGGCCGAAGACGTCGACTTCATCTTGCACCTCGGCGACTTCATCTACGAGAAGGGTGGCGAGTCGTCGCTCCCAGACCGGGCGATAACGCTTCCGAGCGGCGAAGAGGCCGCGATGGACCTCGACGATTATCGACACCTCTACCGGACCTACCGCTCCGACGGGTACCTCCAGGCCGCCATGGAGCAGCACACGATGATTCCGACGTGGGACGACCACGAACTCGTCAACGACTGCGCGTGGGATTATCGCACCGACAGTCCCCAGGGCACCCATCCCATCATCGACGACCCAGAGGCGATGCGGCAACTCATCGCCGACGCCATCCGCGCGTGGTGGGAGTACGTTCCCTCTCGCGCCCGCTACCGTCCCGAGGAAGAGCGACTGCACGACCAGATGCGTCTGTGGCGTTCGTTTCGGTTCGGAACGCTGGCGGAGCTACTCGTGACCGACGAGCGACTGTTCCGGTCGCCGCCGTCGGGCGGGTCGAAGCCGACCCGACGGCCCACGATGCTCGGCCCGAAGCAGCGAGCGTGGTTCACAGACCGCATCCGCGACTCCACGTCGACGTGGACCGTCTGGGCCAACGAGGTGTTGCTCTCGACGCTCTCGAACGGCCCCATGGGGGACCTCTACGTCGACGCTCGGGGCTGGGACGGTTATCCCGACGAGCGGAGTCAGATACTCGAGACAGTGCGCGAATCCGACGTCGAGAACTTCGTCGCGCTCTCGGGGGACCTTCACACGTCGCTGGCGGGGTATCTGCAGGAGTCGTATCCGAGCCCAGAGAATCCTGTGAGCCTCGATTCGGCCGAAACCGACCGCGTCGGCGTGGAGTTCATGGCACCGCCGGTGACGAGCCAGAACCTCAAACAACTGCACGACCTGCCCGAGGGCGACCAGTACGAGCAGTTCCTCGAAGACCTCGTCAGCGAAAAGTACCCCCACATCGACTTCTTCAACAGCTACTGCTGGGGGTACGCCGTCGTGGAGTTCTCCGTCGACGACTGTACCTTTACGGCCTACAGTGTCGACCGAACGGCGGACCCGGCCCACGCGAGCAAGAGCGTGTTGCGCTCCCTCCGGGTTCCGAACGGGCGCGTCGCCATCTACGATCGCTGACGGAGCGAAACGAACACTCCCGAACTCGACCGTGTTCAGTCGGCCTGCGGGACCGGGCGATCGAGGTCGATTTCACCGGCGTCGAGGGAGGCCTCGACCTCGCGGGCCGCCTGCACCATGTTCTTCATCTTCCCGTAGGCGATGTCGCGCGGGAGGAGCTTCAGCCCGCAGTCCGGCGAGACGGTGAGTTTCTCCGGCGGGACGACCTTGAAGCCCTGCAGGATGTTCTCCTTGATCTCCTCGACGGGCTCGATTTCGGCGGTGTGTGCGTCGACGACACCGAGTGCGAGGTCCGGTTCCAACTCGGGGTCGGCGAAGACGTCTATCTGCTCGTAGTCACCGTTGCACAGCTCCACGTCGAACTCGTCGATGGGGAACTCGTTGAGTTCGGGGTAGATGCGTGAGTAATCGCCGTAACAGACGTGGAGTCCGATGCGAACGTCGTCCGGGACGTCCGCGGCGATGCGTTCGAGACACTCGCCGACGATGGCGTAGTCGTCGGGCGTCGTCGCCAGCGCGGGTTCGTCTATCTGGATGTAGCGACAGCCCGCCTCGACCAGTTTCTCTATCTCGGTGTTCACGAGGTCCGCGAGGTCGTAGGTGAGGTCGGCCTCCGTCTCGTAGACCTCGTTGAACGACCAGCTCGCGAGCGTGTACGGGCCCGTGATGGGAACCTTCACCGGGCGACTGGCCGCGTCGCGCGTGAACTCGAACTCGTCGACGAGCCACGGTTCGTCGTAGGCGACCTCCTCGAACACCGAGGGCTTGTCGAAGTAGTTGTGACCCCACACTTTGACTGGGCCGTTGAACTCGTAACCGTCGATGCGGTCGGCGAAGAACTCGACCATCTCGTTGCGGCGCATCTCGCCGTCGACGACCACGTCGAGGTCCGCGCGCTCGTGTTCGTCGGTGATGACGCGCGCGGCGTCGTCGTACGCCTCTTCGAGGTGTTCGTGCGTGAACTTCGACTCCTCGTCTTCGGCGAGGTCGGCAGCGCGATTGAGCCACTTGGGTTTCGGATAGCTGCCGACGACGGTCGTCAGCAGGAAGTGCTCGTTCTCGTGACCCTCGGGGCGGAACTGTTCGCGGGTGTTCATGCTTCCACCTCCGCGAGCGCGGCGACGTCAGCAAGCGTTTCGAGTTTCTCCGTCGCCTTCGAGACTGGCAGGTAGAACAGTTCGGTGTTGGTGGTAACGTACGTCCGCTCGAACTCCTGTGCAGGAATCTGCTCGGTGACCCACTCGACGCGCTCGTGGACCGTCTCCGAGGATTCGACCAGCGTGTTCTGCCCGTCGACGAGTCCGAGTGCGATGTGCTCTTTCGTCCCGTATTCGTTGATGTTGTAGAGGGTGGCCTCGCGGTCGCCAGCGACGAAGTCGAAGCCGATAGCGTCGACCTCGGCGTCCATCAGGTGGGCGTACACCTTCTCCTCGAGGGAGCCCCAGTAAGTGTGGACGACCACGTCGGCGTCGGTCGCGGCGGCGACGGCGTCGATTGCGCCTGCGACCTGCGCGTCGACGTCCTCTCCCGGTGGCGTGACGGCCAGCGAGGGTTCGAGGAGGAACAGCGTCTCGTGGTCGGGGAACGCGTCGACTTCGCCGGCGAGAAAGTCGGAGACTGCGGCCAGAAAGTCCGACTCGTCGCCGTAGTACTCGTCCGTCGCGAGGTCGGCCAGCGAGTACGGCCCCGGCAGCACCGCCTGCAGGTCGTCTGTCAACTCCGCCGCGGCTTCTAGTTCGGCGGCGACGTCGCCGGAGAAGGTGAGTTCGCCGCGGACCTGCGGGTCGCGGTAGAAGTTGTTGTTGTCGTAGTAGCGGACGATGCCACCGGTGTCGACGTTCTCGTGGACGGTCAGGGGGTGTGCGAGCATGTCGTCCCACCGCAATTGGCCCTCGACGACGCGGTCGAGACCGGCGTTCTGCTGGTCTTCGATTACCTCGGTTCGCGCCGTCTGGTAGGCGTCGACGATGTCTTGTCCCTCGGAACCGGAGATGAGGTCACCCTTCTGGTGACCCTTCAGGTCCGAGAGTGTCTGCTTTGCCCAGTCGGGGAGCGGGAACAATCCCGGAGTTGTCGCAACGAGCTCGGTCATCTATTCGAGGTACGAAATGACGCCGCTTAATATTTGCTAAACCAGATAATGCGCGACGGTTATTTCAAGAGTAGCACGGACAGCGTCTCGAACGGGAACGACTCCTCGGCGACGGTCGAGACAGTAAAACCCTGACCGTGGGCGCGGTCGACGACGGCGTCGAAGCCGGTTAGCGTACTCACGAGAAGGAGGGCCACGCCGCCCGGCGCGAGGACGCGACCCACGCTGTCGACGAACGGGTCGACGACTTCTCTGCCCGACTCGCCACCGGAGAGCGCCCGCTCCATCCAGTCGTCCCACTCGTAATCGGGGTCGGTCGGCAGGTACGGTGGGTTGAACACGACGGCGTCGAATGCGTCGTCGCAGAACGGTTCGAGCAGGTTCGCCCGAACCACCTCGAATTCGCCCC
>JBNJGG010000185.1:0-4643 GCA_051747545.1 Halobacteriota archaeon | reverse complement strand
ACCCACCTGACCCCTGTCAGCTGTCTCTTTTTCGAACATGGTTTGATGTTCGGCTCGAACCCGGCGTAGTTGTGGGGTCCGTAACCAACGTTCGGAGCGACTGATGGGCCATACATAACGCTACCTCCCTAATTATCACAATTGAAAATATGTGTGAATAGATGATTATCACATCGAAGTGTGTAGACCTGAAACGCCGGTCGAGAGGACCAGACGCGCGTCAGCCAATCGCTGTGCTCGAGGTGGCTCGGCCGAGTTATTGACCACAGAACCCACTGCGAGAACGGGAAGTCCCGAGAAGTAGCCGGAACGCGAACGTCGGCGGTCGGAGTCGCAGACGCCACTCACCGTTGGAGGGAGTCACACAGAACCGGCGGTGACCGAGAGTTAATCTTGCGCCATCGTGCGCCAGACGTCGTCGAGTTTGTTCTTGACTTCCGGCCGGTCGGTCATAGAGATTGAATAATCGTTGTCGTCGAAGTGAACCACGATTTCGTCGACTTCGCGGCGATACACGTTGGTGCGGCGGTGCTCGTCCGAGAGAACCCTGTCGTGCAGAGAGAGGAGACCCGCCCCAGTGAGCTCCTCGATACGACGGTAACAGGTCGCAATCGGGATGTCGAGGAGGTCACTGAACTCCTGTGCGGAACGAGGGTCTGACGCCGCCTGTAGAATAGCCGGATTGTACTCGTTACCAAGTGCTGCGAGGGTCCGGTCTGACGACATGTGACCCAAAATTAGCGGGGTGTTATGTCAATGTATTGGTGGCGGGTGACAGACGCATAAGTAGGGTATAAGAGTGGTATTGGGTGCGGCATTACACTGTATTGACAATCTTATTTGAATATCGTTTGAGGAGTACCGGATGGTCAGTACTGTGACGAGGCGGACGGCACTTCACGACGCATCCGGCGGTGTACTTATTACCGAACCGTGAACACCGCAGACGTATGGACGCGGACCCACCGAACGGTTCGGACGACGAGCGGGGGCGCGCGGTCGCACCGGAAGATCTGGACATCACGAAAGACGATCACGTCGTCGAACTGCAGGAGGGTCGGTACGTCATATCGACGGGCGATTCGACCGAGGCACCGACGACGTCGAAACAGCACAGCACCGAGTCGAGAACGCCCACTGAACTTCTGAGTCGAAATCCGTCACGGGAAGAGTTACACGCTGTCGGTAACCGACTCCTCGAACAGTACGCGGCCGAGCGAAACGAGAGACAGGGCTTCTCCGTGACGGCGACTATCGACGGAAGTGTCGGACAGTACGAGCGCTTCACCGATGACATCGGGGACGCGTTCGGCGACTTCCTGACGTGGTATGCGACGGCGGTCGACGCAGACGCAGACCCAGCAGAGACACTGGGAATTCTTCTGCTCGCCGCGGACGTACCAATCAGGCACCCACCCCGAACCCTCTACGAGGCGGTGACGGCCAACGGCCTCACCCGCGACGATTCTGTCGGTGACCTCCTCGACGCGGTTCGAGAGGAGGGTCTGCACGTTCGTCCTACCGACACACACGAGTGAGCCACACCACGGAGGAGCAGTGACACGATCGGCCAGTATAGTTCGGTGCAACCTGCGATAGCGTCCCTGACGTCGATGAAATGTGAAATTCTCTCTGAGAAATCAGAAACGATAACGAGGTGAAGAGGACAGGTATCACATCCGATAATTTTGAAGGTAAGCTTATCAACCGGCACGCTGTCGCTCTCGACAACATGGCTCAGAAGGCCTGTCACGCCGCAGGACCGTCTCCCCTCTGTGAGGGTGACCGGCCCGCCGGATGTCGCGTCCCGCGCCTGTGCGAGCAACGAAACCGCCGAGGTCGACCAGACCACCGGGAGCCAACACATCCCCGATGAATCTCGACCCAGACGACTACGATCCCGAGGAGTTACGCCGCCTCACCGGACAGTCACCATCGGCCGACGATGGCACCGCGTCTGAGGGGCAGAGTGGGACGTTTCAGTTCGGAGACACCGCGGGCCGCCCTCGGGACGAGGCGGGGGGAAATCCCCGCCCGAATCGGAAGCGCGTCCCCGGGCGATCACGAGTGAACCACGAAACGCGTCAATCGGACGAACGCCGTCGCAAGCCACGACGAAACGCCGCCGACCACGTACCTCAGGAGAGCGGGGCCACCGAACGAGTCGATGACCCACTTCGATCGAGTCGACTGGAACAGTTGTTCCTCCAGCAATCGATGGTGGCGGATGGAACCCTCAAAAAGCCATATCTCGTGGAATTACCCCAGCAGTACGCTGCGGAACGAGTAATTTTCGACTGGCTAGAGTTCCTCGTGCTTACCGGTGGTTTCAGGCACGCGATGGAAGCGCTTCGGTACTACCGGACTATCGACTGGATTACGGACGACGTGGAATCGGCGCTTCAGAACTATCTGCACGGCTTTTCGGTCACCGTCGAGGATTCGACGGAACTCGACGTCGACGACCACCAGTTGAGTCTCGTGTATCTCGCTCAATTGGCGTCGATGGCCTGAGAGGCTTCCAGAGATGGCAACCGAGTGTTCCGACGATGCGGTCGCTGGAACGGATGCCGAAGGGACGAGGGACTCGACCGTAGCGTCCCGGTCGGAGGTGACTGACCACCACGGCGCATCTTCTCGTTTCGACGCCGAGGGCGCACCCTGCCACGTCACACCGGTGGGTATCGAGCTCGGTAGTACGCGGACGGTCGTGCAGTTTCGGCGAGAAAACGGCGATGTCGAGAGCGTCCGCACGCTGGCCTGCCTGGCGACGTTCGACGACGCGCTCCCCGGAGACGAACGGCTCGTCTACGGACAACAGGCCGCCCAGAAGTTCCCGGACAGAGTCGAGTACATGCTTCGTTCTGGACTCCCGACCGACGACTCGCAGGCGGAACTCGCCGCCCGCTTCTTCGGCGAACTGGTCGCTGGACAGGAGGTACCGTCGGACAGCCTCGCCGTCTACGCGATACCGACGCTCGGAAACGAGTGCGGTCTTCGCCACCTCGGGACGGTCCTCGGACGGAGCGGAATCGGCGAGAGCGGCGTGATGAGTTTTCCGGAGTCACTCTGTGGAGCGATTCCCGCACTCGGAGATGGCCTCGAAGCCGTCGACCAGCTGTTCGTCGCGGTCAACATGGGGTCGACGAATCTGGAGGCCTGTGCGTACCGTCACGGAGAGCAGTTGTCACCCTACGCTACAGGAGCGGTCACGGGAGACAGCGTCGACCGCCGAATCGCCAACCGAATCGAGTCCGAGACGCAGGGACGCGTCAGCGTCGACCGAACGACGGCCAGAGAGTACAAGGAGACCCACGGGAACTTCGAGTCGTTCGACCCCGTCACGGGACTCGTCCAGCAACCCGGCGGTGGTACTCACGAGTTCGCACTCGAACAGAGCGTGATGGAACCCCTCGAAGCCTATCTGGACGCCGTCGTCGATTCGGTCGCAAACGAGTTCCTCGCAGCGCTCGCTCACGGCCACTTGAAGCCGTATCAACTCGCGCTCGAACGACCCATCGTTCTCACGGGCGGGATGCCTGTATCCCCGGCATCGTCGCCGAGTTCGAGCGCAAACTGAGTGCGGAACTGGCGCGGGACGTGACCGCCGTCTCGGCGGATCGTCCAGACCTCGCCGCCGCAGAGGGCGCCCGCCGAATTGCCGAACGCCTCGTCGAAGGGGACTGACGGTCGGTACAGCTTCGAGGGCAGCCGAGCGAGGCAGAGCACCTCGAAGAGACCCACGAGCGTTATGACTCGGGAGCGACTCTGACCGTCATGGACCCGGAGTTCTCGGCAACCTTCGACGAGCCCATCGAGACGGTAGCGAGGGACCATCAGGTCGACCAGACGGAACTTCGAACACTGGTCGCACGCCACCAGGACCTCGTCGCAGACCTCCCGGGCGTCGAGGACATCGTCTACGAGTGGCGAAAGACGTTGCCACGAAACCCGCTGGTCGAGCGGCGTCGAGCGGCGTACTACCTCCTCGTCGACGAGCGCATCTGGAGAGAGTACGCACGGGCCCTCTCCTTCGAAGGGGAAGAGCTCACGGCTGTCGAAGCCGTCCATCGACTGACCCTCCGACGGGTGGCCGCCGACAGGCTGGACGACGACAGAAAGCCGATGGTGTTACTTCGTTCGTGAGCCACGCGTCCGCCCCTTGCTGACCGAGTTACAGACCCAGTTCGCGCCCAATAATGAGGTGCTGTATCTCACTCGTTCCTTCGCCGATTTCCATCAGCTTCGCGTCGCGGTAGAACCGCTGTGGGGCGAAGTCGGTCGTGTACCCGTAGCCGCCGAGGACCTGTACGGCGTCTTCGGCCACCTCACGGGCAGCCTCGCTCGCGTCGAGTTTGGCGAGCGCCGACTCCCTGGTGACGTCCTCGCCGCGGTCGTACCTGGTCGCGGCCTTGTACGTCAGCAGACGAGCACGTTCGGTCTTTCGGTACATGGAGACGAGTTTGTCGCGGATGGCGTCGAACTTCGAGATGGGCTGGCCGAACTGCTCTCGGTCGAGCGCGTACTCGTGTGCGGCTTCGAAAACACCCTGCGCGAGACCGACAGAGAGGGCCGCGATCGAGATGCGCCCTCCCTCGAGCGTCTGCTTCGTCTGGTCCCATCCTTCGCCTTCGGCACCGAGC
>JBNJGG010000184.1:0-4678 GCA_051747545.1 Halobacteriota archaeon | reverse complement strand
ACCTGGTAGTCGACGACGCCGACGGCGGCGTCGGTGCCTACGAGGCGACCGTCGAGGTCGCCGACCCGAGCGTCGCGACCATCACCGACGTCGAGGTCCACGGCGGGGCGGGCTCGAATCTGGTCGAAGTAGACATCGCCGCCGACGGCTCGTCGGTCGAGATCACCGCGGCGACGATGGACACCGACGACACGGGCAGTGTACCCATCGCGACGATCACCGTCGAGGGCGGGGCGGCCGGGTCGACCGACCTGACGCCCACAGTCGACGCACTCGGCGACGAACAGGGAACCTCCTACGCCGTCACCGGGACCACGGGTGCCTCTCTCACCGTCACGGAGATCTCCATCGGTGACTTCCCGCCGGTGACTGACCCGGACAACGACGGGCAGTACGAGGACATCAATGGCGACGGCGCGTTCAACATCGTCGACGTTCAGGCGCTGTTTGCCAACCTCGACGATCCGGCGTTAGAGCAGAGTACCGACCAATTCGACTTCAACGACGACGGCACGGTCAACGTCGTCGACGTTCAGGCGCTGTTCGTCGAACTGGTCTTCTGACCACCTCGACCGCGCCAATTTTTTCGACACCAGGATGATGACAGGAAATCGATATACATGACGCACAATTCAGGACCACCGACGAGCGCTGTGGCGCTGCTGGCGGTACTGCTGGTCGCGGCCGCAACGGCGGGCGTGACCAGCGCCGCGGGCGACACGGAGGTGTTCCTCTCGCCGACGGACGCGAGCATCGATTCGGGTGACACGACCACGTTCGACGTGGTGGTAAACGACGCCGACGGCGGCGTCGGTGCGGTCACGGTCACCGTCGCACTCGACGCCGACATCGGAACGATAGTCGACGTTGGACTTCGGGGCGACCCGGGCTTCCGGGACGTTCAGACGGCTGACGACGGGTCTTCGACGACGGTCAACGCCGCGGCGATGGACACCGACGACACCGGCAACGTGTCGGTGGCGAGTGTAACCGTCAGGGGCGGAGGCGTCGGCGCGAGCGACGTGTCGCTCGCGGTGGAAGCACTCGGCGACGAGGGGGGCCACAGCTACTCGGTCACCGAGACGCGCGGTGCGTCCCTGACCGTGAGTGATACCGACGACGACACGGGCGATACCGGTGACGACACCGACGACACGGACGATACCGACGACGCCGACGACACCGACGACACGGACGATACCGACGACGCCGCCGGCGAGCCCGCAACTTCGGACTCTCCCTCGTCGACGACGGAAGCGAATTCAGTCACGACCGACGCCGTGACCGCCGAGCAGAGTGCTGCCGACGATTCGACCACCGCCCACTCCGACGACAGCGAACGCTCGGACGCCGGAGCAACCGAAGAGACGCCCTCCACCGATGGGTCGGGCGACGGCCTGCTGACGCCGTCGGACCCCCTCCAGTGGGCCACCGGGAACTCTCCAGTGGTCGTCCTCGTCGCGGCCCTCATCCTCTCGGTCGGCCTGCTCGCCTATCGACGCTGAGGACGGTTTCGCCCCCTAACTCCGTCGGCGAGACCGAACGGTCCCCGCTTCTGCTCGCGGCGACGTGAGCCCCCGAGTATAAGAGCGAGTGCCGCCGAGGATAGGGGCGAGGCCGTCGTGGATGTGTACGAGCGCTGTCGTTCACGATGGCGCTCCTTCGGGGGTCCTACGCGCCGAGGTCGAACATCTCGGCGGCCTGTTCCATGTCTTTGTCGCCACGGCCGCTCAGGTTGACGACGATGGTCTCGTGTTCTCCCTCCTCGGCCAGTTGCTTTGCGAGGGCGAGGGCGTGACTGGACTCCAGCGCTGGAATGATACCTTCGGTTTCGCTCAGCGTGCGGAACGCTTCGAGTGCTTCGTCGTCGGTGATACCGCGGTACTCACAGCGTCCGACCGCGCGGAACATGGCGTGTTCGGGGCCGACACCGGGGTAGTCGAGGCCGGCGGAGACCGAGTGGACCTCGACGTCCTCGTCGATGACGCGGGTTGCCATCCCGTGGATGACGCCATCCTTGCCCTTTGCCAGCGGCGCGGCGTGGCGCTTCGAGTCCGTGCCCTCACCTCCGCCCTCGCCGCCGTAAAAGGCAACGTCGTCGTCGCGGAACGCGTGGAAGAGGCCGATGGCGTTCGACCCGCCGCCGACGCAGGCGACTGCGGCGTCCGGCAGGCCCCCGATCTGCTCTCGAATCTGGTCACGGGCTTCCTTGCCGATGACCGACTGGAACTCTCTGACCATCCGGGGGAACGGGTCCGGGCCGACGACGGAGCCGACGAGGTAGTGCGTGTCGTCGATGTTGTGTGCGAAGTCTTCGAGGGCGGCGTCGACGGCGTCGGCGAGTCCGGCACCACCGCGGGTCACCTCGTTGACCTCCGCGCCCATCAGACGCATGCGGAAGACGTTCATCTTCTGACGCTCGACGTCCTTTTTTCCCATGTAAATCTCCGTGTCGAGGCCGAACAACGCCCCGACCATAGCCGTCGCCGTTCCGTGTTGTCCAGCGCCGGTCTCGGCGATGAGGCGCGTCTTGCCCGCCTTCTTCGCCAGCAGCGCCTGTCCGACGCAGTTGTTCATCTTGTGGGCCCCGCCGTGGAGCAGGTCCTCCCGCTTCAGGAAGATGTCTGCGCCGTACTCCTCGGACAGGTTCTTGGCGTGATACAGCGGCGTCGGCCGTCCCGCGTACGACTCCATGATGTCCCGAAATTCGGCTTCGAACTCGGGGGTCTGCGCGACGTTCTCGAACGCTTCGGCCAACTGTTCGAGAGGTTCCTCCAGCATCGGGGGGACGTGACGCCCGCCGAACTCACCGAACTCACCCGGTGTCTCCTCTTGAGGCATGACTCGGGTATCAGCAGTGTCGGACAAGAATGTACCGTTGTGTCTAGCCGGACTCCATAAAATCGGACGAGTTCGGCCCCTCTCGGACGCCGTGGCGACGCCTCGATGCGTCATCTGTGACGCCTCGAAGTATCATCCGTGACGCTTCGGTGTACCATCGGTGATGCGTCTAGGCCTTCTTCGTGACGTTCCGAGGCCTTCTTCGTGACGTTCCGAGGCCTTCTTCGTGACGTTCCGAGGCATTCTCCGTGTCGCTTAGAAGTAATACCGGTGACACTTCCGGGTACTATCCGAAGGCCATCGAGAGACCGACAGTGAATTCGGCGGGTCGTCGATGCAACGACGCCCGCAGATCGTGTGCCACTCGCTCCACGCTCCGACGCATGTCAAATATCGACAATACTATACCCCTGGTTATCACATGGTGACACGTCTGTGCGTGGAGACTCGGGACCGGAGCTAACGAATGAACGACGAGATTTCCATCCTCCACGTCGACGACGACCCACACTTCACGAGCGTGGCCGGTGATTTCATCGAACGTGCTGGGCGTTTCGACGTCGTGACGGCACCCGGCGCGAGCGAGGGCCTCGCGAGGCTGGCCGAAGCGGAAATCGACTGCGTCGTCAGCGACTACGACATGTCGCCGACGAACGGCCTCGAATTCCTCGAGGTCGTCCGCGAACGTTACCCCGAGTTACCGTTCATCCTCTTTACCGGAAAGGGCTCAGAAGAGATCGCGAGCGAGGCGATTTCGGCGGGTGTCACCGACTACATTCAGAAGCAAACCGGAACCGAGCAGTACGCGTTGCTGGCAAATCGGGTCCAGAATGCTGTCGCCAGCGCCCGCTCGAAACGAGCGCTCGCGGAGCGTGAACGACGACTAGACACGCTGATAAGCAACTTACCCGGCATCGTCTATCGCTGCAAGAACGAACCGGATTGGCCGATGGAGTTCGTCGGGGGGGATAGTGTGGAACTCACGGGCTACAGAGCGGCGGCTATCGAGTCCGGCCGTGTCTCCTGGGGTGACGACGTCGTCCACCCCGACAACCGCGACCAGTTGTGGACGGACGTCCAGCAGCGCCTCGAATCCCGGGACCCGTTCGAAGTCACGTACCGAATCATCACGAAGGGCGGCGAACGGAAGTGGGTGTGGGAACGCGGGCGGGGGATCTACGCTGACGACGGCGAGTTGACGGCCATCGAGGGGTTCATCACCGACATCACTTCGCACAGGGCACAGGAGCGCGCCCTTCGAGAGACGACCCAGCGGCTCGAAGCGATAATCGAGGCAGACCCGAACGCCATCGTCGTCAGTGACCACGACGGCGTCGTCGAACTGTGGAATCCCGCAGCGAGCCGAATCTTCGGCTGGGAGGCAGACGAGGTTCTCGGGACGCGCGTGCCGTTTGTCCCCGACGACATGACGTCTGAGTTCGAGGCCCACCGCGAGCGCATCCGTGCTGGCGACCTCGTCTCCGGCGTCCAGACACGTCGACAGACGAAAGACGATGGGCGTATCGACGTCAGGATTTCAGCCGGACCCGTCTTGGACGCCGACGGAACGATTACCAGCGCGATGGCCGTCTTCGAAGACATAACCGAGCGCAAAGCGCGCGAACAGCAACTCGAACTCTTTCGAACTCTACTGGACGAATCGAACGAATCGGTGTTCGTCTCGGACGCCGAGACGGCACGGATTGTCGATGTCAACGAGACCGCGTGTGACGAACTCGGCTACGAGCGCGAGGAACTGCTCTCGCTTCGAATCCCCGATATCCTCACGCAACATCGACGTCGAGACCCTGATCATGATGGTCGCTTTCGCCGGCAC
>JBNJGG010000183.1:0-4709 GCA_051747545.1 Halobacteriota archaeon | reverse complement strand
GTCGAGGACTCACGGCGGGATCGGCGGGGGAATCGCCGCCCTCACCGGCGACGCTGCCCTGTACGCGGTCGTCCCGCTGCTGGCCGCGGCCATCGTCTTCTTCGTCCGCAGGGAGTCTCTCCTCCTCGTCTGGACGGCCGCTACGACGCTGGTGTTCGAACAACCCCGCTTTCGGTACACGGTCGGGGCCGTCGCCGTCGCCGCTGCGGGGTTGGCCATCGCGGGACGCCGGCCCCGCGTCGGGAGCCGCGATCTCGACGTCGAACGACGGGCCGTAGTGGCGGCAGTCCTCCTCGTCGCAGTCAGCCTCGGTGGAGGAGGGTATCTCGCCTACGAGATGACGCTCGTAACCGACCCGACCACCCCCGAGTTCCTCGACGACGAGGCGATGGCGGCGATGGAGTGGGTTAAGACCGAAACCCCCGAGGACGCGACGTTCGTCGTTCTCGGCGACGCCGCCGAGTGGTTTCCGGCGCTGACCGACCGGACGATGCTACTCGGCCCGTGGGGCGTCGAATGGGAGCACGCCGCTCTGTTCGAACACCAAAAAGACGGATACGACGCGGTTTCGAGCTGTCAGAGCGTCGACTGCGTCGAGACGACGGCCAAGTCCGTCGGAGCGTCCCCCGAGTACGTCTACGTACCGAAGGGACGGTACACGATACGCGGTGAGACCGCCGTCCAGGTCGGAACGCTCGAACGGTCGTTCGAGCGGTCTCCCGGGTGGGAGCACGTCTACGAGAACGACGGCGTCGTCGTCTACCAGCGGATCGACGAGTAACACACCGTTCACCGGGGGTCGTCACCGTACGCTGACGAGTATCGCGTGGCCGCCAACAGCTCCGATGTCGCCCGCGTTTCGGCGATTCTGGGGCTCGATTCGGGATCAGTCGCTCTGGATGCGCGGTGCGAGCATGTAGGTGACCGCGCCCATGCCCTCCGCGATTTCGTAGTGGAGCTTCACCGGGAACTCCTCGCCGAGTTCGACCGTCACCTCGGCGTCGCCGGGGATGGCCTTGTTCATGTCTTTCAGGTAGTCGAGCGAGAACAGCGATTTCGCCGGTCCCGCCGCGAGGTCGATGAGTTCGTCTCGAGACACCTCGAAGTCGACGTCGTCGGTGTCGCCCTCGGCTTCGACGTGGAACGTCTCGGCGTCCTCGTCGACGCGGAGGGCGATGTGGTCCGACACCATGTCGGCGGCGCGGATGCCGCGATTGAGCTGGTTGCCTTCCAGCACGATCGTCGCCGGAAGGTCGAGGTCGGGGATGTCGGGCTCCTGCCGAATCGAGTCGGGGTCGATGAGCGCGAGCGTGTACGAGAGGCCGTCGATCTGGATGTGGAGCTTTCGCGTCTCTTCGTCGAGTTCGAGCTGTGCGAGGTCGCCACTGTTGGCCATGCCCGCGATGTCCTCGAGTCGTGAGAGGTTGACGCCGATGACGCCGCCGTCGGCCTCGTAGGACTCGAAGGCGGCGGCGTCCAGTTCGAGGTCGACCATCCCGACGTTCGCCGGGTCGACTGCACGGATCGACAGCCCGTCTTCGTTGAGCCGAATCTTACACTCGTCGACTAGCACGCTCACGGAGTCCAGCGCGTCCCCCAACGTCGACGCGCTGACGATGGCCTTGAACATATGAGCCGTGCTACGGCAGGGAGCATAAAAATCCTCCCGATTCCTACAAGTGTGATTCGCGCGCCATCCGCGGGCGCGACGGGCGAGGATTCTTGGCGTCTCACGGTGTGTGTCGAATATGTCGTCTGTCAATCAGTCGGACCTCGACTGGACCGAGATACAGCGCGGTGAGACGCGATTTCGACGGAAACGACTCGCTCGTGCGGCCGGTGGCGACCAACTCGGGTGTAGTCTGTACGAACTCCCGGCGGGTGCGCGCTCGTGGCCGTTTCACTACCACACCGGCAACGAGGAGGCCCTGTACGTCCTCTCGGGAACCGGACGACTCCGACTGAGCGACGAAACTCGAACACTGCGAGAAGGCGATTACGTCGCACTCCCGACGGCTCCGGAGAGCGCTCATCAGGTCGTCAACGACGGCGACGAACCGCTTCGATACCTCGCGGTGTCGACGATGAACCATCCGGACGTGACCGTGTATCCCGATTCGGAGAAATTCGGCGTCTTCGCCGGGTCCCCGCCGGGTGGCGACGCTGAGCGCGTCGTCCACGGCTACTTCAGAGAGGACGACGCCGTCGACTACTGGGACGGAGAAACTGAGTCGGACACCGACGAGTAGCCTCGGGGCGTCACGTTCAGGAGAGTGCGAGCGCGACGTAGTCGAGGACCGCCTGAACGTGCTGAAGGTCCCGTTCGGGCGCTCGCTGGGCGTACCGAGAGAGGACGCGTTTGAGAGTCCTGAGCTCCTCGCGGTCGAACGCGTCGTCACCGGATTCGACTCTCGTGCGGAGCTCCCACTCTCGCCACGGGGCTTCTCCACGCTCGACGCGACGCTGGATGTCGGCCAAGAGTGCGACGTGCACCACCCAGGCTTCCTCGTGCGTGAGGTCGAGGGAAACGGGCCTGTCTTGGGCGGTTTCAGTCACTGGTAGACACCTCCACCACACAGTAGGCGTCGTGCCGCTAAATGGGTGCTGCTCGTTGACACGCCGGTCGCACAACTCCGAATTCACTCACGACCGGCGGACTGATACCGCTGGGCGGGTCTATTCAGGCTTCGCGGGCGCGGAGTCGCGAAACCTCTGCGATTCCGGCGTGGGCCGAACAGTTCGGACAGGCGTACACTTTCCCGGATTCGTCGGCGAAGACACGGGCGAACCGTTCGGAGACGTGCATTCCGCAGTGTTCACACGCCGGCATCGTGTTCCTCCATGGACTGAGTCATTGTCGAACGCTCGGTCACAATTTCGACACCGATTTAAAAGAACATTTTCCAAGTTCTCACCCAAATTTGTGCCATTTCTCCACGCCATCCGTCGAAAAGCGTCAGGGCGTCCCGAATTACGCCGCGACCCTCAGGTCGTTCGCAGGGGGTCAGAGGTACGACGCATCCCAGCGGGTCGCTTTTCGCTTGTTGCCGCAGTTCGCACAGCGAATCCGACCCATCGAGTCCATCGGCGTCTCGACCGATTCGCAGTTGCCACAGCAGAATCCGTACCGGTCTTCCAGTTCACGGTCGAGGTAGACGGCGTAGAACGGGCCTCTCGCTCCCCGTTCGCTCTCGCTGTAGTTCACGAACAGCTCCCGTCCGTCTGGTGCGGGTGCCGGCTCGACAATCTGCTCGGCAGGTTCCTCACCGAGTGATCGCTCGAAGACCAGTTCTTCGAACTCCTCACCACCGATATCCACAGTCCGCGTCTCGCTCTGTTCGAATCCCTGTGCGGTGTAGAACCCCGCGCCAGCCTCGTTGCCCGCGAGCACCATCCCTCGCAACACCGTCGCGTCGCTGTCTTCGAAGCGGTCCTGTATGTGCCCGAGGAGTTTGAGGCCGATTCGCTCGCCCCGCTTCGATGGCGTCACGTGGAGCCAGTACAACTCGGCCGCTCTCGGTCGCTCCTCCACGACGGCACCGTGCGCGAAGCCGACGATTTCGTCGTCGTCCTCGGCGACGACGAACGTCTCAGCCGCGTCGTCGAGGAGCTCGGCTAGCCATTCGTCAGCGTACCACTGGTCGACCACCGTGTCGATGGTCGATTCGTCGACGAAGTGGCTGTACGAGTCCGTGAGGGAGGCACGCGCCACCGACGCGATTTCCGATCTATCGGTCTGCCTGGCGGTTCGAATCTCCATACGCTTCATTCGCTGTCCCACCGTAAAGTCGTATGTCGCTCGACGCGAGTTTTTTCGGGCTTCGAGCCGTGTATTCTCTCGCCTATGTCCGGTGACGCCCCTCGGTCGGATGACCACCCAAACGTCGCGCAGATGGAACTCGAACCCGACGCCATCCACGAGGGTGACCGGGGCTACTACGTCGACTGCCCCGAGTGTGGTTCGCCGGTCAGGCTCGCCCAAATCATCGAAAAGGGTCGGTGTACGGGGTACCTCGACGCCGACGCGACCGAAGTCGAGGTCGACGACGAGTTGTCGCGGTCTCCGGTCTGCACCGCCGAACTCTCGCTGGAACTGGTCTGGAAGTCCTGAGGGCACTGCGAGTCGGGGCGACGCGAGGCACGCACCGTCGTTTTCTGACGCCGCGAATCCACATCCCCGAGACACCTGTATTCAGCACGACTGTCGAAACCGATCGTCTGTTGCTGATTTCGACACCGGCACCTACTCGAACGCGGCAATCCCGGTGAGGTCCGCCCCGAGAACGAGGGTGTGGATGTCGTGGGTCCCCTCGTAGGTGTACACCGTCTCCATGTTCGAGAGGTGGCGCATCGGCGAGTAATCGGTGGTGATGCCGTTGCCACCGAGCATCTCGCGGGCCACGCGGGCCTGCTGTCGGGCCATCCTGACGTTGTTTCGCTTCGCCATCGACACCTGCTGCGGTCGCAGGTCGCCTCGCTCTTTCAAGTCCGCGAGGCGATGGGCGAGCAGCTGGGCGGTCGTGATCTGGGTCGCCATCTCAGCGAGCTTTCGCTGCTGTAACTGGTACCGGGCGATTGGGCCGCCGAACTGCTCGCGCTCACCCGCGTATCGACGGGCCGTCTCGAAGCAGTCGCGTGCGGCACCGACCGCGCCCCACGCGATGCCATAGCGTGCCTGCGTGAGACACGACAGCGGCCCCTTGAGTCCT
>JBNJGG010000182.1:0-4721 GCA_051747545.1 Halobacteriota archaeon | reverse complement strand
CCTCGACGTCATCTGGGCCGTCGACGGTCGGGTGACCCGCGTCGAAACCCTCCGACCCTGGCGCGGGTTCGCTCGAGCCGAGGCCGACCTCGTTCTCGAGCTCCCCGCGGGAGCCGCCGCAGACGTCGAGATCGGCGATCGGATCCGGCTCGAGTGAGCGTGGTTCCCGCCTCGACGGAGTCGAACCACGGGCGGCGTTCCACCCTGCAATGGTGAGCGACATCGGGAAGTGCCTCGGTGTTCGTTCACCAGTCGACGTCCGGAGTGAGCTACTCCTCAGCCCGATTCGCCTCGACGGTTCGTCGAATAACGTCCGTCGTCCCCCGGAGATCATCGACGCCGCCAGCGTCGACCGCGGCGACGATTCCCTCCGTGTCGGTCAACGTCGCGTGAAACTTCGTTGCCTCCTCGAAACACCGGAAGGTACACAGTAACTCCCCGTGGACGTAGAGCGATTCCTGGTTGGGTCGGTCCATCGCCTCGAGTCGCGCTCGAGTGAACACCTGTTCTCGCTCCGCCCGACCGTACACCTCGTCGACGTCGTCTCGAACGTACAGGAGGTGACCGCCGTCGTCGTCGTAGTACCCGACGCTGCGTAGCGTTTCGGGAAAGCGCTCCAGGAGGCCGTCCTCGACGGCGAAGGCGATACTGCGAATCATACGCGTCATTTTGTGGATACGAACGTAACTGTATCGCCCACCTGATCCCGGGAGGACCGCGCAAAATTCGGCACCTCGCCAGGGTCGACGCTCGAGAAGGCATCCATTAACGTGCATATATACAACTTCCAGACGCCAAATCTGGGCATTAATCCGAGCATTCATTACCGTCGCCGTGCCCGTTGGAGGTAATGACCGAGCCCATCGACGGGAACGCCGTCGCGAGCGAGATCCGTGCGGAGCTGACCGACGCCATCGAGACCCTCGCGGACGCGGGGTCGCGTCCGGGCTTGGCGACGGTGTTGATGGGGGACGACCCCGCCAGCGAGACGTACGTCTCGATGAAACAGCGCGACTGTGAGGAGATCGGTATCGAACCACACCACGTCGACGTCGACGGCGACGCCCCCGCCGAGGAACTGTTCGAGACGATCGGGTCGCTCAACGAGGACTCCGACGTCCACGGCTACCTCGTTCAGGCCCCCGTTCCCGACCACGTCGACTACCGACAGGTGATCCGCCGGATCGACCCCATGAAAGACGTCGACGGCTTCCACCCCGAAAACGTCGGCCGACTCGTCGCCGGCGACGCCAGGTTCCGTCCCTGCACGCCACACGGGGTCCAGAAACTGCTCGAGGCGACGGCCGTGGATACGGCGGGAGCCGACATCACGATCGTCGGTCGCTCCGACATCGTCGGCAAGCCGCTGGCGAACCTGCTGATCCAGAAGGCCGACGACGGGAACGCGACCGTGACCGTCTGTCACTCCCGCACGGAGGATCTGGCGGCGAAAACTCGTGGTGCGGATGTCGTCGTCGCGGCTGTCGGCGTCCCCGAACTGATCGATGGGTCGATGATCAGCGAGGGAACCGTCGTGATCGACGTCGGCGTCAACCGCGTCGACGCCGACACGGAGAAGGGCTACGAGCTGGTCGGCGACGTCGAGTACGAGAGCGCCGCCGAACGCGCCAGCGCGATCACCCCCGTCCCCGGCGGCGTCGGGCCGATGACCCGCGCGATGTTGCTCTACAATACGGTCAAAGCGGCGAGTTTGCAGACGGGCGTCGACGTCGACCTCCCGTGACGCCGGGATTCGACGATCGGTCCTCGAGTCACTCGAGACGTTCGAGCGCGTTCAGGGCATCTCTCAGCCGTTTTTCGTCGCCTCGAAGGCCGTCCGCGAGCGCTCTCGTTGCCTCGAGCAGCGTGTCCGCGGTCTCGGGGTCGACGTTCCCCTCGAGCATTCGAAATCGCGTCTCGTGATCGGAGAGGCGTTCGAGTGCGCTCCGGCCACGCGCCGGCACCTCGTTTCCCGCGTCGAGCCACGTTCTGACGTCCCGTCGGTAGGCGCGTATCGCGTCTGCGGTCGCTATCCCGCGGGCTTCTCGAGCCGATTTGGGGACGGCCGCAGCGGGGGGTCGTTTCCCGTCGTCCGCATCGCGGAGCAGCGCGAGGAAGTACAGCGATTCGTCTTCCGTTGGACGGCGCTGGCGGGCGAGATAGTCGCCGACGTGCATCAGTTCGACGGCGGCGAGATACGTCTCATCGAGCGGGAGAAGCTCGCCACCGCGGACGAATCCTCGCGATCGAACGTACTCTCGTGCGGCCGTCCGTGCGTTCGAGGCGAGTTCCGCGTCGGATAGCCCGTCGATTTCGGCGCGAACGCCGGTGAGGTCGAACGTGGCGGGGCCGTCGGTGTGTACTTCTCGGTCCGTGGTTCCGACGCTCCGGAGGCTCCCGCAGGCCGGACAGCCGACGCTGCCGGTTTCGAAGTACGACCAGCGAGTCCCACACTCGGTACACTCGCGTTCGCCGCGGACTTTCATCGTCCGGCAGTTCGGGCTCGAGGGGCAAAAGCCCCACCGGTGTCCCGTTCGAGCAACGTGATAATGGGGCTTTTCGAGACCGTTCGCGGCCTGAACGAGCCACTGTTCCCGACAGTATTTCCTTACCCCCCGAAAGCGTTGCGTCGGTTTATACCGTGCTTCGTGGAGTCTCGAACGCCTTTTGGGCACCAATAGACATGAGCACACGAAAACAACTGACCGTTGTCTTCGTCGCGCTGATGGTACTGTGTGGCGGGATCGCCATGGTGGCGGGAGCCGCAGTAGCATCACCGACGACGGTATCGGTACAAGACGAAGCGAACGACTCCGACTCGGAGTCGGCTAACGAAACGGATCAACCGACAGCCAGTGTCGCGTTTAGCGAGCAAACGACGGACGGGACGCAGGTGACCGTCGACGAAGTGACCCTCGAGGAGGGTGGCTTCGTCACCATCCACGACAGTTCGTTGCTCGTCGGGAACGTCATCGGAAGCGTGATCGGCGTTTCGGCCTATCTCGAGGCTGGCACGCACGAGGACGTCGTCGTGGAACTCGATCAGCCGCTCGAGGAGAGCGAGACGCTGATCGCGATGCCACATCTCGACACCAACGAGAACCAGACGTACGACTTCGTCGAGACCGAGGGCGAAGCGGACGGTCCGTACCTGACGGCCGATGGCGAGCCGGTGATCGACGACGCTCAGATCACCCTCGAGGAGGCCGCTGACGACGAACCGGCTGACGACGAACCGGCTGACGACGAACCGGCTGACGACGAACCAACTGACGACGACGAGCCCGTGGACGACTCCCCAGATGAGGAGGACGAACACGATGACAACGACACGGTCGTCATGGAACCCGATCCCGAAGTCGTCGAGGACGGGGTCTCCATCGTCCAGCCCGAGCAGGTCTTCGTGACCATCGAGAACATCACCATCGAAGAACTCACCGTCGAGAACGCACAGGTGTTCGTCTTCGTTATCAGTGACGACGCGGATCTCGACCGGCTCGAGGAGATTCTTGGCGAGGAACTGGACGGTATCGACGTTGAAACGCCCGGCGACGAAGACGATGCCGACGATGAGGACGAAGTAGATGACGAAGACGAGACTGATACCGACGATGAAGACGACACCGACGCGGACGACGAAGACGAAGACGAGACTGATACCGACGACGAAGACGAGACTGATACCGACGACGAAGACGACACCGACGCAGACGACGAAGACGACACCGACGCCGATGACGAGAACGGACTAGATGACGAAGACGACACCGACGCAGACGACGAAGACGAAGTAGATGACGAAGACGAGACTGATACCGACGACGAAGATGACACCGATGCTGATGACGAGAACGGAGTAGATGACGAGGACGATACCGACGCCGGTGACGAAAACGGAGTAGATGACGAAGACGACACTGACACAGATGACGAGGACGACACCGACGCCGACGACGAAGACCAGATGGATGACGACGCCGATGCCGAATCGTTCACGGTTGCCAATCTCGAGGCACCCGACAACGTCACTGTCGGCGAAAACATCACCGTGACGGCGACGATCGGCAACCCTAACGACGAGGAAGCCACCCAGGCCATCGAGTTCCGGTTGCAAGGCGACCTCATCGACTCACAGGAAGTGACGGTCGAGGGCGGCGCTGAGGAGACGGTCACGTTCGAGGTCGACACCACGGGACTCGAGACGGGAACCTACGTCCACATGGTCCTGAGCGACGACTTCGGTGAAGTGGCCCTCCTCGAGGTAGAGCCAGAAAGCGACGACTCGAGCGAGGACGAGACGAACGACGCGGCAGACGAGACGGACCAGCGCGTACCGATCGGTATCGCGATCCGATAACCTCTCAGGGCGTGCAAGCGCACCAGGCCGAGTGCTGAATCGTCCTCGCGTTGGCTTTTTTATTAGCGAGGCGAATTCCCCGAGGCGATTCACGCGATCACTGTAACAGCCAGTACAGGCTGCTGACCGCGACTGCGAGCAAGACCAGGACGCTCGAGAACAGAGGATCGATACCGATCGGGAGCGAGAGCCCCGAGAGGACGATCAACGCCAACCCGAGGACGCACAGCGCGAGATGTCCGCCGAGGAGTCGGTGATCGGGAGCCTGGCCGCCGTCGACGTACTGGTAGACGTTCTCGAACTGGGGGCCGCGCTGTACGGTCTTCGCCGTCGAATCGTACTCGATGACACCGTCCTCCTCGAG
>JBNJGG010000181.1:0-4727 GCA_051747545.1 Halobacteriota archaeon | reverse complement strand
CAGCACCTGACGCCCGAGGTTCGAAGCGTTTATTCGGGCGGTGAGCATTATCCCCGTCAAGTAACCATGGCAGACAAACCCGCCTCGATGTACCGGGAGATAAAGAACCCGGCGTACACCCGACGAGAGTACATCACCGGCATTCCCGGTTCGAAAATCGCACAGCACAACATGGGGAACCTCAAGACCGGCCCCGAAGACTACCCGGTTCACATCAGCCTCCGAATCGAGGAGGATTGCCAGATTCGTCACGGGTCGCTCGAATCGGCGCGCCTGTCGGCCAACCGGCGTCTCCTGAAGTTCGTCGGGCAGGAGAACTACAAGATGGTCCTGCGAAAGTTCCCCCACCACGTCATCCGCGAGAACAAACAGGCGACTGGTGCGGGCGCAGACCGCGTCTCCGACGGCATGCGACAGTCGTTCGGGAAGCCGGTCGGGACGGCGGCCCGCGTCCCGCGCGGTGACGCCATTTTCACGATTTATTGTGATCCCGAACACGCCGACATCGCCAAGGACGCGCTCCGCCGCGCGTACAACAAGATGTCGCCGCCGTGCCGGGTCGTCGTCGAGAAGGGCGAAGAACTGCTCGTCGCCTGATCGGGCGAGAGACCGCTTCGCCAGTCTCGCAGCGTCGGGCGAAGAACTGCTCGTCGGACACCTGGGCGGGGCGGCCGCGCGTCGCATCGTCTGACTCGGCCCCCTCGGTTTTTCTCGGTCGACCGCACAGAGAGCGTATGCTTCGGTTGGCCGTCGCCACTCGTGCCGAAACGTTCGAGCGCCTCCGTGATCCCCTCGCGGCGCGGGACATCGAGGTCTGTCACCTGCACGCCAGAGAGCGGACGATTCGGCTCACCGAGCCGTGGCCCGAGACGTACGACGTAGGGTTCGTCTACCCGACACGAACGATGGAGGGCGGCGTCGTCGACGCGCTCGTCGACGTCCCGTGGGTGAACGACCGCGAGGCGGTTCTCACCTCGCGGAACAAAGGTGGCGTAATCGCGGCGCTCTCGCGGGCGGGTGTCGCCGTCCCCCGGACGACGCTCGTGTCGAATCCGGTCGACGAACGGGCAGTCGTCGACGCAGTGGCCGAGTTCGAGTTCCCCGTCGTCGTCAAGCCGAACTCGGCGACGCGCGGCGTGGGCGTCGCCAGGGCGTCGGACCTCGACTCACTGCTCGGCGTCGTCGACTACCTGAATCTCGTCCACGACTACCGGGCGACCGGCGACCGCTCGTACCTGATTCAGGAGTATCTGGCCGATGCCCGCGACTACCGCGCGATGGTCGTCGACGGCGAGTACGTCGGTGCGGTCGAACGTCGACTCCCGGAGGCGGTGCGAAGCACGGGTCGCTGGAAACACAACGTCCACCGCGGCGCGGAGGCGACGGGCATCGACCTCCCCGAGCGACACCGCCGACTCGCAGAACGGACGGCCGAGGTGCTCGAGGTCCCGTTCCTGGGTGTCGACCTGCTGGAGTCCGGAGCGCGGGTCGTCGTCAGCGAGACGAACGCCCGTCCGACGGTCGACGCGGCGACGAAGTACGAATCGGACTTCTTCGACCGACTGGCGACGCTCATCCGCGAACGAGCAGCGTGACTGGTCGAGAGCGGGGCTACGCACCAGAGAAACACGGACACCGAACCGACGATGTCGAGGTCCGAACTCACTCGACGTCGATGGCCGCAGAATCCTCGACTCGCTCGAACGTCACTTGCAGGATACCGTTTTTGAACGTCGCGTTCGCAGAGTGTTCGTCGACCCGGGCAGGGAGGCGGATGCGTTCGTCGTACTCACGGTGGTCGCTGGCGGCGCTGATAGTGATAATCTCACCGTCGCACTGGAGTTCGATCGCGTCTTTGTCGACGCCGGGAAGGTCCGCAACGAGTCTGATGACACCGCCCTCGTCGAACACCTCGACGTGGGTTTCGGAGGTGAAGCCGGACTTGTCGTCGAAGCCACCGGTCATCTCGTTCATCATCCGTTCGATTTCGCTGAAAAAGGAATCGAACGGGTCGTCACGGTCGTCTCTATCCATGGCCGGGCCTAGGACGCTATCGTTCAAAAACTTTCTGACGTGAGCCACACCGTATCATGGCCGTCGACTGACAGCACACCGGCTCTGCGTGCCGATGAGTGTTCGAACTGATTCTGCGTGGCCCGAACCGGCGGGGCGATTCCGTATAGCACTAAGTGGTCGCCCGGCTAGGCTCAGACCATGTTCAAGACCCTCGATGACCTGGCCCCCGGACAGCGGGTGCTGGTCCGCCTCGATTTGAACTCACCCGTCTCCGAGGGCGTCGTCAAGGACAACCGTCGATTCGCGCGACACGCCAGGACGGTTCGCGAACTGGTCGACGCAGGACATCGAATCGTCGTCGTGGCCCACCAGGGCCGACCCGGACGAGACGACTTCGCCTCGCTCGAACAGCACGCCGACATCCTCGCCGAGCACGTCGACACCGAGGTGGCGTTCGTCGCCGCCACCGACGGACCGGCGGCCATCGACGCAATCGAGGCGCTCGAAGCGGGCGACGTCCTCCTGCTCGAAAACGTGCGGATGAGCGACGACGAACTCCCCGAAAAATCGCCCGAGGAACACGCACAGAGCGAGTTCGTCCAGCGTCTCGCCCCCGAATTCGACGCCTACGTCGACGACGCGTACTCGACGGCCCACCGCGCACACGCCTCCATCGTCGGCTTCCCGCGGGTGCTCGACGCCTACGCCGGACGGGTCATGGAGGCCGAGTACACCGCGAACTCCGCGATAGCCAACCGCGAGTTCGACGGGACGGTGACGATGGTCGTCGGCGGGACGAAGGCGACCGACGTCATCGACGTGATGAACAGCCTCGGCGAGAAAGTCGACGCCTTCTGTCTCGGCGGCGTCGCCGGCGAACTCTTCTTACGGGGCGCGGGCTACCCACTCGGCTACGACCTCGACGAGACGAATCTCTTCGACGCCCAGTGGGAACAGAATCAGGAGACAGTCGAATCGCTGTTGGCCGACTGCGGCGACCAGATACACCTGCCGGTCGATCTCGCCTACGAGGACGACGACGAACGCGCCGAGGTCCGCGTCGAGAACATCGAGAAGAAGGACCGGCAGTACCTCGACGTCGGCGGCGAGACCGTCGAAGCGTACGACCCACTCATCAACGAATCGGCGGCCGTGTTCGTCAAGGGCTCACTCGGCGTCTTCGAGGACGAACGCTTCAGCACGGGCACCGTGGGAATCCTCGAAAGCATCGCGAGTAGCGACGGCTTCTCCGTCGTCGGCGGCGGCGACACCTCACGGGCCATCGGGATGTACGGACTCGACGAGGACAGTTTCTCGCACGTCTCCATCGCCGGCGGGGCGTACATCAGAGCGCTGACCGGCGAACCGCTCGTCGGCGTCGAGGAGTTGAAGCGGGCGGCCGGGTGCGACGGGTGAAACCATACCGGACGCCGAAGAATCCTTGGCCCCGACCGTCGACTCCAGGAACATGGAACTCGGCATCGTCTCAGACACCCACGACAACCTCGAACTCGTCCAGGCCGCCGTCGACCTCTTCGACGGGCAGGTAGACGCCGTCGTCCACTGCGGCGACGTCGTCGCCCCCTTCTCGGCGACGCCCTTCGACGCCGAGTTCGACTTCTACGCGGTTCGCGGCAACAACGACGGCGAGTGGAATCTCCAGAGCGTCGTCGAGAGCTTCGGGACGTACCTCGGTGAGTGCGCCACGCTCGAATTCGACGACACCTCGATTGCTGTGTACCACGGAACCAGCGAGACGCTCGTGGACGCGCTCGTCGACTGCGGCGACTACGACTACGTCCTTCGCGGCCACACGCACCAGCGAGTCCACGAAGAGCGAGATGGAACGGTCCACCTCAACCCCGGTGGGTTACCGCTGTCGGGAGACGACGGTCCGTTCACGGTTGCGACGCTGGACACTCGCACGGGCGAGGTGGAGTTTCACCCGTTAGACTAGCGAACAGAACTTCACGCGGTAGAATAGCGAACCGAGGTCAATCAGCGCAGTTCGAAGCGAACTCAGTCGAGACGCTTACTGGCGGGGGACGACGCGCTTTCGCGGGCCGCGAAACAAGCTTTCGAGGCCGACCCCCAGTCGTTCGTCGGTCAGTTCCATGCTCTCCTCGCGGGTGGCCGTCTCGGTGACGGCGCGGATGGCGTCGATGTTCTCGGGGATGACGTCGCTCTCCTGGTGGATGGACTGAAAGAGGTAGAGGTCGTTGTCGACCATGGAGATGGACTCCTCCCAGATGCAGTTCTCCCAGAGGTCACCGCGCGGGCGGCCGGTGTCCATGGCGAACTCCTTGAGTTTGCCAGTGCCGTCGATGCCCGTTTCTTCGGGGACGAGAAAGAGGCGCGGTTCGTCGCTGAGAAGCGCTTTGACCTCGTCGGCGTCGGGGGATTCTTCGAGCGAGATATTGACGCTGTGGAGGTGCATCAGCGTCGCCGGAACCTTCACGCCGAGCGTGTCGATGTCGACGTGCGGGAGGATGGTCTTCACGTCGGGGCCGTGGTGGGACGGGACCGACACCGGGTCGGGGAGGATGTCGTTAATCGGGCCGCGTTCGGTCTGTCCGGGGTCGCCACCACGCCGGACGAGCGTCACGCGCGCCTTCTCGACGCCGTACGTTTCGTCGAGCGGGGCGAGCAGTCGAGAGAGGCCCGTGGTGTTACAGGAGACGACGCGGACGACTCGCTGGGTGCGGAGTTCG
>JBNJGG010000180.1:0-4755 GCA_051747545.1 Halobacteriota archaeon | reverse complement strand
GCCCATCCCCCCGAGCCCGACGACTCCGATGCCGACCGCGCTCATCGAGTAACCTCCTGTGTACACCGAGACCGACCCGACGACGACCGCGTAACCGGTGCTTTCGAGGGGCCGCGCTGGGAGGGAAATCGAGTCATACACGGGGTCGGGGAGGGAGTGAAATAAGCGTTTTGTGATTATAAAAGACTGATAAACACACGTTCAGTAACTATATACAGTTATTTCGTGACGAATGACTCTTGCGTGCACAAACGAGTATTGAGCCGACCGGCGGTGGTGGAGCGTCGCGAGGACTTTGAGCCGGGCAGGTGTGGGCCGAGGTATGGTCGCCGTCACCGTCTGGAACGAGTATCGACACGAACGCGCGGGTGGTGACGCGGCGGCGGTCTACCCGGATGGCATCCACGAAGCCATCGCCGACGCGATCGGGGACGACCACGCCGTGAACACGGCGACGCTGGACGAACCCGAACACGGGCTCACGGAGGCGGTGCTGGCCGAGACGGACGTCCTCGTCTGGTGGGGCCACGAGGCCCACGACGAGGTGAGCGAAGGGGTCGTCGACCGGGTACAGTCCCGGGTGCTCGAAGGGATGGGGCTCATCGTCCTCCACAGCGGGCACCTCTCGAAACCGTTCGTCCGGCTCATGGGCACCAGTTGCCGGCTCCAGTGGCGCGAAGACGGCCGGCGGGAGCGGCTCTGGGTGGTCGATCCCGGCCATCCGATCGCGGCCGGCCTCTACGAATCGTTCGACCTGCCCCGAACGGAGATGTACGGCGAACCCTTCGACGTCCCCGAACCGGACCGGCTGGTGTTCTGTAGCTGGTTCGAGGGCGGCGAGGTGTTTCGCAGCGGGTGTTGTTACCGTCGCGGGAACGGACGGATCTTCTACTTCAGGCCCGGTCACGAGACGTTTCCCATCTACGAGAACGAAGCGGTCCGCCGCGTGTTGAAAAACGCCGTCCAGTGGGCGAAACCCACCGGTGTCGGAGAAGTCACCTTCGAAGAGCGATCGTGACCGGCCAGTTACGGGACTCGCCTTCGACCCTAGCGCCGGGTACGACGACGAGTCAAACCGGTCGGTTACCGTCTTCGGTGATCACGCCCTCGAGGAGCGACACGGGCGTCGCATCGTACGCGGGATTCGCGACGGTGAAGCCCACCGACGGTTCGAGCAACACCTCGCTGGGAGAGCGAAACTCGTTCTCGAACACGAAGCCGTCGGTGATGATCTTCGCCGCGGAACCGACTACCGTCACCGGCACACCGAGTCGGCTGGCCGTCGAGACGATTGGAAACGTCCCGACGCGGTTGTACAGCGTG
Organism: Halobacteriota archaeon; assembly: GCA_051747545.1. Classification (GTDB taxonomy): domain Archaea; phylum Halobacteriota; class Halobacteria; order Halobacteriales; family Haloferacaceae; genus JBNJGG01. The sequence continues at coordinate 3,432 of JBNJGG010000180.1, read as the reverse complement.
TCCTCGACGATACAGGACATCCCGAGGAGCACCCGATCGACCTCCGCGAGGTAGTAGCCGCTCGCGCTGTCGGTGATCAGCGTCACGTCGACGCTGTCGATCGGCGCGAGTTCGCGCGCGGTCCGCCGACCGATGTACCGCGGGCGCGCTTCCGTGACGAACACGTCGACGTGCTTGCCCTGCTCGGTCGCGTGAACGAGTGCTTCGAGGACCGTCGAGGAGTAATCGTGGGTCAGGAGGGTGTCACCGTCTTCGATAATTCCGACGGCGTTTTCGCCGGCGCGCCGCTTCGCCGACTCGATGCGAGTGACGACCGCCTCAATGTGCGTTTCGGTGAGCGTCTTCGCCTCCTCCACGGTCGCCGGCTGGGCGTCCTCGACCGCCGACACCACCCCGCGGATCGCGTTCTGGAGCGAGGCGTGGGACGGGTTCGCTCGACGGAGGACGGTGCCGTTCTGTTCGAGTGCGCGGTGGTACTCCTCGACGGTGGCGAACTCCCGGTCGAGCAGTTCTCGGAGGGCACGGGTCGCCCGAATCGCGACCACCGAGGAGCTGTGGGTCTGCATCGCGCGAATCTCCTCGACCGTTTCGTCGATCATGTCTGAGCACACTCCGGTCGGATGGAAAGCTGTTCCGGGAACTTGCCACCATCGCGGGGAAATCGTCGGGTCGAAGAGCGACCCAGTGGCCGAGAGGAGATCCACCAGGTCGAGAGGAGAACCACCGGGCCGAGAGGATTTACCCGGAGAGCCCGTACCGTGCGTGATGACGGTCACCGTTCGATACACCTGTCCCCACTGCGACGCCGTCGTGAGCGTCGAGCGGGCCGAGACGCTGGCCGATCGGTCGGTCACCCTCACCCCACAACCCGGCTGGGAGTACGCCCAGCCGACAACGGACGTCGAACGTGCCGATGGGATCGCGTTCCGCTGTGGGGTCGACGTGGCGGTGGCCGGCCGTACTACCTGAACTTCGTGCGTTACGAACACGGGGTCGAACTCGAGCCGGATCCGCCGACGTACGGCGGTCCGCGTTTCGACTTCAATCCGTGAGTCGTCGGTCGTCGACGGGACCCACGCACCGTCGGCTACGGTACAGTCGGTGAGAGCCCGACAACCGAGGTGAACACAACGTTTTTTCGCGGGCAGGGCGGAGCCACGGTATGGACGACACCGCGGTGCTCGACCGGCTCGAATCCGTCGGGGACCCCGACCTGGGCGACGACCTCGTCTCGCTCGGCCTCATCAACGAGGTGGCGGTCGACGAGGAGAGGATCCGGGTCGACCTGGCGCTCGGGGCCCCGTACTCGCCGACCGAGAGTGATCTCGCCGCGACGGTGCGAGCGGCGCTTGCGGACGATGACCGGACAATCGACCTCTCGGCGAGCGTCCCCGGTCGGGACGACGTCGCTCCGGAAGAGTCGGTACTCCCGAACGTGAAAAACGTCGTCGCGGTCGCCTCCGGGAAGGGCGGGGTCGGCAAATCGACGGTGGCCGTCAATCTCGCGGCGGGCCTGGCCGACCTCGGTGCCCGCGTCGGGCTGTTCGACGCCGACGTCTACGGCCCGAACGTTCCCCGGATGGTCGGCGCCGACGAGCCGCCGGGCGTGACCGCCGAAGAGACCCTGATCCCGCCGGAGCGCTTCGGCGTGAAACTGATGAGCATGGCCTTTCTGGTCGGCGAGGACGACCCGGTGATCTGGCGCGGTCCGATGGTTCACAAGGTGATCACCCAGCTCACCGAGGACGTCGAGTGGGGCCACCTCGATTACCTGCTCGTCGACCTGCCACCGGGCACCGGCGACACCCAGCTGACGATGCTCCAGACGATGCCGGTGACCGGCGCGGTGATCGTCACGACGCCGCAGACGGTCGCCCTCGACGACGCGCGCAAGGGCCTCGAGATGTTCGCCCGCCACGAAACCGTCGTCCTCGGCATCGCCGAGAACATGTCGACGTTCGTCTGTCCGGACTGTGGGGGAACCCACGACGTCTTCGGCACCGGTGGCGGCGAGGAATTCGCGAATGTCCACGACATGCCCTTTCTCGGCTCGATTCCGCTCGACCCGGCCGTTCGCGTCGGCGGCGACGAAGGCGAACCGATCGTCCTGGACCAGGACAGCCAGACTGGTACGAGTGTTCGGGAGCTCACGGCGTCCGTCGCGAACAACGTCGGCATCGTCCACCGACGACGCGTCGCCGATAGTAACCAGGCGAACGACGGGTCGATCCCGAACGAAGCGCCCTCCGTGGAGGTCAGCGGGACCGAATCACAGTCGGAAGATTCCGACCCCGTCGAAGACGAATCGGACACCGAACAGGACGAACGAGCCACCCGCGCCGACGGTTCAGATACCGAATAAGACGTACCACCCACCGACCGAGGCGCTCGCCGGGTCGCGACGTTTTTGTGACGCGGGCCGTACCCGGACATGTGGACGCGAACCAACGGTCCCGGTCGAATCCGTTCGGGATGGACGACACCTGCCGAAACTGCCCGACGCTCTGTGAGACGCGGTCCCGAATCGTCCACGGCTACGGCGACGTCGGCGCAGACTTTTTGTTCGTCGGTGAGGCGCCGACGGCCACGAACGAGGCGCTAGGCGTACCACTCCTCGGAGGGGAGGAGGATGGGCTCCGGCGCATTCTCGAACGACTCGGCCTCTGTGCGATGGGTGCCCCCGAGGACGAACCCGAACTCGTCGACGTCTACGTGACGGCACTCACACGCTGTCGGCACCCCGACCGACCACCGAGTGCGGACGAAGTTCGCAACTGCGAGCCGTTCCTCGAAGCCGAGATTCGAATGATCAACCCCGAGATCATCGTGCCGGTCGGGGCCCGCGCCCTCGAAGAACTCGCGGTGGAGTACACGACGAAAGCCGCTGACAGCTTCGACGTGGATAGCCACCACGGGGACCGCATCCGGGGCCGGGGCTTCGAACTCGTCCCGATGGTCGATCCCCGAGATCAAACCGACGCGCAGACCCAGGCGTGGATCGAGGCGTTCGCGTCGATACTGGCCTCCGATTACCGTCAGACGAAAGGTGGGCGCGAGCGGTGAACAGATCCGAACCGTACCCGCGATCATCGACTTCAAGGCGCCCCCGGGCCGAGAGGTTGACATGATCGTGGTGGTTTCAGTCGATCCACCTCGCCCCGGGTTCGTTCTCCCGGCCGTGGTGGAAGGGACGACGCTCACGGCCGACGAGGCCGCCTCCCTCTATGCGGCGGCGACCCGTGACGTCCTCGCTGCCGTCGCCCCGAGCGGTGGCGAGTTGCTAGTGAACTACCGGGACGAATCGACACTCCCCGCAGCGGTGGCCGAGACCGATCCAGAAGCCGAAATCCGGTCACTGGCAGACGACGCGCTCGGACCGGCAGACGACGTCCGCTTCGAGCGACAGGTCGGGTCGACGCGTTCGGCCCGAAT
>JBNJGG010000179.1:0-4786 GCA_051747545.1 Halobacteriota archaeon | reverse complement strand
CGAGCACCACGAAGGCACCGACGACCGTCGCGATGCCGCCGTGAATCGCCCCGTTCCACGCACCGAGTCCGGCGACGTAGCCGGCGACGAGGCCGCCGATGACGGCCGTCAGTCCGTAGCCGAGGACCGGCAGCGTGGCATCGATACCGGGGATGGAGAGCCCGCTTAGCAACCCGAGGATGAGGGTGGTCAGGAATCCGTACCCTACTGCACGCCAGTTGATGTCCATGATAATCGAGTATATATTACGCCAGTTGAATATATAAATATTATTCATCATTTCTCGGAACATCTTTTCGTTCGTCGCATTATTTTCAGGAAAATAATGGGTGCTGCACCCGAACCGGACTCGTCGAGGGCAGTGGCTCCCCGAGGAAAGCCAACGTCTTGCGTGAGAAGGGATAATCGAAAAAACGACACTTCGGGCGGGGACTACTCGCCGACCGGTTCGGCTTCGTATGTGCTCCCCGCCCGACCCTTCAGCCACGCGCCCAGTGCCCCACCGACGGCACCGGGCGTCCCCAGGATGACCAGGAAGACGAGAGCCGTGAGGTACTCGCCGACGGCCACGAAGAAGGGCACGAAGAACAGTCCCACAACTAACAACAGGGTGAGGAGGACGAGTGCCCCGACGATGACCGCGAGGCCACCGTGCCAGAGACCGTTATCCGTGTCGCCGCCGGCGACGTAGCCGGCGACGAGACCGCCCATCACCCCGGTTACGAGGTACCCGCCGAAGGTCACCGCCTCGTCGACACCGGGAAGGACGAATCCGGTGAACAGGCCGACGACGAGCGTCGTGACGAAACCCAACCCGACCGCTCGCCAATTCGTACGTAACATAACGACCACGTACGCCACAGAGATTCATAAACACAGTTCGTACCTTGCCGGACAGTCACCGGTTTCTGAAGATGTGGCGACTGCACGCCCGGTCGTCGGTGCGTACCGCGCCGTCGCGCAACTCGCCAGCGCGTTCGAGAAGAGGCCGACGCGAGACTCAGTCGGGATTGACCGCCGTCACGGTGCCGACACCCTTACTCTGGCCCTCGCGGAAGACGAAGCGCTGACCCGGTTCGACGAGGTAGGGACGGAACTTGAACTCGACGCGAGCGGTACCCGTGTCGCCCGGGAGCAACTGCCCGCCGTCGGGGTAGAAGACCACGGCCTCGCTGATGGTTTCGAGGTGGACGACCGGTTCGTAGCCCGTCCCGATGCGGGTGGGGTGGTTGAGGACCATCACGTCTGCTTCGAACGAGCGCACCGGCGTCGGGTCGGCCGTCCGCGGGAGCAACACCATCCCGCGCTCGATGTCCGCCTCTCGAACTCCCTTGAGCGCGATACCGACGATTCGTCCGGCTTTCGCCCGGTCGACCCGGTGATAGTGCATCTCGATTGAGCGCACTTCCACCTCGCGGAATCGTCCGTCTGCCATCGGTCCCAGCAGGAGTTCGTCCCCCGCGGCGACCGTTCCAGACGTGACCGTCCCGGAGGCGACGGCACCGACGCCCGTCACGCTGTAGGTCCGGTCGATGTACATACGGAAGTCGCCCTCGCGGTCGGTCGTCTTCGGCAGCGCCTCGAACAACTCGTCGAGAGTGTCGAGACCCTCCATGGTTACCGCGCTCGTCTTGAGCAGTGGGACGACCGTCTCACCGATTTCCTCGACGGCCGCCTCGACACCGTAGCGTTCGATTCGGAGTGGCGTCTTTCCCACGTCGCGCAGGAGCCGTTCGACCTCTCGTTCGACCTCCTCGACGCGTTCGGGGGCCACCACATCGACCTTGGTGATGGCGACCAGCGTCGGCAACTCCGTTGCCAACAGGATACCGAGGTGCTCTCGCGTCGTCTTGGTCGGGCCGTCGTCGGCTGCGACGACGAGCAGTCCGTAGTCGAGTTTCTGGCCGACCAGACCGCGGATAGTCGTTCTGAGCCACGGTTCGTGTCCCACGGTGTCGACGAACGAGACGAGGCGGTCGGCCTCGCGGACGACGCGAGCGCGGTCCTGCTTGCGGTGGGGGTTCCGCATGTGTACCGACCCGGTCTCGTCGAAGCCGTAGACGCCGTACGAGAGGTCCGCCGACAGGCCGCGTTCCACCTCGTGTGGCTGAACGTCGAGGAATCCACGGGTTCCTCCCTCGCCGTCGTCGGGTTGCCCGGTCACGAGCGACCCGACCAGCGTACTCTTGCCGTGGTCGACGTGTCCGGCCGTTCCGACGACGATGTGCTCGTCGTCCGTCTCGAGCATCGACCCCTCTCGGACGGTGGCGACGCCGACGAGACCGCCGTCGCCCACCTCGGAGTCGCCGGCGGGGACGCCCCACGTCTCTACGTCCTCGATGTGTGCGCCGGCCTCCTCGGCCAGCAGGGAGAGGACGTCCATCGACTCGGAGAACGCCTCTGGAGAGATGCCAGCGATGCCACCGTCGTCGGTGACGCCGACGACGTACGTCGCCACACCGTCACCCGAGAGAACCCGGTGGCGTAGCTGTGCTGCCAGGCTCTCCATCCGACCTCCCGCGAGGTGGACCGTGCGAGAAAGTCGTTCTTTGAACTCGATGTGGCCCCCTTCCTGCTCACCGCGCTCAAGGGCCTCTTCGAGGGCGGCCCGGTTCGCGCTCATGTCCCGGCGTAGGTAACGGCCTGCTAAAACCCTTTTCGTGTTGTGTTTTCCCATGTCATGGATGAACTATAGAGATCGATTCACCGTCGTCAGTCGACGAGGACACTGGTCGACAGTTGCACTGTACTGTCGCGGTCTGTCCACGTCGTGGCGTGAGTGGGCTCGTCACGCGAAGTCGGACTAAGCTTACCGCGTGAGGTCGAAAACGCGCGCTCACGAACTGGTGAGCACTACTCAGAAAGCAGCTCGTAGGCGCGGTTGACGCGTTTGAACGCTTCCTCGTCGCCTCCCTCGGTGTCGGGGTGGACCTCTTTGACTTTCGACCGGTAGGCACTTCGTATCGCCTCCCTCCCCGCGTCGGGTTCCAGTCCGAGGGTTCGGTACGCCTCCGCTCTGGACGGCCCCGAAGACGTTCGAATCGTCCGGGAGGGCCCACTTCCGGCAGACCCTCCCGGGCCGTTCGCTCGGCGTCTGGAGCCGCCCGGGTCGAAGCCCCCCACCGACTCGAAGCCGCCGGCCGAATTGAACCGATTCCCGGGACCCGCCCCGCGTCCTCGCCCGAAGCCGCCGGGAGGGGCTCGAACTCGCCTCGTTCTGGTCTGCGCCTGCAGGCGGCCGCTCGCGTGATACCACATGAAGTACGTCGTAGCCGCGAAGGGGACCGCGACGAACAACAGAAATGGCTGGGAGGCCAGTGCGCCCACGACTAACACCACAGTAATCCCCGCAAATACTGAGGCCAGACCCATCACGAGGCGTTCACGGCTCACGATCGCTCTTGGGGACGGTCCATGGTAAGCGTCTCGCCCGAGCCCTGAAGGGTTTGTCACCCCAAGGTCTCCCATGAGCATCACCGGTCTCTGTCAGGTGTGTGAGGCCGCACCAGCACGGCACTCCTGCCCACGCTGTGGCGCGCTCGTTTGTAGCGACCACTTCGCCCGAGACGCAGGACTCTGCGTCGCGTGCGCCAGAACCGCTCGCGGCGTCGGCACGCAGGGGTGACCTCGTCGGCGAGCCCAATCTCGAACCTCGCTGGCGGGGCCACGCCCACAACGACCACGCCGCCCAGAGCCGTACACCGAGCATGGACGATGAAGCCGAAGAAGACGAGTGTGACGCGTGTGGGCGAGTGGTCGAATCGCCGGAGGAACTCCGCGAGCACCGCGACGCCGAGGGACTCGTTTACTGAGCGTCGAAATCGGAGTGTCCAGTGATGGGCTCCGAATCGACGAGCTATCGATACTGGTTGAGCCGGCGCTTGAGGCGTCGAGCCGCGTCGCCAGCGGCACCGAAGTAGGTGCTCTCCTGGCGCTCGGACACGTCGCCGCCGACACCCCCAGCGTCCTCTCCGGCGAAGATGATACCCCGAGAGGAGTTGACGAGGCCGACGCCGTCGGCCAGTCCGAACTCGACGGCGGCCTCTGCGTCGCCGCCCTGAGCACCGACGCCGGGGACGAGAAACGGTATCTCGGGGACCTGCCCGCGTACCGATTCGAGTTCTTCGGCGTTGGTCGCGCCGACGACGAGGCCGACGTTGCCGTTGCTGTTCCACAGGTCGGCAAGTGCGGCGACCCGTTCGTACACGCGCTCGCCGCCAGCGAGTTCGAGGTCCTGCAGGTCCGCGCCGCCGGGGTTCGAGGTGCGGCACAGGACGAAGACCCCCCTGTCGACGCGGTCCAGAAACGGCTGAAGCGAGTCCCGCCCCATGTAAGGGTTGACCGTAATTGCGTCGGCGTCGTCGAGCAACTGCGCGTACTGCCGGGTCGTGTTCCCGATGTCGGCACGCTTGGCGTCGAGCAACACCGGGACGCCCTTGCCGTGGGCGTAGGCGATGGTCTCTCGGAGCGACCGCCAGCCCGGCCCGTCCTCGTAGAAGGCGGCGTTCGGCTTGTAGACCGCGGCGTGTTCGTGCGTCGCGTCGATGATTCGACGGTTGAACGCCCACCGAGGAAGGTCGCGCTCGGAGAGGTAGCCGGGAATGCGCGCCGGGTCGGGGTCGAGGCCGACCGAGACGACGCTGTCGACCGCGTCGATGCGCTCGCGGAGTCGGTCGAAGAAGCTCATTAACCCACTCTATGGGGCGGTGACTACAACGTTCTGTTTTCGACGGTTCGACGACCCCGTCGGTGAGGCTGACGAACGGATAGACGACGCTCAGTCCTG
>JBNJGG010000178.1:659-4815 GCA_051747545.1 Halobacteriota archaeon | reverse complement strand
TCATGCACTCCTCTCCTTCCAGCTACACCCCCCCGGCGCTCCGTGCAGGCTGGATCGACGACAACCGCGTCGGCGTCATCTACGACTCCGAGCGCCAACTGTGCCACCTGGCGAAGGGACTCATCGAGGGAATCGGAGAGTACTACGACGAACCGCTGAACGTCGAAGAGGTACAGTGCATGCACGACGGCGGCGACGAGTGCCGGCTCGTCGTGAGCCGAGTTTGACACGACGTGCTGACGAACGCCGAGGCGGGGGCGTTTCGAAGACGTACCCTCTCGAATTATGAGTCAGCGAGCCTGCTGTAGGCGACCACGACGGGCGTCAGCGCAGTCTCGCTGACCGCGTCGGGGGTCGACCCAGAGATGAACTGTCGAAGACGGCTCTTGGTCGGCCCGCCCATCACGACCACGTCGTAGTACGCCGACTGCTCGACGATGGCAGTGGCAGTGTCGTCTGCCGCTAACAGCCACTCGTCCACTCGATCGAACTCGCCCAGTCGATTCCGAGCCTCCCGGAGGAGGCGCTCACCAGTTCGTCGCTGCTCTGGGGTCGGGACCTCCGGCACGACGTGGAGCAGTTCGATCCAGGCGTTCTTTCGGACAGCGACCGAGCGGGCGACGTCGATGGCGACACCGGAGTGAGGTCCGGCGGCGACGGGGACCAGAATCGACGCCACGTCGGTCAGGTCGCCCCGACCGTTCGAGACGATGGCGTCGGCGTCGAGGCCAGCGAGGACGTTCGTGAGCCCGGTCGAAAAGAGACTCTCGAACAGGCCGGCAGCGAGTGTCTCCTGGAGGACCACCGTCGTCGCCCCGAGCGTAGTGACGGCTTCGCGGATAGCGCTCGCGGTCGAGTGGCCGACGCGAACACGTCCGGTCGCGACCACTTCGGCGTCGGGGGAGACGCTGTTTCTACGCACGCGCTCGGCCACCGCTCGATGACTGGCTAGCACCTCGTCGGAGAGAAACACCGAGGACTGTGCAGGAACCGCTAACGGGTTCAAAAAGACGAGTTCCCGTTCTGTGTCCGCCGCGAGTGCGAGACCAAGCTCACGGCTGTGGTCCATCTCGACTTCGTCGAGGATGGGAACCACGACACAACGGGCGGAAGGTCTGTCGGACGGACTCGACCCCCGTGCATCCGGTTCACCAGTCATCATACCGGCAGTGTTCGTGGAAATGGCATAAACATAGCGGGCACATTGCTCAATGCGTAAAAATAATGTCGTGAGTTCAGTGTTCGTTTTCACTCCCGGCGAGAAGAGAATCAGTAGTGGGCCAGAGCCTCTCCAGAAGGAAACTGGTTTTTCCATCGCGTAAAACAGTCTCACATGGACTATCGGGTCGACGATATCGACAGGCAGATCATCTACGCGCTGATGCGAAACGCGAGAAACACGTCCGCGCCGATGATCGCCGACGAGGTGAACGTCTCACCGGGGACCATTCGAAACCGGATTCGGCAACTCGAAGAGCACGACATCCTCTCGGGCTACCACGCGAGCGTCAAGTTCGAGCACGTCGACCGCTACCTCACGAATCTCTTCATCTGTAGTGTTTCAGTCCCGGATCGGGAGCGACTGGCCAAGCAGGTGCTCGAAATCTCGGGCGTCGTCAACGTTCGAGAACTGATGACCGGTCGCGGTAACGTCCACGTCCTGGCCATCGGCAAGGACATGACTGACGTGTCACGCATCGCGCGCGAACTCTCGAACCACGGTATCGAAATCGAGGACGAGTTCCTCGTACAGGAGGAGTCGTTCGGGGCGTACCAACCGTTCGGTCCATCTGGGGGAACCGGCTACGGGGCACTGGCGGACTTCATGAGCCTCGCCGGGGGGGCAGAAATCGTCGAACTGGTCGTCGATGCGGACGCGACAGTCGCCGGAAAGACGCTCAGCGAGGCCGGAGCCGAAGGGCTGCTCGAACCGGACTGCCTCGTCGTCTCCATCGAGCGCGACGACACCGTCGTCACCCCGAGAGGTGATACGGCGATCGCCCCGGACGACCTGGTCACGCTGTTTTCACGCGGCGGCGTCGACGAATCGACTATCGAGCTCTTCGGCGGCGACTCGCGCTAAGTCTTCGGCGGCGACTCGCGCTGAGAGGGGTCAATCGCTGGTGAGCCAGTCGGCGTGCCCTCGCCAACCGATGCAAATGCCGTGGGGAGTGGTTCGGTCACCGACGGAGGACTGACCGAGCAGCGTCACTCGATCCGCCGAACCGTCGCGTCTACCCCGGATCGGTTCTGTTTATCGTCCTAGCAATCCGGTGCGAAGTTTTATAGTGACAGCATATATATCAGGCCCACATGAGCGAAATACTACGCCCTCTTCTGCCAAAATTCATGCGCCGAAGATACGCATTCAAATTTGGGCTGACGCTCGTTCTGCTCGGCGTCGTCGTCGGTGGAGTTGGCGTCGGTGTCGGGAGGATGACGACCTACCGAGTGCCGATGGACGTCGCCGTGGCGGCCGGGGCAGGGGTCGCTACGAGCGGTTTACTGGGGGCGCTGATGGTAGGACAGGCGATGGCACGCGTCGAGGCCGTCGCTCAGAGTGCCGAGGAAATCAGCCGAGGGAACCTCGACGCGCCGCTAAACTCGACCCGTGTCGACAGCATCGGCGAGCTTACGACGGCCGTCGAAACGATGCGTGACAATATGGTCGAACGGATTCAGCAGACCGAGTCTGCGAGACGCGAGGCCGAACGGCAGGGCCAGCACCTCTCTGGCCCCGTCGAGGAGTACACAGAAGCCCTTCGAGCGGTGGCCGATGGCGACCGAAGCACGCGCCTCGAGACCGACGTGACCTCGCCGTCGTTGTCTGCACTTGCGTCCGCTGCGAACGATCTCCTGAGAGAGATAGAGCGCCTCGAAGCGGCCCGCGATGCGACACAGCAGGAGAAGGACCGACTCGAAGAAACCGCTCGGAACTTCGGCGAGGTCGTCCGCGAGTGCGCCGAGGGCGACCTCTCACGTCGGATGGAGGCAGCGCCCGAAGACGAGGTGGGCCGGAAGTTCGCCGACGAGTTCAACGCGATGATGGACGAAATCGAGGAAACCGTGGCGGAACTCATGAACTTCGCCAAGGAGGTGGCGACGCTCAGCAACGAGGTGATGGTGAGCGCCGACGAGGTAAGAGACGGGAGCGTGCAGGTCGCCTCGAGTCTCCGGGACATCTCCGAAGACGCCGGAAAGCAACACGAGAGTCTGCAGGCGGTGTCGATGGAGATGTCCGAACTCTCGACGACGATCGAGGAGATAGACACGTCCTCGACGGAAGTCGCCGAAATCGCGCAGGAGACCGTCGAAACCGGTCGCCGGGGACGCAAGGCCGCCAGGGAGGCCATCGAGGGCATGAATCAAATCGCCGCCGAGTCCGAGACGACGGTCGACGAAATCGAGCGCCTCGAGGCCGAAGTCCAGCAAATAGACGACCTCATCGACTTCATCTCTGAAATCGCCGAGCGGACAAACATCCTCGCACTCAACGCGAACATCGAAGCGTCCAGAGCAGGCGAATCCGGACAGGGCTTCGCCGTCGTCGCGCGCGAGATAAAAGAACTGGCGGGCGGAACCAAGGAGGCCGCAGAAGACATCGAGACCCGACTCGAACAGATAAAAGCGCAGACCTCTCGGACGGTCGAAGAGGTCATAGACACGCGGAATCAGGTCGAGAACAACACCGACTCCGTCGAGAACGCCGCGGAGGCGCTGAACGAAATCGCGGGCTTCGCACAGGAGACCAACACGGGCGTCCAGGAAATCAGCGCGTCGACCGAGCAGCAGGCCTCCTCGACGTACGAAGTGGTCTCGATGGTCGACGAGGCGACCGAGATCAGCGAGGAGACGACGACCGAATCAGAGATGGTCGCCGGGGCGGCCGAGGCCCAGACCGTCGCTCTGGGTGCGGTGGCCGAGAGCGCGAACGACCTCGCCGATCAGGCCAGTCGTCTCAGCGAGACGCTCGACCGGTTCGAAACCGACATGGAACACGACGTGATGGTCGACCTCGCGGACGGAGCGTCGACGAGCACCCAGGAGATCGAAATCGACCCAAACGGCGACGTCGGCGACGGCTTCTCGGAGTTCGATTTCGCGGACGTGGCGCTGGAGGACGACGGCCAACCCGTCGACGCAGTGGAGACTACTC
>JBNJGG010000178.1:0-649 GCA_051747545.1 Halobacteriota archaeon | reverse complement strand
CCAGCAGCGGACGGTGCGAACGCCGAGAGCGACGTCCCGGACGGAGACGAGGCAACCACCACCGACGGCGACGAAGACCCACGGGGTGCTTCGGTCTCGCCGACGGAAACGGACGCCGAACCGGACCGATGACATCACCCTGGAACGCGTCGCCTGGATGGCCCTCGATTCGGGGCCTCGACGGGGGACAAAGATGAGCGAGAATCCATCCGAGGTCGCGGGAGACGACCCGATCGACGTTGGCGCGTTCATCGACTTCCTCGAGTTCGAACTGGGCGGACACGCGTGTGCGCTCGAACTCGGGTACGTCGGCCAAATCGTCCGTGATCACTCGATGACTCGAATCCCGCGGGCCCCATCTCCGATACGTGGTGGAGCGACCGTCGACGGCGATATCGCGGTGATCGTCGACACCCACGCGCTGGTGGGTCTGGACCGGCCGTTGACCCACGAGGAAGACGGAATCGTGGTCGTGCTTCGTCACGAGGCGGCCTCACAACCCGTCGGACTGGAACTCGCCGCCGTCGACGGAATCGAGTGGCACCCCGTCGAGACGCTCGAATCAGTGGGCGAGACGGGCCTCCGGCCGCCCGCAGATGACCAGTGGTTCAAAGCAGTACTCCGAGGTGAAGCGGATTCAGACGGGCCG
>JBNJGG010000177.1:0-4817 GCA_051747545.1 Halobacteriota archaeon | reverse complement strand
CTCTTTCAGCGCCATGGCCGCGCCGTGGCCGATGAGCACTTCGCGCTCCATCTCGCCCACGCGGAGTCCTCCTTCGCGGGCGCGACCCTCGGTCGGCTGACGGGTCAGCACCTGCACCGGCCCCCGCGAGCGGGCGTGGAGTTTGTTGCTCACCATGTGGTACAACTTGTGGTAGAAGATGATGCCGACGAAGATTTCGGCCTCGATTTTCTCGCCGGTGACGCCGGAGTACATGACCTCCTTGCCCGAGGACTTGAAGCCTTGCGCTTCGAGGGTCGACCGGAGCTGGTCTTCGCTTTCGCCCTGGAACGCCGTGCCGTCGACGCGTCGCCCTTCGAGCGCGCCGACCTTGCCCCCGAGCATTTCGAGAACGTGACCGACCGTCATGCGCGACGGGAGTGCGTGGGGGTTGACGACGAGGTCGGGGACGACGCCCTCTTCGGTGAAGGGCATGTCCTGCTGGGGTGCGAGGTGGCCGACGACTCCCTTCTGTCCGTGCCGAGACGCGAACTTGTCGCCGAGTTCCGGGATTCGCTCGTCGCGCACCGACACCTTCGAGAGCTTCGAGCCGTCCTCGCCCTCCATGAGGGTGACGGTGTCGACGACGCCGTCTTCGCCCGAGCGCATCGTGACCGACGTTTCGCGTCGCTTCTGGGGCGACAGCCCACCCATGTCGTCCGGTTCCTCGAGGAATCGCGGGGGGCTGGTCTTGCCGAGTAGCACCGAGTTCTCGTCGACGACGGTTTCGGGGTTGACCAGACCGTCCTCGTCGAGGTGGGCATACGCGTCTTCCCCGCGAGCGCCGCGCACGTCCTGACTCGGAATCTCGAAGCGGTCTTCCTGACCGCCGGGGTAGCGACGCTCTTCGCCCTCGTAGGTGCGGAAGAAGTGCGACCAGGCGAGTGCGCGCTCGACGGAGCCCTTGTTCATCACCAGCGCGTCCTCGATGTTGAACCCCTCGTAGGACATCACGGCAACGGTGAAGTTCTGGGCGGCCGGGCGCTCGTCGAACCCGATTTGCTCTGTTGTCTGCGTCTTGACCATCGCCAACTGCGGGTAGTGCATGAGGTGCTGGCGGGTGTCCGGGCGAATTCGGTAGTTCGCGGCCGGGATGCCCAGCGACTGCTTCATCATGCCTGCGCCCATCGTGATGCGCGGCGACGCGTTGTGTTCGGGGTACGGAATCATCCCCGCGCCGATGCCGAAGATGAGCTGTGGGTCGATTTCGAGGTGAGTGTGCGCCTCTCCGACCTCGTCTTCGTCGACGGCGACGTAGATGTCCTCTTCCTCCTCGGCGTCGATGAACTCGATGTAACCACGGTCGACGAGGTCTTCGAACTCGAGGTCGCCGGATTCGACGGCCGAGATTTCCTCGTCGCCGAGGAGCGGTTCACCGTTCTCGACGACGATGAGCGGGCGTCGGGCGCGGCCGGCGTCGGCGTTGATGATGACCTCGCCGGTTCGACCCTTCACGGAGACGTTCACCATCTGGCTGATGTCGCCGCGACGACGCGCCTCTCTAATCTGTGCAGCTAGCTGTTCTGGGTCGGGGTGCGTCCCGACCAAACTCCCGTTGACGTATACTTTCGCCTGTCGTGCCTGGGCCATGTCTCAGTCGTCCGCCGGTGTTGTCTTCTCGATGGTGTCGATGCCCGGGATTCCCGAGACACCCATCGATGCGAGTTCGCGTTTGAGTGACTGTTCGTCTTCGATGTTCTGTGAGAGTTCCATCGCCTGTGCGAAGTTCTTCACCAGCCCACAGTTGGGCCCCTCGGGCGTCTCGGAGGGACAGATACGTCCCCACTGCGTCGCGTGCAGGTCACGCGCCTCGAAGTGTGGCTGACTCCGCGACAGCGGACTTCGAAGTCGACGCAGGTGTGACAGGACGCCCATGTAGTCGGTGCGGTCGACCAGCTGTGAGACGCCCGACCGCCCGCCGACCCAGTTGCCGGTCGCGATGGGGTGTTCGAGTCGTTCGGTGAGCACGTCCGACCGAACCACGGTGTTGACCGTGAGCTGTCGGTTGCGCATGTTCGCACGCTCGAGCTGGTACTTCACGTCGCGGGCCAACTTGTTCAGCGCCGTCCGGAACAGGTCCTTCATCAGGTCGCCCGACACCTTCAGGCGCTTGTTGGCGTAGTGGTCCTTGTCGTCGGATTCGCGACGACCGAGCGCCAGTTCGAAACACGCTTCGGCCATCCGGCAGAGGTAGAAGGCCTTGTTCATCCGGACCTCCTCCTCCTCGACGCCCTCTTCGTGGAGGTGCGGCAGGAGGTACCGGTCGATGACGTAGTTGGCGCGTTTGAGCTGGTAGTTCTTCCCCTGACCGCCGGCGACCCGCTTACCGAGGGCCTCGATGGCCCCCTCCTCGGTCTGGACGTCGGCTTCCTCCAGGTTCTCCAGCATGAACTTCACGATTTCCGGGTCGTCGGAGACGCGGTGGACGATTTCCTCGTCGGATTCGAGTCCGAGCGCGCGGACGAGCGTGACGAAGTTGACGCTCCCCGACACCGAGGGGAACGACACTTCGAGCAGGCCCTCTCGGTTGCGCTCACACAGGACGAGCGCGCGGTACCCACGTCGCTGGCTGAACGTTTTCGCCACTTGAATCTCGTCGCCGTACTTCGTGTCGTACTCGGCGAGGATCTTGTTCGGTGCCAGATCCTCGCTCGTCATCAGCACTCGCTCGGAGCCGTTGACGATGAAGTAACCGCCGGGGTCGACGGGATCCTCGCCGATTTCGACGAGTTCCTGCTCGGAAAAGCCCGCGATGTTACACTTGTTGGAGCCGACCATGATGGGCATCCGGCCGACCTTGGTCTCCGTCGAGTCGACGACGTGCTCTTCTTCCTCCTCGCCGCCGCGGACGATGGACATCTCCATGAACACCGGTGCGGCGTAGGTGATGTTTCGGAGGCGGGCCTCCTGTGGGTAGAGGAGTTCTTCACTCCCGTCGGCCTCGCGAACGCGCGGGGTCAACACCCGAACGTCGCCGAGTTCGACCCACACCGGTTCCTCGCCCTCTTTGTCACCGATGTCGGTGTCGATGGTCGCCTTCTCGTCGACGACTTCCTGCATCCCCCTGTCGAGGAAGGAGTTGAACGAGCGGAAGTGGTGCTCTGCAAGTCGCTCTTGGGAGAAGTACTCCCGCGAGATGACGCGTCTATCTGCTCGGTTCATTCTACCACCAATCGGTACACAACTGCTTTGTCAGTCGTCCGTGAATCTCTGATAATTTCTATGACATCTCCCGGTTCGGCCCCATCTGGTAGGGCAGGGTCGTTCTTCTTTATTTTCGGCAGGTTGGTCCGCCCGACGTTGTACTCGTCCAGAACACTCTCGATTCGCTCCTCTTCGAGAATTCTGTGTTCGGGAACGAGTTTGTGTTGGCTTACGTCTACCATGTATTGGCTGTGTGCGAAGAAGCTCTCACGAGATACTACAGTGGCCTTGTAGACCCACCCATTTAACACTTGCCAACCTGTCGGGATGCATCGCTCCCCGGCCGTCACAAATCACGGCCGACGATTATCGTGGTATGTCGAAGAATGGCTCAGTCGGCTATAGTTCTTCTGGCCGACCCGCGGTACCGACGCACACACCGTCGGCGGATGGCAAGCCTTATTTTACCATCCCCGAAAGGGATGAGTACAGGCCCGGGTGGTGTAGTGGCCCATCATACGACCCTGTCACGGTCGTGACGCGGGTTCAAATCCCGCCTCGGGCGTCTTTTCCGGCGAACAACTCCTTCGAGCACCGCGTAGCGTGTGCTCGAAACCTCGTGAGCCGGAAATACCCGACGAAGGGATTTGAATCACGCAAACGCGAGTCTCACGAGCGTTTGCACCGGGTTCAAATCCCGCCTCGGGCGTATTCTCCAGCGAACCCCCTCAGCGAGACCGCATAGCGGAGGCTACTCATCTCGTGAGTCGGCAAGTCCGACCACAACCACCGGGACGAACGTTCAATACTCCTCGGCGACGGTCGTTTCGGTCTCCCCCGCGTCGGTCACGGACCCGAACCGCAGTTCGACCGCGACCTCGTCGGACCTGTTGACGGGCTGTTTGTACACGCCCGGCGGGAAGTACGCTAGCTGTCCTTCTGCCAACTCCATCGTCTCGACGGCCTCGGATTCGGGGTCGAACACGTCGATTTCTATTACCCCCTCGAGGGCGACGTAGAATTCCTCTATCGGCGGCTCGTGAGCGTGCATGGGTCCACTCTCGCCCGGCTGCAGGGTGACGTGGGACACCGCGACCGTCTCGGCCCCCACGGACCGACTCGGCGAACTCCACTTGCTGAAGTTGTCGCTCATCTTGTATCTGAAAAACTTAATCCTGGGTTAAAGAATCCAAAAGAACTGCCCGTAGTCGTAATATATAAATACTTGAGATGTGTTGAAACATCCGGATATGGTTTTAGATCAGCTAAAAAAGGAAAAATATATAGTAATCTTATTTGTATTTCTCACACTTATCGTTACTGCTCCGTTATACGAGAACATCTCTAACTGGGGTGTGCATGAATTTCCGCCTCACATCATCTCCTCTGCAGTGTCAAAAGAATCAATAGTGCAATATTCAGAATTCCCTTTTTTCAATAAATACGTGTGTGGGGGTGTCCCTCTTTTTTCAAACCCCCAGAGCAGGATATTCTCGCCCTTCTTCGTATTGCATTTGTTATTAGATGTCTATGTTGCCATAAAACTTGAGATTGCCATTCATCTCCTGATAGGTTTGCTTGGGATGTATGCTCTTGGAAGGTTTTTTCGATTCTCTGTTTCTGCGTTTTTTTCTTATTATCATCAACATCAGAGA
>JBNJGG010000176.1:0-5017 GCA_051747545.1 Halobacteriota archaeon | reverse complement strand
GAGTCGAGGACGCCCGTCAGGAGGCCGGCCTTCAGTTGGCCGAACTCGCGGCCGAACTCGACGTCGAAGAGAAGGAGTTGCTCGCCGTCGAGCAAGGGAGGGCGACTCGCGCCGGCGTAGGTGGGTCTGTCATCCACAAACTCGAAGACAGACTCGACGTGGTTCTCTCAGAGTGAGCAGCGTGCCGTCGTCACAGCGGAGTGAGGTGAACGACGCCGGGATGAGCGACCCCCGAACGACGGTCACAGAGGAGTTGAGGAGAGCATCGAGGAGACCGAGGTAGCTTTTTCTCGTCGGGGCGTCTGCGCTCGTGCATGACCGACCAACTCGCCGCCAGTGACCCGACCGTTCGGGAGTTCGAAGCCGCGGTGTCGGCCGTCGACGGCCGCGAGGTCGTCCTCGACCGAACCTACTTCTACGCCGAGAGCGGCGGCCAACCGGCCGACCGGGGGACGCTCGCCGGAATTCCGGTTCGCACCGTCCAGTCACGCGACGGCAGAGTCGTCCACACGCTCGACGAACCCGCCGCCGTCGGGGTGGACGACGGCGTCGTCGGCGTCGTCGACGACGACTTTCGAACGTACTGTATGCGAGCGCACACGGCCAGTCACGCCCTCTACGGTGCCGGTCGACGACTGCTCGACGGCCTCGGATACGGCGGCTTCGACATCAGCGCGGAGAAAGTCCGCGTCGATTTCAGCACGACTACCGACATCGACGACGAGACGTTCGTCGAACTCGAACGCCTCGTCAACCGGTCAGTCTGGGAGTCACGCTCGGTGACGTGGGAGGAAGTACCAGTCGAGAAGGCCACTGCGCGCGAGGGAATCGCGTTCAACACCAAGACCGAGGAGGGCGTGATGGCCGACGCCGAAACCGTTCGAGTCGTCGAAATAGCGGGGTGGGACGTCGCCGCCTGTGGGGGGACGCACGTCTCGAATACGCGTGAAATCGGCCCGGTCGAACTGCTCGACCGCTCGAACCCCGGTGAGGGACTGACGCGCGTCGAATTCGCCGTCGGCCCACCCGGTATCGACCGACGTGCCGCTGTTCACCGGGCCGCGTTGAACGCGGCGCGCGAACTCGGGGTCGCCGTGACCGACGTCGCCGAAGCGGCGGCGGCGCTCCGAGCAGAGCGTGACGAACTCGACGCAGAGCTACGCGACCGAACGGCCGACGTGCTGGACGCGCGACTTGCGTCACTCGACGCTGTCGAACGAGACGGACACACCTGGCACGTCGGCGCCGTCGAGGGGTTCGGCCCGAACGAGGTGGGCGACCGTGTGAAAGCCGCCGTCGGTGGCGAGGCGTCCGTCGTCGCCGTCGTCGGCGGTGGCGAGAACCCGTTCGTCGTCGTCGGGAGCACCGGCGAGGTCGACGCCGGAGACGTGGTCGGCGAACTCACGGACGAGTTCGGCGGCGGCGGTGGGGGTGGGCCGACGTTCGCCCAGGGCGGGGGATTGTCGGCCCCGCCAGAGACCGTCTGCGAGCACCTTCGGGCGTGAGGGTCGCCACAGCCACCCAGAGGGACGGCCTCGAAGACGCGGAGGTCCCCCCGTGAGTCACCTTTTTGCGCTCAGAACTGCCACGTAGCGTATGGTACTCGAAGGGTCCGACTCGTCGCTGTCGAGCGAACAGCGGGCGATTCGGGACACCGTCCACGAGTTCGCCGTCGAAGAACTTCGGCCGACGGCACCGGAAGCCGACGAGACGGAGACGTTCCCGGAAGAGGCGTGGGACGGCCTCGCGGCGTTGGACCTGACGGGACTCACCGTCCCCGAAGCGTACGGCGGCGTCGACGCCGACCGGACGACCTACAGCATCGTCAACGAGGAGGTCGCCTACGGCCACCTCGCGGTGGCGACGGCGCTGTCGGTCCACTGCCTCGCCACGTCGTGTCTCGCCACCTTTGGCACCGGCGAGCAACGAGAGCGGTGGCTCCCCGAGATGGCGAGTGGTCGTCCCGTTGGGATGTTCGCCCTGTCGGAGCCACAGGCGGGGTCGAACCCCGCGGAGATGGATACCGTCGCCAGACGCGAGGGCGACGAGTACGTCATCGACGGCCGAAAGCAGTGGATAACCAACGGCCAGCGCGGGGAAGTGTGCATCCTCTTTGCGAAGACCGACCCCGACGACCCCGAGTCCGTCACGCAGTTTCTCGTCCCCAAGTCGACCGACGGTGTCGAGGTCGGTCGGAAGGAACACAAACTGGGACTGCGGGCGAGTGACACGACGCAACTGCTACTCGAGGACGTCCGAGTCCCCGTCGAGAACCGACTCACTGAGGAGGGCCGCGGACTGTCGGCGGCGTTCCGTATCCTGACCGGCGGGCGCATCGGCATCGCCGCACAGGCGGTCGGACTGGCGCGGGCGGCTTTCGACGAGTCGCGCGACTACGCGACAGAGCGCGAGCAGTTCGGCCACCCAATCGCCGAGAGACAGTCGATACGACACAAACTGGCGGAGATGGCGACCCAACTGCAGGCGGCCAGACTGCTCGTCCGCGAGGCCGCGAGACAGGACGACAGGGACGAAGATCCTCGTATCGCCGCGTCGATGGCGAAGTACTACGCCAGCGAAGCCGCCGTCGACGTGACGAACGAAGCGGTCCAGATTCACGGTGGCTACGGCTACACGACCGCGTTCGACGTCGAGCGGTTCTACCGCGACTCGAAGATTACCACTATCTACGAGGGGACGTCCGAGATTCAGAAGAAAATCATCGCCAGAGGCGTTCTGGGGTGAGAGCGGCGGTTCCCACGGCAGCGACGTTACGGGGCAACGACGTTACGGAACAGCGACGTTACGGGGCAACGACGTTACGGAACAGCGACGTTGCGGCGGGCTACACCCGGTCGAAGTGCGTGTCGCCGAACGCTGTTGGGTACTTCAATCCAAAGCCGATCGCCCGGTCCATTCCGATGTGCGCGGTCCACACGCAGGCGCCAAGGAGGAGTGGCGTCGACCCCTGCCAGACCCCGACCACGCCGACGACAGCAGGAACGAGATACAGGTGGCCGAAGTTGTAGAGTGCACTGCCGACGTGTTCGTCGCGGAGGTAGCCCACCATCGAGAGGTCCGGGACGAGTAACGAGAGGACGAACAGAAGCACTGAACCACCGACCCAGAAGAACGCGACCGTGGCCCCGACGAAGACGACGAGGCCTTCGATTTGGAGCAAGCGTCGTGGCGACAGGACCATCAATATCCGCCCCAGAACGTCCTGCCATCGCGTTCGACCGTCGCCTTCGTGGGTTGCATGGAGACTCCGAGCGTGGCTGGAAGATAGTAATATCGAACGCGAGTTCGCCGAGGCGAGAAACAGACCCACCCCATCTGGTCGGTGATGCATGGAAGCCGCACCGAAGCGGGTGCCAGCCGACCTCCACGACCGAAGGGACCTTGACCAACAGGGACTTACTGAGAGTAATGCAGCACTTCGAGGAGTTCGACGCCGTCGTCTACGACCTCGACGGAACGCTGGTCCGCCTCGTGGTCGACTGGGACGTGGTCGCTGCCGACGCGATTGCGACGTTCGAGCGGGCGGGCGTGGACGCACGCGACTACGACCTCTGGGCGATGCTGGACCTCGCCGACGAGATGGAACTCCGAAGCGAGATAGAGGCCGTCATCGCCGCCCACGAACGCGACGGGGCACGTCGCTCCGAGCGCCTCCCGCTCGCCGCGTCCGTCGGCGTGAACGACGGGCCGGTCGGCGTCTGCTCGCTGAACTGCGAGGACGCGTGCCGCCTCGCGCTCGACGCACACGACCTGACCGACGCAGTCGACGCCGTCGTCGGCCGGGATTCGGTGCCGACGCGAAAGCCACACCCCCAGCCGCTGTTAGAAACGCTCCGCGCACTCGGAGCCGACCCGGCCGAGGCGGTGTTCGTCGGCGACTCCGCGCGCGACGAAGTGACCGCGAACCGCGCGGGCGTCGCCTTCAGGTACGTCGACGGCGTGGCGTCGGGCTAGTGCCCGTCGCGGGATCTCGCCCCGTCCGTCGACACGACGGCCCGCCTGACACGATGGTTAACTTCGTGCGACGCCTACTGACCCTCGATGAGCCATCCGGTTACGTATTACTGCCCGCACTGCGGCGCGTTCGTCGAACTCCAGCGCGACGGGTATCTCGCCGACAAGTCGGTGACGCCGTATCCGCTCGTCGGCTGGCAGTACGCGGAGGTCGACGAGGATTACGAAGCCGACGGGGTCGACGGCGTCCACCTCGTCTGCGGCGAGAGCGCGGCCCCGACTATCGCGTGGCTCGACGGACGGAGCGACGCTGACGACGTGCAGCGACCGGCGTCCGAGTCGCCCTGTGGGCGCGACTTCTACCTCTCGTTCGTCAGGTACGAGGACGGCGAGGAGGTCGACCCCGTCCCCGAGAGCCAGTACGTCAGACTCGGGTGAGAACGTCGGTTACTCCCGGTGGGCGACGGACGTTGCCCCCTTCCGAGCACGAGTCGGTGCCGCGTCGTTCCGGGCGGAGTGGTAACGGGTTTCGGTACGAGATTATGCCCGCACGTGGCGATATGCAGGCATGTACCTCCTACGATTACTCCCTGAATCGACGGTCGTACCCGGCCTCATGGCGCTGGTCGTCCTCGCCGGCTTCGGTATCTTCGTCTCCATCCTGTACACCGAACACCGAAAGGAGGTGGCGCTCATCGAGGCGGGCGTCTACGGTGAGCCAGAAGACGACCTCCGAGCGTGGATTCTCGCGCTCGGGTTGCTCCTGGTCGCCGTCGGCCTCGCGGACATCGTGACCGCCGCCCTCAGTGGAGCCGTCCCGGACAACGGCGTCCCGCTCGCGTTCGTCGGTGTCGCGGCGCTGGCGTACTACTACTTCACGTGCCGCGAGTCGTCGAAGTCACAGACGACTGTCGAGAGCGAGGTCTGAGACGAGGTGGAACCGGACTCACCCCTTGATGTTGCAGATGGGGTACGTCCGAGCCACTTTGTCACCGATGCCAAGTTCGTCGGAGACGCGAACGACCTCGTCGACGTCCTTGTA
>JBNJGG010000175.1:0-5061 GCA_051747545.1 Halobacteriota archaeon | reverse complement strand
GGCGGCCACCACGCGCTGAATTTCGAGATTTACGGCCACTTCACGAGTCCGATCCGTCGACTCTCCGATCTGATCAACCACTGGATCGTCTACCAGAACGACGTGCCGGAGACCCTGGTGGAACTCTGTGATCGCGCCAGCGAGAAACAGAAGGCAGCCGAACGCTGTGAACGCGAGTACAAGGGATTCCTCCAGGAGGTCGGCCTCGACCCGATGGCCGTGAACAATCGGGGGATCGAAGTGGTGGATGACGAGGATTGAACGAGCGTAGCGAGTGAATTCCTCGGAAATGCGAACGGGGAGCGCTAGCGATCCGTGAGCAGCGAGGACTGAGCGAACGGAAGTGAGCGAGGGCCTCGAAAACGCGAACGGGGAGCGCTAGCGATCCGTGAGCAGCGAGGACTGAGCGACCGCGCAGTTCGGCGTGAACATAGCGAGTGACCGCCAGAGGGAACCGCGTAGTGAGCGAGAATCGGGCGACACGAGTTCCCGGAACCGAGCAATTGGGGGTGGTTACGATGGGCGTTGGCGGGCGACCGATTCGTCCGACTGCTCGAGTGCTGGCAATCCCGACGCACAACCGAACCCCTATGAACTCCGCGCCAGTACGGGGGGCCATGACGAAGCGGTACGTCTCGTTGCCCGAGGACGCCGAGGCGGGAATGCAGGCGTTCATCGACGAGGTGGACGAACGGCTCTCCGGCGACGAGGACACGTGTAGCGTCGTCGAGGACGTCCTCGTCGACCTCTCGGGGGATCGCGACGCCTACGATCGCTGGCAGGCGGGGGAGTCGGTGTCGACGGCAGCACGGGTTCGACTCCAGAGTTACGACCCGTGTAACACGACCCTCGAGAGCGAGTACTACGCAGAGAAGGACGAAGCGACGTTCAAGCGGTCGAAGCACATCCAGTGGCTCTGGCGGCAGTTCGACAGCCTCCCGATCGCGGACAACGTCGCCTTCGCCTTGCGCTTCCGCCGGATGCTCGCCTCCCACCTCTTCGAGGAGTGCGGGGAGGGCTGTCGATTCTTCAAGGGGATCACCTTCACCTACGGACACAACATCAGCGTCGGCGACAACACGGTGATCCACGACGACGTCCACCTCGACGACCGCGGGAAGCTAACGATCGGCGATCGCGTCTCGATCTCCGACGGCGTCCACCTCTACAGCCACGACCACGACATCGTCGACCAGACCGCGGTGCGAAACTACCACACGATCGTCGACGACGACGCTCGGATCACCTACGACTCGATGGTGTCGGCGGGGAACGCGGTCGGCGAGAACGCGATCGTCGGCGCGCGTGCCGTCGTCCAGCACGACGTGCCCGCTCACCACATCGTCGTCGGGATGCCCGCGAAAAGCGTCAAGATCAAACCCGGCTGGGAGTCCGTCGCGACGCCGCTCGAGGAGGCCGGCGTCAATCGGCAAGCGGAGCGACGCATCGAGTACGCGGTCAGCGACGACCTCGAGGTCTTCGACGAGTTCGAACGCGACCTCGAACCATCGGCTTGAACGGGCGGTTGCCCCTCTCGCCACTGTGTTCTACACTCCACGGCTGACCGGTCACGCCCGGTGAATCGGGCAATTATCAAGTAGTTTGCGACCGTATTACACGGGGATGGACGCTTGGGGCTGGTTCGTCGCGTACCTCCTGTTGTTCGCCCTCTTCCACATCGTCCTCTATGCTGTGTACGTGCGCCGGTCGAACGCGGACGAATCGAACTCGAAACTCGCCGGCGAGCCGGGACCCGGTCGCCCGACGTCGGGCGGACGCCGTGCTGCTCGTCGTCGAGAGATTCACGACCCGAGTGAGTTCGAGGACGTACTACAGTTCGACGGCGCGACGGTCGACTGTGCGTACTGTGGCGCACAGAACGAGGCGGATCCGGCTTTCGGGACCTGCTGGAACTGCACCTCGCCGCTCCAGATGTGATCAGGGTTCGAGGCCGGATTCGAGCCGGTCGAGGTGGTCGACTCCGACGACGGCGACGATCGGACCGACCGAGTCGAGCGACCTGAGTCGGTCGAGCATACTTCCTTCGCGGAGTTCGTCGCGCTGGGCGACCACGGACGACTCGGGCGACGCGCCGTCGAGCAACGCATCCACGGCGTCGACGTGAGCCCGTTCGTGGTCGGCCTGACGCGCCGGCGGTTCGTCCGCCGAGCAGGTGTAGCTCACCGGGTCGTCGAACGCCACGGTCATCGCCGTCGCGTCCGTGAGCGTCGCCGCGACACGACAGGTGGCCGCCTCCCGGGTCGCCCCGGCGAGGCTCCTGAGCAGTCGCCTGGTCATCGTCGGTGAGAGCCGACCCGCGAGGGCGCGACTACAGAGCCGCCGACAGAACGACCAGTTCGGCGCGTCGATGCCGACCACCGGCGCGGTCGGTGCCGCGGCGATGGCGGCGCTCATCTCACCACCAAATCGGGGTCGCCCCTCTCCATCGGCGGCGTAGGCTCGGTAGAGCGGGACGGCGGCCGGGGGCAACTCCAGCGCGAGCGTCGGCGATCCGACCCGGTCGACGACGGCTTCGACGCGGGCGACGCTCGCGGGGTGGTCGTGTACGACCCCCACGAGGATCACCGAACCGGACGCCGTACGGACCTGTCGACACCGGTCTGCGGTCACGCGGGGATCGTCGAACGAGTCGGCGAACGAGGCCATGCTCGACCGGTAATCCGAGACTACGCCCATAGGTTTTCCGTTCATCGGCCACGGGAGAATCGGGTCCACAGCTGGTGCGCTACCGACGGTACCGTCCCCGATTCGACGGATTCCGCCACGATTGTACCGGGTTCGTCCACCGTAAGATTCGATTACCGCCGGTCGAGACCGAATTACAGGTCGTACGTCACGACAGCGTCGGCCTCACAGCACGGACACCGCTCTCGGTCGTCCTCGACGCTGGTTCCGCATCGGCGACACTCACGATAGCGACGCGATCGACCGACGGTGAGCGAGACGACGCGCTCGAGTCCCCATCCCATGTCGTGGTAGAGTCGGCGACGAGTAGTAAAAGGCAGTGACTGTTCAATCGACAGCGGGCTTCGGGAGTCGGAGACTCGTCCTCGTGGTGTGTGGCCGGTGGCGAGCGAGGTCCGTGTTTCGAACCGCACTGTGGGGAGGTGGAACGGGTTCGGTATCCCTCGCGTCCACCAACAAACCGGTAGTCTCAGTCGGCGCCGTTAGACGCCAGTGCTGTACCGGAGGACTCCCGCGAACCCGCCGAAGGCGTTGAGGAGTTGTTCGCCCTTCTCGAAGTCCGACGAGATGAACGCCGTCTCCGTGCCGCGCTGTTCGGCGATGTCGATGAGGTGTTCGATCGCGTCCTCGCGCTCACCGGGTTCGACGCCGCTCCCACACTCGCTACAGTCGTGCTCGGGCGTCGAGTGACGCCGGTCGACCACTTCCCGGTCGGTGGTTCCACACGCTCCACACTCGTAGGTGATCACGTCCTTGCGGAGGTCCTCGCTGATGAGGAGGGTCTCGACCGACCCCATGACGAGGTTACGCCGGGTCTCGTCGAACCCGTAGGTCGCTCGCTCGCCCGCGTGAAGCTCTTTGAAGAACCGCTGCATGACCCGTTTGTCCTGCATCACCTCCGCGTCGGCCAGCGCGTCTTCGGCGTTGTCGACCAGTTCGCGAAGTCCCGACTCGTCGGTGTAGGAGACGTCGAACTTGCCGATGACCTTGTCCTGAATCTCGTGGTGGAGGTAGTCGCCGTCGAGGAACTCGTCTTTCGTCGGCGAGGGGCCGCCGACGAGCACGCCCTGGAGGTCGTGACGCTTCGGGACGAACAGGTCGTTGGCCATGCCGGCGACCTCCTGGTAGAAGTTGTCGATCGCTTCCAGGCGAAGGCGGGCGAATCGTTGGGCTGACTGCCCTCCTTTCCGCTGTTTGCCTGGCACCAGCGAGGAGGCCGATTTGACCGCCTCGATCCGCTTGCCCTTCAGCCAGCCGACGTTCGCCTCCCGTCGGTCGAGGACGACCAGGCCGTAGAGGCCCGAGTCCGTGAGCATCTCCGCGAGGGGTTCGGTGAGGAAGTCCGAATCACAGTGATAGCGGAACGACTCGACGGGCTGGGGCGGGCTCTCTAAGACCTTCGTCACCATCTCAGTCTGGCCGCCACCGGAGTCGACCGCGCCGGAGAACAACACCAGCCCGTTCTCCGGCGGGTAGGTGTCGTAGTAGCGCAGTCGGTCTTTGATCGACGTCAGCGCGTCCTGGACGTTCGTCCGCGTCGACTTCGATTTGATGTTGGCCGCCTCGGAGTGTTCCTGGGTGACGTGTGCGACGACGTCGCTGATCTGGCGGTCGTCCGGGACGTAAATCGTCACGAGCTGGGTTCCCGAGCCCTCGAAGTTCTTGAGGTCCTCGATAACCTTCCGGAACTCGTATCGTTTTCGGTCGGACTGTGCCTGCTCGCCCTCCTGACTCATTGTCTGAACAACACGGCGGGTGGCTAAGTATGCTTTGACCTGCCGTCCACGGGGTCGTGCCGACGCGACGATTTAAGAGTCTGCCGACACTCTGTGGCACCGACGAGCACATGACAGCAACCGTGTATGCCATCGCGAGTGGAAAAGGTGGGGTCGGCAAGACGACGACGGCCGTCAACGTGGGGGCCGCGCTCGCGGGCGACGGGGAGTCGGTCGCGGTCGTCGATACGGACCTCGGCATGGCGAATTTGGCGGCGTTCGTCGACCTCGACGACGTCCCGGCCACGCTCCACGACGTGCTCGCCGACGACGCGCCGCTCGCCGACGCGACGATCACCGTCGAGGACGGCCTCGCGGTCGTCCCCAGCGGAACGGCGCTCGAAGGCTTCGCCGAGAGTTCGCCCGAAGGGCTCCGGTCGGTCGTCGACGAGTTGTGCGAAGACTACTCGACGATCATCCTCGACGTCGGTGCGGGGGTGACCCACGAGACGGTGCTCCCCCTCGGGCTCGCCGATGCGGTCGTTCTCGTCTCCACGCCCGAACCGGCGGCCGTCCGTGACGCAGAGAAGACCATCCAGCTCACCGATCGCGTCGGGGGTGAGGTCGCCGGCCTCGTCCT
>JBNJGG010000174.1:0-5095 GCA_051747545.1 Halobacteriota archaeon | reverse complement strand
TTTCGAATGTTGCTGAAGATGATTCGGCCCTCCCTGACGGCGTGGTAGATACTTTCAAAGTTGTCGTCCTGGAGGATCATGTCCGAGGCCTCCCGTGCGACCTGGGTCCCGCGCTGCCCCATCGCGACGCCGATGTCGGCGCGCTTCAACGCCGGCGCGTCGTTCACACCGTCGCCGGTCATGGCGACGATCGAGCCGGCGGCCTGGTGGAGGTCGATCAGATCGAGCTTGTTCTCCGGGCTGACGCGGGCGAACACCGAGACGTCGACGAGTCGCTTCCGGTCGGCCGCTGAGAGCGACCCGGGGTCGGTGACGTCTTCGCCGAGCACGACCGCCGCATCCCCCGAATCCACCAGCCCGACGGCGTGGGCGATGTTCCTGGCCGTCCCGGCGTGGTCCCCCGTCACCATGACGACCCGCATGCCGGCGTCCCGACACCCCTCGATGGTCGCCCTGACTTCCTCGCGTGGCGGGTCGATGAACCCGACCAGTCCGAGCAGGGTCAGGTCCTCGTAGGGGTCTTCGTCCGGACTGTCAACCGCTTTGCGGGCGAGGCCGAGCACGCGCAAGCCGTCGTCGGCCATGCGGTCACTCGTCTCGAGCCAGTCGGTCCGCGCTCCCGCCGTCAGGTCCTCGTCGGCCTCGGCCGTCGCCACTTGCGTCGCCGATTCGAGGACCGCCTCGGGTGCCCCCTTCACGGCCACCAGCGTCTCGCCGTCGCGCTCGTGGTACGTCGCCATCATCTTGACCGAGGGGTCGAAGGCGACCTCGCGAACCTCCGGCGTCGAGTCGACGAGACCGTCCCGGTCGAGCCCGGCCGCGTCACCTGCACGCAGGAGTGCGACCTCCATCGGGTCGCCCGTCGCCGTCGCCGTCGTCTCGTCTCCGCCCTCGTCCAACGCAGCGTTGTTACAGAGGACGCCGACCTCGAGAGCCTCCCGAAGAATCGGGTCTCGTGACTCATCGAGCGATTGTTCTTCGGACTGGGGTCCGCCGTTGGTGCCGAGCTCGGTCCCGGTCGCGTCGACCGTCCCAGTGGCCAGTTCGTACGTGGCGACGGTCATCTCGTTTTCGGTGAGCGTGCCCGTCTTGTCGGTACAGATGACGGTCGTCGACCCGAGCGTCTCGACGGAGGCGAGGTTGGTGATGAGCGCATTGCGATCCGCCATTCGCCACATCCCCCGGGCGAGCACCAGCGTCGCCACGATCGGCAACCCCTCGGGGACGGTCGCGATCGCCAGCGCGATGGCCGTCTCGACCATCAGGAACAGGTCCTGGCCCCGGAGCCAGCCGGAGACGAGGACGATGCTCGCGACGACCAGCAGGAACGGAACGAGCGTCCGCCCGAGGTGGTCGAGTTTCTCCTGGAGCGGCGTCTTCGCGGCCGCGGCGTCCTGGAGCGAGGCGGAGATCTGGCCGAGTTCCGTGCTCGGCCCGGTGGAGACGACCACCGCCTCCACACTCCCGCGCGTCAGGTACGTCCCCTTGTAGAGCATGTTCTCGCGCTCGGCGAGGGGCGTGTCCTCCGCGAGTGCCTCGCCGGTCTTGCCGACGGGGACGGACTCGCCGGTGAGCGCCGACTCGTCCACCTGGAGCCTGGACTGGTCGATCACCCGGAGGTCGGCCGGCACCAGGTCGCCGGCTTCGAGGACGACGACGTCGCCGGGTACCAGGTCGTCGGCGGGCCGGTCGCCCTCCTGACCCCCCCGTCGGACTCGCGTCCTGATCTCGGTCATCTCCTGGAGGCCTTCCATCGAACTGACGGCCCGTAACTCGGTGACGAAACCGATCGCCCCGTTGATGACCAGTACCACGACGATGGCGACGCCCTCGACGACGTCGCCGAGGAGGAACGCCCCGACGGCCGCCACGGCCAGGAGCAGGACGATGACGCTCTCGAACTGGTCGATAAGGATCTCGCTCCAGTGCCGTCGCTCGACCTCGTGAAGCTCGTTGGGGCCGTACTCGGCCCGTCTGCGTTTGACCTCGTCCTCGGTGAGTCCCCGGGTTGGGTCCACACCGGCGGCCTCCAGGGCCTCGTCGACGGACCGTCCCCACGCGGTCGGTATCAGCTCGTCGTCTCCTCCCATTGTGAACGCGTGCCCGTACTTGGCTTCCCGACCCGCCCTCGCGTCACCTCTCCGTTCTGGAACCGGTTACGAGACACTTACCCGCCCCATTCACGTTGCAGGCGTATGAGCATACGGGATACCTCACCGTCTGTTCTGGAACGGCCCACCGGTGCTCTGACGCCACCCCGATCCGGATCGCCCCGGCGCGGTCCGACGAGTGCGCTCTCGAGGGGTCGTCCCGCTGGCTCGCTTTCGCCGTCTTCGAGGCGCATATTCGCTGTCCCGGGCGGCTGCCGGTTCGCTTCGACTGCGGGCACCGCACCGGGAGGGGTCTTGCGTGTCGCGCTGCAGCGGGGTGCGGGCGGAGTCCGTCATCAGACTGTCCACTGTAGTTCGTACTCGAGTTCGTAGTAGCCCTCACCGGTCTCGGAGTCCGTCACGCGCTCGAGTTCGACCTCGAACGTGGCCTCCTCGGGGATCGTAACCGTCTCCGTCGTGTCGCCGTCGCCGAGGGTGACCGAACCGGCCTCGATTTCCTCGGCGGCACCGGTCAACACGCTGGCGATTTCGGAGCGTGGCTGGGCCCCTTCGGTCTTGAAGAGTACTTCTTCTGGCATCACCTGTCCTGACGCTGCCCAGGCATAAGGTCTCCGGGGTGCTTCCACCGTGGTGAGAACGGGACGCCGCGACTATGCGTCTCCGAATGCGCCCGACAACGGTCGCCCTCCGAGGGAGGGTGGGGTAGGGAGAGGGGTGTGCCTGGAACCGACCCGCTACCCCAGCACGCCGAAGCCGAACGACTCCAGGCCGAACACGGGGCCCCAGGTGAGGTGAATGACGACGCCGACGATCAGTGCCGGAACCGTCGTGTAGATACTCGCCACGATGGCGGCCTTCTTGTCGATGGCGATGAGGGGGAACAGCGCGTCGCCGTCCTGGCTGATGGCGTTTGCGACCAGCGCCGAAAAGGGGAGGGCCCCTTCGGCGTAGACCCCCGCGAGGACGATCTGTGGCCCACAGCCGGGAATCAGGCCGACGGCGGCCGCCCCCAGCGGCGCGAGGATGCCCGAGGCGGCCGCCACCGCGGCCAGGTCGAGTTCGAAGATGAGCACCGGGAACTCGTATGCGAGGTAGGCGACGAGCACCCAGACGGTGACGAAACTCGTCTCCATGGCCGCGTGCTGGAGCGTCTCGTAGGCGCTGGCGAAGGACTCGCGCGCCCGACCCACGTGTCCCTCGCCGATGTAGTGGCGACCGACGAAGTAGAGGTAGAACGACAGCGTCGTGCCGGCGATTCCCACGACGGTGAACAGCCCCGGGAACGTGAGGCCGGCGGTTAGCGGGACCTCGGGTGCGCCACGGAGGAGGTAGACCACACCGAGCCCGAGTCCGAGCACCGCCGTGATCCACCACAGACCGTGAGCGACGTGGCTGGCCGGCCTGAGCAGGCGGGACTGCCTGTCCGGCCCGGCCGCGTGGACGTATCCCGGCGGCGGGCCGGCGTAGTCGTGGGCGGGATTGGTGCTGCGTCCGACCAGGCTCGCCGACGCCCCACCGTCGGTGACCGGCTGGGCGAGGCGGTCCATCGCACGGTCGATCCGCCCGACGCCCATTCCGAAGCGATCGATCGCGTACCCGGAGGCGATGGCAGAGCCAAATGCGATGGCGTAGGCGTACAGGGCCGCCTCCGGGGCGAGGGCGAGGATGACGAACGCCGAGTCGCCAGCGGTCGCGATGAGCGTCGCCACGACTGTCCCGAAGCTCACCGTGCCTCTGACGTACAGCGGCATCATGACGATGGCGCCGCCACACCCCGGCGTCAGGCCCATGAGCGCGCCGGCCAACGGCTGGTACCGACGGTTCGACTCGAGCCGCTCGACGAGGGCGCCCCGGGACCGATACTGGACGTAACTGAACCCGAGCACCGTCACCGCGACGAACGCGCTCACCTGGACGTACCCGTCCCGGACGGAGGCGAGAAAGACGTCGACGAGCTCACCGAGCATCGCGGCTTCCCCCTCGGGCCGCCGAGCGATCACGCGGACGTATTAGATCCATCTAAAAATATAATTA
This sequence comes from Halobacteriota archaeon, assembly GCA_051747545.1. Taxonomy (GTDB): domain Archaea; phylum Halobacteriota; class Halobacteria; order Halobacteriales; family Haloferacaceae; genus JBNJGG01. Next base: position 950 of record JBNJGG010000174.1, on the reverse strand, counting down.
GCGTACGGGCATATATGAGTTTTGCACAGGTTGGACGTGGCCGACGGGGACGCACGTCGGGTTCGTCGACCGGTCGTGGGCGAGCGCGCGTCGCCGTCGGTGAGTGGCTGCAGGACTCGGAAACCGACGGGGCTGGTTTTGTCGACGGATCAGGGCACACTGCTGGGACCGCGGACCGCACCGAGCGGTCGTCGACGCCCGGTTGCCGATTGAATCGAGCACGGATCCCCGTGGTCGTGGCTCGACGGGTCACGGACGCCACCACTCCCACGGTCACTCCGGCTGCGTTCGTCGTCACTCGGCAGGTTTGCCGTGTCGTACTGACCGGTCGATTAGTGGGCGTCGACGAACGACCGAATGTGCCGATTCACGTCGTCGGCCCGCTCGATTGTGACGAGGTGTGACCCGCCCGCTTCGAAAATATCGACTTCGACGTTCGGCAATTGCTCGGCGATGATGTGGGCGTTGCCGACGGGCGCCACCCTGTCATGCTCACCGTGTAGGACGAGCACCGGCTGGGTGATCTCCGGTAGGCGATCGTGGCCGTCCCACGAGTGGGCGGCCGCTGCCTGCCAGCTCCGTATCTCGTCCGAGACTGGATTGGCCGTCCGGTAGTCGAGGATCTCTTCGACGACGTCCTGTCTTGCCGCCCAGAACTCGTCGGTGAACGCCGGTTTCATCTTGTATCGAATCTGGGCGCGGCGGTCCTCGTCTTCAGGCGGGGTGAGAATTCGGTCGGTCACGGCTGGCGGCGTGTCGATTCGTTCCTCCCCACCACAGTTCGTGCTGATGAGGACCAGCGACCGAGCCCGATTGTACTCCACGGCGTACTCCTGGGCGATCATCCCGCCCATGCTCACGCCCACGACGTGGGCCTCCTCGACCCCCGCGTCGTCGAGGACCGCCTCCAGGTCGGCCGTCATTTCCGCTATCGTGTACGGTCCCTCGGG
>JBNJGG010000173.1:0-5123 GCA_051747545.1 Halobacteriota archaeon | reverse complement strand
GATTTGCCTACGTCGGCTACAGCGACGCCGGTGGATGGTGTCGTTATCGTAGTTGACGGACGTGTCTTCCTGCTGCGCCCTGGGAGTGACGGTGGCGAGACGGAGCTATATATCGAGAACGACGAGGAGATCGGCGACCTACGCGATGAGGTCGAAAAACTCGAAGAGCACGCCGAGGAGGCCAAAGAGCAGGTCGGCCACATCCCCGGTGACTTTCAGTTCTACGAGGGGCCGACGGGTCGAGAGATACTAGAGTACTTCGCGAGAATCAGGGGACAGACGCGTCGTGACGAACTGCTCGAACGGTTCTCGGTTCCGCTGGACCGAGCGGTTCGCACCTACTCGCGCGGGAATCGACAGAAGCTCGCCATCGTGCAGGCGTTCATGCACGACCCGCGTCTCGTCGTCATGGACGAACCGACCTCGGGCTTGGACCCGCTCGTCCAGCAGGAGTTCTACGACTTTCTCCACGAGGAGCGGCGACGAGGCGTCACCGTCTTCTTCTCGACGCACATCCTCAGCGAGGTTCGACAGGTCTGTGACCGAGTTGCCATCATCAGAGAGGGCAAACTCGTCACCGTCGAGGACATCGAGACGCTGCTCGAGCGCAGCGGTAAAGTCGTCACTATCAGCACCGAAGAACCGGTCGACCCGTCCGCGTTCGACTTCGAGGGCGTCATCGACGCGTCGATGACAGACGAAACGCTCAGACTCGTCATCTCGGGGAACTACGACACCCTCATCGACGCACTCGAGAGGTACCACGTCACCGACCTCGAAGTGAGACAGACCGCCATCGAGGACGTGTTCATGCACTTCTACGGGGGCGACGATGAGTGAGAACGCGAGGTGCGGAGGCGGCGATGTTTGAAATCACCGGCTTCGAGGTGCGTCGGCGAGGTCGGTCGATACTCACGGTCACGGCACTGGTGGTCGCCACTATCGGTCTCGTCGTGGGTATCTATCCCTCGATAGAGACGTTGGGAATCGACTACCAGACGATTCTGGAAAACTACCCGGCGGAACTGCGTGAGGCCTTCGCCGGCAACGTGACCGACCTCTCGTCGATCGAGGGATTCCTCGTGGTCGAACTGTACCAACTCGTCTGGTTACTCATCCTCGGCGGCTACGTCGCCTACGCCACCTCGTCGACTATCGCCGGGGAGATAGAACACCGGTCGATGGACCTCGTCCTGACGCTCCCGATTTCTCGGACGCGACTCGTGGTCGGAAAGTTCCTGTCGATGCTCCCACTCATCCTCGTCGTCAACGGCGCCTCGGCGCTCGCCGTCGTGTTCTTCGTCGACATCGTCGGAGAGACCATCGACGTGGGTGACCTGCTGACCCTGCACAGCGTGAGTACGGTGTACCTGATCGCGTGCGCGGGAGTCGGCCTCCTCGCGTCGGTACTGTTCTCGCGGACGCGCCGAGCACACGGTGCATCCATCGGTGCAATCTTCGTGATGTACCTGCTGGACACGTTGACGGTCGACACCGACTACGAGTTCCTCGGCGACCTCTCGCTGACCCGGTACATCGATCCCGGCGAGGTGCTGGTCGAAGGAACGGTGGACTGGACCGGGATGGCGGTGCTCGTCGTCATCGCGTGCCTCCTGGTGGTTCTCAGCGCCGAACTGTTCGAACGTCGTGACATCGCCGGGTAGCACGCTCGGTGAACGAGGTGGGGCACCCTCGCTCTACGACCACTTCATCTCGTCCATCGACGAATTCGCCGGCGTTCGGCTTCACAACTCAGTAGGAAGCGAGAGTCTGTCCCACACTTTTGTGCGTTCGGCACCAACGGAAACAGATGACGACCGTCTACGCCGCTCTCCGGGACGCCCTCGTCGTAACCACAGGGGGACCGGACGACTGGACGACGACCGAGCGACTCGCCGACCACGACCTCGAATGCGTCGCCGTCTCGCCCGACGCGCCGGAGCGCGTCCTCTGTGGAACGTTCGAAGCGGGACTCTTCCGCAGCGAAGACGGGGGTGGGACGTTCGGTCGAATCGGTGCCGAAGCGCTCCCCGACTCGGTCATGTCCGTCGGGGTGAACCCCCACGACCCCGACGAGGTGTGGGTCGGAACCGAACCGAGTCGCGTGTACCACTCCGTCGACGGCGGCGACTCGTGGACCGAGAAATCGGGTCTGGCCGACCTCGACTCGGCGACGGGGTGGTACTTCCCACCGCGCCCGACCACCCACCACGTCCGCTGGATAGAGGTCGACCCCGCCGACACCGACCACCTGTACGTCGGTATCGAGGCCGGCGCGCTCGTCCAGACACACGACGGCGGCCAGACGTGGGAAGACCGCCAGCCGACCACGCGACTCGACAACCACAGTCTGACGACCCACCCCGACGCGCCGGAGTGGGCGTGGGCGGCCGCGGGTGACGGCTACGCGGAGACGCGCGACGGCGGCAACTCGTGGAGCCACCCGCAGGACAATCTCGACCATCGCTACTGCTGGAGCGTCGCCGTCGACGCCGAGGACCCCGAGACGGTGCTCCTCTCTGCGGCCAGCGGCCCCCGGTCGGCACACACCCCGTCGGCGGCGGAGTCCTACGTCTACCGTCGACGCCGCGGACTGGGCTGGGAGCGATTGGACGACCGCGGCATCCCGACCGGCGAGGGCACACTCCGAGCGGTTCTCGCTCGAAGTGCGACGGGTGGCACCTTCTACGCGGCGAACAACCACGGCGTCTTCGTGACCACCGACGCTGGCGATTCGTGGACCGAACTCGACATCGAGTGGCCGGAGCGATACGAGACGCAGACGGTTCGCGGCGTCGCGGTCATTGAGGCAGACTGAGCGGGTGTGACCGCAGAAAGAACGGGAGTCAGACGCTGAAGGCGAGCGAGATGGCGTCGTCGAAGTCCACGTCGCCGTCGCCGTCGAAGTCGAGCGCCTCGGTTTGTTCGGTGGTGAACGAGGAGGTGTCGACGAAAGCCAACGAGATAGCGTCGTCGAAGGTGGCCGACCCGTCGCCGTCGACGTCCTCGTACAGTCCGTCACCGTCGTGGTCGGCGGGCGGATTCGCTCCGTTACCAATCGGCGCGTCGAACGGATTCGCCCCGTCGACCCGAACCGACACCCGCCCAGCGTCCATCGACGCTCCGGTGTCGTCGGTCAACCGGTGGACGGTCACCGAGAGGTCCGAGGCTGCCACCTCGCCCTCGACAGTCAGCGTGGCGAGCGTTCGCGAGTCCTCGAAGTTCCCGACCGTGTCACCGATGTCAGCGCCGCCGAAGGTAGTCCTCGCGTCGCCCGGATCGTCGAAGACGACGAACTCGCGGCCGTCGACGAGATCGGGTTCGACCGACTGGATGGTCGCCCCGGCGGTCGATTCGACGGTGAGGTTGTACTGCTGGAGTCCGGCAGGTGCGCCCTCGAGAACCACGTCGACCGTCGTGTTCGTCCCCTGCCGCGGGTCGTCGCCGGACTGCTCGGGGACGGTGTAGCGAACCTCGTCGAAGGTGGCGGTTGGGTACCTGTCCGAGACATCTCGGGTCCACAGTTGGACCTCCTCGTAGTCCGACGACGCCGAGGCGCGCAGCGTGTTCGAACGGATCACGTCCCCCGCCTCGTCGCGGACGCGGAAGTCAACCTTCCCGTCGCCGAGGATTTCCATCTCGAACTTGTACCAGGTGTCCGCCGACGGGTTCGACCAGAGGTTCTGTGCACCCATCGCGTCACCGTTTATCTGGACGGCACCCTTCCGGAAGCGGATGTGCGCGAAGTTCCCGCTGGTCCCGGATCCGGTTCCGACCTGATACACCCGGTGGTCGGCGGGACCAACGCTGTTCGTCTTCGCCCAGGTCGAGAAGACCGTCCCCTCGGGGACGCCGCCCTCGAACGGGTGATTCAAGCGGTACGTGTTGTGGCTGTCGCCGCCGTCGACCGCCAGTTCGAGTCCCCGCTCACCGGTGTGCGCGTCGTAGTTGACGGTGTGGATACCCCCAGTGCCCTCGACGGTCCACTCGGGATCGGAGGTTATATCCCCGTCCTCGAAGCCGTCGTATCCCGCGTCGTCACCGTCGCCATCGTCACTTCCGTCGTCTCCGTCGTCACCGTCGCTTCCGTCGTCTCCGTCGCCCGAATTGTCGTCGTCGCTCTCGACCGAGACAGATTTCGTGACGCTGTCGGACAGGCCGGCGTCGTCGACGACGGTGAGGGTAACGGAGTACGTTCCTTGCGAGGCGTAGGCATGGGTCGTCGTCGGACTCGACAGTTCGTCCGTCGATGCGCCGTCGCCGAAGTCCCACTGATACGACTGGATAGTTCCGTCCGCGTCAGTGGTTTCGGACGCGTCGAACGTCACCGAGTCGCCCGCAGTTGGCGACGACGGCGAGAACGTGAACGACGCCGACGGCTCCTGTTCGGCCACACCAACAGCCACCTGTTTGCTCGCGGAATCGGTCGCACCCGTCGAATCGGTCACCGTGAGCGTCACCGTGTAGGTTCCCTGCGTGCCGTAGGTGTGACTCCGCGTCGGACTCGACAGTTCGCCCGTCGACGCGCCGTCGCCGAAGTCCCACTGGTACGACTGAATGTCCCCGTTGGGGTCCGAGGAACCGGAGGCGTCGAAGGTAACCGCCTCACCCGTGGTGGGTGACGACGGCGAGAACGTGAATGACGCCGAGGGTGGCTGCTCCGTCTCGCCCACTGCAACCTGTTTGCTCACCTGGTCCGTGTTGCCCGTCGAATCGGTCACCGTGAGCGTCACCGTGTAGGTTCCCTGCGTGCCGTAGGCGTGACTCCGCGTCGGACTCGACAGTTCGTCCGTCGACGCACCGTCGCCGAAGTCCCACTGGTACGACTGAATGTCCCCGTTGGGGTCACTCGACCCCGATGCGTCGAAGGTAACCGACTCACCCGTCGTGGGTGACGACGGCGAGAACGTAAAGGACGCCGTCGGCGCTTCCGGTTTGTCGGCGACATCGACCTGTTTGCTCACCTGGTCCGTCTTTCCGGTCGAGTCGGTCACCGTGAGCGTCACCGTGTAGGACCCCTGTGTCGCGTAGGTGTGACTCCGCGTCGGACTCGACAGTTCGTCCGTCGACGCACCGTCGCCGAAGTCCCACTGGTACGACTGAATGTCTCCGTTGGGGTCACT
>JBNJGG010000172.1:0-5137 GCA_051747545.1 Halobacteriota archaeon | reverse complement strand
TTCAGGACGTCCTCGACCCCAGGGCAAAGGAGATATTCGGTATCGGCATCCCGGGTGGTGCCTCCTGGCTCGCCAGCGGCGGCGACCCGCAGGCGACTATTCGGGGTCTCGAATCGTTCGAAGGGCCCCAGCCTCCGGTCGCAATCGTCTTCTGGGCATTCCGAATCATGGTCGCACTCGGTTTCTGGTTCGTCCTGCTGGCCTTCTGGGGTGGCTACCGGTGGTGGCGCGGTGAACTCCTCGAGGACGACCTCCTGCACAAGGCGCTGATGGCGTCGACGCCACTGGGAATCCTGGCAGTCGAATTCGGGTGGATCGTCACCGAGGTCGGCCGCCAGCCGTGGGTCATCCAGGGCGTGATGAAGACGAGTGCGGGCGTCTCCGCGGGTCTCACGGGGGCCGAGGCGACGACGACGCTCGTTGGATTCGCCGTGGTCTATCTCGGTCTCCTCGCGCTGTACACCTACGTGCTGGTCCGAATCATCCGCGGAGGCCCACCGGACGTTGCCGACCGCGGCGTCGCTGACCACGCGGCGGCCACCTCCGAGGTGAGCGTCGATGACTGACGCCGAGTGGCTCACGAGTGGTCCCCTGCTCGACTTGCCACTCGCGGACCTCTGGTTCGGACTGGTGTTTTTCATCCTCGGGATGTTTCTGTTCCTCGACGGATTCGACTTCGGCGTGGGTGCGCTGTTCGCGACCCGCTCTGACGAACACGAGCGCGAGCAGTTTCTCGCCGCCATCGGGCCGTTCTGGGACGGCAACGAGGTGTGGCTCGTCGTTTTCGGTGGTGCCCTGTTCGCCGCGTTTCCGGCCGTCTACGCCAACCTGTTCAGCCGTCACTATCTGTTGATGTTCGCTATCCTCGGCGCGCTCATCCTCCGGGGACTCGCGCCCGAAATGTACGAGCAGCGTGCGGACGAACGATGGACGCGCTGGTGGGGGCGAGCCTTCGTCGTCGGCAGCCTCACGGCCCCGTTCTTCCTCGGCGTGTTCACCGCGAACTGGTTGCTCGGAGCGACGGCCACCGTCACCCTCCCGGGAATCGTCGTCGGGTTGACCGTCGTGGCCCTCACGGTGGTCGACGGTGTCGCCTACCTCCGACTGAAGACCCGCGGTTCGCTCCGTGACGGCCTGCGAACGACTGGACATCGCGCCATCGTGACGTACCTGGTACTGGTGGTCTCGGCGCTCGCCTCTCTCTACCTCACGGCACCGTTCCTCCGGTCGGCACTCTTCTCACCGCTCGTGCTAGGTCTCGTCGTGGTGACCGTCCTCTTCGCGGGCGTCTACGCGGTGGCGACGAGTCGCGACCGGTACTATCTCGCGTTCGTGGCTGCCGCCGGCCTCGTCTTCTCTCTCGTCGGTGTCGTCGCCGCGCTGATGTACCCGACCCTCGACCGGGTCGGAGGGCTGACCGTCGATTCCGCTATCGTCTCGACGCTTCCACTCAATATCATGTCCATCGGTGCCGCGTTGTTGCTCCCGCTGGTTTTCCTCTACTTCGGGATTCTCTACTCGGCGTTCAGCGGCCCCGTGGAGGCCGGGGAGTCGTACTGATGGCCTCCGAAGACGCTCGCGCGGGCGGTACCGACGCCGACACCGACAGCGATGCCCGACCCGATAGACCAGATACCGGAACCGTGACCGGCGAACGCCCGAGGCGGGCGGGCGATGACGACCGAATCGACTACGGGGAGCCACTCGCCGACGCTCCTCGCTCGTCGTCACCCCCGTCCCTGCCACGCTCGCGACTCCTCTCGCGGGTGCTTGTGACGTGGTTCGAACTGACTCTCGTCGGTCTCACCGGCACGCTTCTCGGAGCGACAGTCGGCGGCCCGCCGGGCTTTCTCATCTACCTGGCTACCACGCTCGTCACCGTGGGCGTCCTCTTCTACAACGTCAACGAACTACTCAAGCAGTGGCTGCGAACGACTGACGCGACGTCGTGACGCCACGTTCGGACGAACCGAATGCTGGCTCCAGTGGCGGAGGATCCGTCGCTGACGGAAAACGCTTCATGGCCGCACACGAGAGCCGAACTATGGACGAGTCGACCGATACTGTCGACACGCTGGTTCGGGGACTCCGAGGGGACGCGACTCTCGAAGTACGAGGGGGATATTTACGGTCCCCGCCGTTGTATACGACGCGGGCAGGGGGTAGGCTCGGTCGACCGCTCCCCGTGGTCGGCAGCGTCGATCCCCTGCGCGAATCGGAGGACCACAGCCAATGGATATTTCCAACGCCGTCACGACTGAATATCGGGAGTTCTCTCAGGACACGCCGGTCTCGAAGCTAGCCGGAGCGTTCGACGATCCCACACTCAAGGGGGTCGTCGTCCAGAACGAGGGCGCGTTCAAAGGCGTCGTCACTCGTCGACAACTCATCGACTCACACCATCCCCCAGATGAGAAAGTCGGGTCGCTCGTCTGGCACGTTCCAAAACTCACTCCGGATCACGATATCCGCGAGGTCGCACAGCTGATGATCGACAGCGATTCACCCGTCCTCCCGGTGTTCGATGGCGATCAGTTGACGGGCGTCGTCACAGTCGATGGCGTCCTCGAGGAGGTTCACCCGTTTCTCGACGCCGCGACGGTGGGTCAGGCTTACAGTTCCGAACTCGTGGTCGTCGACCCGGAGACGACGTTCGGAGAGGCACTTCACACGCTACGGGAACACCGAATTACGCACCTCCCGGTCGTTGAGGGTGCCGATGCCGTGGGTATCCTCAGTCTGTACGACGTGACCACCCTCGCGGTCAGAAAAGTCCATCAGAGTCAGGGCGGTGACGTGCCTGGTTTCGACGCACATGGCGGCGATGGTTCGAGCGGTAGCTATCGGTCACACGGGGGATTCGGTGCCCGCGAGGGGGAACTCGCGCGAATGCTCGACCTTCCGGTGAGAGACCTCATGATATCTCCAGTCAGAACGGTTCGTCCTTCCCGGACGCTAGACGAGGCGGTCAGTGAGATGTTCGCGGTCGGTGGCTCTTCACTGGTCGTGAGCGGTGGAGACGGTGAGCCACGGGGCATTCTCACGAAGACCGACGTCCTCCGGTCTCTCACCTGGGAGGCAGGCGGCAACCGAGGCGTTCAGATTTTTGGCACCGAGTACCTCGACGACATCACCTACGACGAGGTCATCGACATGGTCGACAAGTTCGATAACATGGACCGTGGAATGAACGTGCTGGACACGAAGATCCACCTCCACGAACACGACGAGAAGTTGCGGGGGACGCCCCTGTTGCTTGCGCGTATCCGGCTCTACACGGATCGGGGACTCTTCATGGCGTCCGGTGAGGGGTACGGTGCGAGCCACGCGATTCACCAGGCGCGGGACGTCCTCGAGAGGCGCATCCGCGACGACAAGACCTACGGGAAGAGCAAGAAGCCCCCGGACGCAGAGTTCTGGGAACGGCGGTTCGGCTGGTGGCTGGGAGGGTGATCGGTAGCCACCTCTCAAGTATCGTGACGACCAATCTATACGGGGACGTCGAAGAGCCAGTCCACACACGGAAGAACCCATGAAATACGCAGCCTTCACTACGGAAGTGCAGAATCGACTCGAACTCGAAGACAAGGGAGAAGCAGTCCGTGCGATTCGAGCGGTCCTGACGACGCTCGCCGAACGCCTCCAACCGGAGGAGGCCAACGACCTCGCGGGGCCGCTGCCGATGGAAATCGACCGCTACCTTCGGGAGGCCGACGCGGGTCAGCGATTCTCTTTCGAAGAGTACCTCGATAGAGTTGCAGACATCGAAGGAACCGACGACCAGCAGGCACTCAGTCACGCAGAAACGATCGTCGGCCTCGTGAGCGAGGTCGTCCCGAGTGGCGAACTGAAACAGGTTCGTTCACAGCTCCCTCCCGATTTTGACGCCCTCTTCGCACAGGTCAACGAGGACGTGCTCGGAGCGTGAGCGCCCTGCATCTCGGTCTCTCTCTTCGCTGAATCGCCTGCGCCTCCTGGGTGTCGAATCGCCCATACTGTCTAGAATACCTCGCTCGACGGAGCGACCAGCTTCGACGTCCGGCGGAGTCTCCGTCCGCGTGAGCGAAGGGGGGTTCGTTATTTACTCTTCGCCCCCGTTGCTTTAGGTGGCCGACGGAGTACCAACTGGTGTACCATTATGAAGTTCGAAGAATTCACCGGCCAAGTTCAGAATCGACTCGAACTCGCCGGACAGGGTGAGACGGTCCGTGCTTCTCGGGCTATATTGACGACGCTCGGCGAACGTCTCAGCGCAGACACCGCCCGAGAGCTCGCCGAATACCTCCCGATGGAAATCGATCGGTTCCTCCTCGAAGCAGAGCCAGGGCAGGAGTTTTCGTACCGAGACTTCGTCCACCGCGTGGGTGACTACGAGCACGAAGAGGCCCCCGACGCGAACTACGACGCGCAACTGTTCGTCGGGTATCTGGCCGAGTTCGTCCCCGGCGACGTGATGCAGCGTGTCCGAGACGACCTGCCGGCGGAGTTCGATAGACTCTTCGAAGTCGCCGACAGGGAAGCGCCCTCTGGTGAGTGAATCCACTCGAACGACCCCAACGTACCCTCCTCGTACATCCCGGTCGACGCCGACGAATAGCGGGACTGCGACGAGTAACACCTCGACGAGGTGACGCGAGAGGAACTCGACGACGTGCTCTGAGCGTACTCCGAACGGCTCGCGAGCGCTATTCAGGAGGGTCTCGATTCGTTCCTCCTCACTCCGGGAGGTGAGCGTGCGTAACCGGATACGCAAGTAGCTACTTCCAGTCACCGCGACGGAGTGTCCTATCGACGTGGGGCCGTGGGGGCCGTCCTCCTCCGCGTTGGGCCGTCATCCACCGCGTGGGGCCGTCATCCTCCGCGATAGCTCTCGTCGACGCCGGCGTCTGAGTCGACCACGCCTCCGCCGCCTCTGGACAAGTGTGGTGTGTACGCGTCTACTCTATCTCGATGTCGCGCGCCTCTTCGGCCTCGACTTTTGGGAGTGTGACGGTCAGGACGCCGTTGTTCATTCGTGCACTCACGTTGTCCTTGTCGATTTCGTCGGGAAGCCGAATGGACCGGCTGGTGGACCTGTGCCGCCGTTCGTGCCGCAGGTATCGCTCGTCTTCTTCCTCGAGTGCTTCCTCGTGCTCGA